>NZ_JAUSYK010000001.1:2105693-2406506 GCF_030816855.1 Arthrobacter sp. B3I4 | reverse complement strand
CCGTCTTGGCGGCGTCGGCGCGGCGCTGCTGCACCCGCTTCGCCTGCTTGATCAGCTCCGGCTCGCCCTGGCGCAGCCACGCGTAGAGCGGAGCAGCGACGAAAATCGTCGCCGCAGTGCCGATCAGGATGCCCACGAAAAGCGCCAGTGAGAGGTCACGCAGCGTTCCGGCGCCCAGCAGCCCGGCGCCGATGAACAGGATCGCACCGACCGGCAGGATGGCGACCATCATGGTGTTGATGGAGCGCACCAGGGTCTGGTTGACGGCGA
Source organism: Arthrobacter sp. B3I4 (assembly GCF_030816855.1). Classification (NCBI taxonomy): domain Bacteria; kingdom Bacillati; phylum Actinomycetota; class Actinomycetes; order Micrococcales; family Micrococcaceae; genus Arthrobacter; species Arthrobacter sp. B3I4. Next base: position 2,406,236 of record NZ_JAUSYK010000001.1, on the reverse strand, counting down.
GGTTGACCTCTTCGCCGAAGGTGCGCCGGGTGGATGCCTGCAGGTCCGCGGTGTTTTCGCGGATCTTATCGAAGACCACCACGGTGTCGTACAGCGAGTAGCTAAGCACCGTGAGGAACCCGATGATGGCCGACGGGGTGACTTCGAAGTCGCTGAGCGAGTACACCCCGGCTGTGATGAACATCGTCACCGCCATGCCGGCAAGGGCCGACAGGGACATCTTCCAGGTCCGGAAGTACAAGGCCATCAACACTGCGGCGAGGCCGACGAAGACGGCCAGGCCGAGCAGGGCCTGCTTGGTCACGTCGGCGCCCCAGGTGGGTCCGACGAAGGTCGAGGTGACCTCGTTGTCGGTTACACCGTAGGCCTTGGTGAGGCCGTCCTTGATCCGCAGCGTCTCATCGTCGCTGAGCTTGTCGGTCTGGATCCGCATCGTGTTGCCGGCGACGTTGGCGACCCGCGGGACGCTGCCGGAGACGACGTCCTGGACCGCTTTCTCGCCCAGGCCGGGGTCCCGGTCCTTGACGTTGGAGACGGTGAACTCGGAACCGCCGCGGAACTCGATGCCCAGGTTGAAGCCGCCCTTGGCGACCGGGAGCAGGATGGACAGCGCCACGGCGACGGCGGCGATCAGGAACCAGATCTTCTTGGAGCCGACGAAGTCGTACGAGCGCTTGCCGGTGTAAAGCTCGTTACCGAAAGTAGCGAAACTGGCCATTTACTTGCCCTCCTTGGACGTGACCCGGGAGGAACCGGCAAGCTGTCCCCGTTGTCCTGGTTTGTCCTGTTCCTGCCTTTCGGCAAGGCGTCGTTCTGCGATGGTCATCCGGCGCTCGGCTTCGGCCGCGGCTCCGGTGTTCTTGACGCGGACTGCAGCCACCGGCTTGTCCTCCGGGGTGCGGATCCGCCCGGCACCCCGGTACAGCGGAACGGCGCCGAGCCGCTTCGGGTCAAGGCCGGAGAACTTGTGGCCTTCACCGAAGAACTTGGTGCGGGCCAGCAGCTGCAGCGTCGGGTGGGTGAACATGAAGACGACGATCAGGTCGGCGATAGCGGTCAGGCCCAGGGTGAAAGCGAACCCTCGGACGTTGCCCACGGCGACGAAGTACAGCACAAGTGCGGCCAGCAGGTTGACGGCCTTGGAGGCGAGTACGGTCCGCTTGGCGCGCTTCCAGCCGTTCTCCACGGCCGAAACCAGGCCGCGGCCCTCGCGGAGTTCGTCGCGGATGCGTTCGAAGTAGACGATGAAGGAGTCCGCCGTCTGGCCGATCGCCACGATGATGCCGGCCACACCGGCCAGCGACAGCCGGTAGTTTTCGGTCCAGCCGAGGATCGCGATGGCCAGGTAGGTCAGCGCACCGGCGACGACGAGTGAGGCGACGGTGACGAAGCCAAGGGCCCGGTACTGGAACAGCGAGTACACCACGACCAGCAGAAGGCCGATCAGGCCGGCGAGCATGCCCATGCGCAGCTGCTCACCGCCGAGGGTGGCCGAGATCTGCTGTTCGCTCTGGATCTCGAAGCTGATCGGCAGCGCACCGAAGCGCAGCTGGTCGGACAAAGCCTTGGCAGTCTGTTCGGTGAAGCCGCCGGTGATCTGCGGGCGGCCGTCGGTGATGACAGCCTGGGCCCGCGGTGCGGAAATGACCTGGTCGTCCAGGACAATGGCGAACTGCGCCTTCGGATCCGAGCCGCTCTCGCCGCCGGCCGCGACGTAGAACTTGTTCAACCGCTCGGTGACGGTCTTGAACTTCGCGGTGCCCTCTTCGTTGAACTGGATGTTGACAGCCCACTGGTTGGTCACCGCCCCCTGCGCGCCGCTTTGCAGCTGGAAGGTTGACGTGGTGATGTTTGAGCCTTTGACCTCTACCGGGCCGAGGATGTACTTGACCGCGGGCCTGCCTTCGGAGGCAGGTTCACAGGTCACGAGCGGCTTGGCCGGATCGGAGCGCTCCTGCTTGTCCTGGGCCGGGTTGTCGCAGTCGAGTGCCTCGAACTTCTTGTAGATGTCCGCGGTGACCCAGTTCTCGTCGCTGCTATTGGCAGGTGGGGCGGTGGGTTTGGGCAGTTTGTCTTCCGGCGTCCGGGACTCCGGGGGCACGGCTGCGCCGGCCCCCGCCTGGATGACCGGGCGGAAGTTCATGTCGGCGGATGCCTGGATCAGCGCGCGGGTCTCCTTGGAGGGAGTGCCGGGGAGGCTGACGATGACGTTGCGGCCGGACTGCGTGCTGATTTCCGCTTCCGCGACGCCGGAGCCGTCTACGCGCTGGCGGATGATCGCCACGGCTTGGTTGAGCTGTTCTTCGTTGATGCCCGAACCGCCCTCCACCTTGGGCGCCAGGATCATCTGGGTGCCGCCTTCAAGGTCCAGGGCCAGCTTTGGAGCCCAGCTCGCGTGCCCGGCCATGGTGCCGCCGGCGAGGACAGCAGTCAGGACCGCGAGGATTACGCCAAGCCAGACCAGCACCCTGCGGGCTGTGTGTTTGGGGGCAGTTCGTGCCATTGTCGATCTTTCTATTGTTTACGGAGGAACCGCCGGTGCGGCCTGTCAGGCCTGCACCGGCGGATGCCCGCGCACCGTAGCTTCGCGGGATAGCTCAGGAGGCAGACTAGCTGTCTTTCCTGCCTTCGTCGTTCAGGCGGCGGAGGGTTTCGTCCGGCGTTTCGACGCGAGGGGCGTCGCCGGCGGCAGTGGCGCCGGTGCCGGTCGTGCCGGTCGTGCCGGTACCCACGGCGCCGTTTCCGACCGTGCCGTTTCCGGTCGCGCCCGGAGTGTCCACGGTGCCGGTTGTGCCCAGGCTCAGCGAGGAAGCGTCGTCGGGAACAATGGTCGGCTCCCCGGCTGCGGCGACAGGCTCAACAATCTTGCTGACGGCCTGGCGGTGCACGACGGCGGTGTTGCCCGGGGAAAGCTCCAGGACGACCTTGTTCTCGGCCTCGTCGATCTCGACGATGCGGCCGAACAGGCCAAAGCTGGTCATCACTTCAACACCGGGGCCGAACTTCGACTGGAGCTCCGTCTGCTGCTGCTGTGTCTTCTTGTTGCGGCGGAACATCATGAAGACGAACACACCGAGCATGACGAACAGAAGAATTGTCATTGGATCCAAGGGGAAAGTTCCGATCTGTACTTACAAGCTGGTTTTCCAGCAACGTCCGCTTCGCTCCGGGGCCACTTGGCGGAGGACCTGGCAGGAAACTCATGCCAGCCAACGCCGGCTTGGTGTAGCCGTGCACGGAAACAAAGGCCCGAACGTGCCGAGCGTCATACCAGTCTAAAGGGAAATAGTCATTAGGGAGTGCTATTGACTATTACGGATCGGCTTCTTCCGCGCTCAGGCGCCGAACCCGGCCGGTTCGCCGTCCGCGTCCTCGGCCTGGAACAGGTCCAGCGGTTCCTGGCCGAACATGCCGGCGGGCACCGCGAAGCCGAGGTGGGTCCACGCCGGGGCGAGGGCGATCCGCCCCCGCGGTGTCCGGCCCAGCAGGCCTTCGCGGACCAGGTACGGTTCGGCCACGGTCTCCACCGTTTCCGTTTCCTCACCCACGGCGATGGCGAGGGTGGACAGGCCGACCGGCCCGCCGCCGAATTTGGTGATGAGCGCCTCCAGCACGGCACGGTCCAGCCGGTCCAGGCCGCGCTTGTCCACTTCGTACATGTCGAGGGCTGCCGACGCGGCCCGCGCGTCGATCTGTTCGACACCGTGCACCAGTGCCCAGTCCCGGACGCGCCGCAGCAGGCGGTTGGCGATGCGGGGCGTGCCCCGGGAGCGGCCGGCGATCTCGCTGAAGCCGGCCGAGTTCACCTTCAGGTCCAGCAGGCCGGCGGAGCGGCGCAGCACCAGTTCCAGTTCCTCCACGGAATAGAACTCGAGGTGGCCGGTGAAGCCGAAGCGGTCGCGCAGCGGGCCGGGCAGCAGGCCGGCGCGGGTGGTGGCGCCGACCAGGGTGAAGGGCGGCAGTTCGAGTGGAATCGCGGTCGCGCCTGCGCCCTTACCGACGACGATGTCGACGCGGAAGTCCTCCATGGCCATGTAAAGCATTTCCTCAGCCGGCCGGGACATCCGATGGATTTCGTCGAGGAACAGCACCTCGCCCTCGGAGAGTGAGGACAGGATCGCGGCGAGATCTCCCGCGTGCTGGATCGCTGGGCCGCTGCTGATTCGCAGCGGGGCGTTCATCTCGGCGGCGATGATCATGGACAGGGTGGTTTTGCCGAGTCCGGGCGGGCCGGACAGCAGCACGTGGTCGGCGCTGCGGCCGCGCATCCGGGACGCCTCCAGCACGAGCGACAGCTGTTTGCGGACCCGGTGCTGGCCTACGAAGTCGTGCAGGTTTTTGGGCCGGAGCGCAGCCTCGATGGCGCGTTCCTCCGGCTCCTCTCCCCCGGCGGTGAGCGACGGCTCAGCCACGGGCGCCTACCCGGTTCCCGGCACGTGCGCCGTCCTGGCCCAGCCAGCGCAGCGTGGCGCGGAGGATTTCCGCAACGTTGCCCTTTTCGGCCAGTTCGGGGGAATCAGCCAGTGACTTGTCAATGCTGGCGGTGGCGTCCTTCTCGGACCAGCCCAGGCTGGTCATCGCGGCGACCACTTGCGGCTTCCAGACCGTCTCGGCCGACGACGTGGCCGGCGCGGCGCTGCCCGGGGTGCCGTGCGGCACGAGCTTGCCCGCCAGTTCCAGCACGATCCGACCGGCGACCTTGGGGCCAATACCGGGAACCTTGGTGAACGCCTTGCCGTCGCCCGAGTGCGCAGCGATGCGGATGGCCTCGGGTTCATGGACTGCCAGGACGGCGAGTGCCAGCCGCGGTCCGACGCCGCTGACGCTGAGCAGCACGTCAAAGACCTCGCGTTCGTCGTCGCTGGCGAAGCCGAACAGCGTCAGCGAGTCCTCGCGCACGATCAGGGAGGTGAACAGCTTACCTTCGTCCCCGACGCGGAGCCTACTGAGGGTCTGCGGCGTGGCGTTGACGCTCATGCCGGCACCGTTGAGGTCGATCACGGCCGAGGACAGGCCGACGTGCGCAACGGTTCCGCGGAGAAAACTGATCAAGGCCTGGCTCCTGTTTTACGGCTGGGCTGCAGCCGGCTATCCGAACATATCTACGAATACCCTAGCAAGCGGCGCGGACATTCAGCGCGCACGCCGCGCTTTGGCTTCGGCGTCGGCCCAGGCGCGCTGCGCGGGGGTGAGCGACTGGCGGCCAGGGCCCGCGGCGGAGCCGGCGGCGCCAGTGCCGGCACTTCCACCGCCGGCAGTGGCGCCGCCGGACCGCCAGGCGTGGGTGATCGCCAGGGCGAGGGCATCGGCGGCGTCGGCCGGGCGCGGCGGAGCGTCGAGCCGGAGGATCTTGGTGACCAGCTTGGTCACGGCGTCCTTGTTGGAGGTGCCGCTGCCGGTCACGGCGGCCTTGACTTCGGACGGCGTGTGCAGCGCGACCGGGATGCCGCGCCGCGCGGCGGCGGCTATCACGACGCCGGAGGCCTGGGCGACGCCCATCACGGTGCTGACGTTGAGCTGGGAAAAGACGCGTTCGACGGCGAGGACGTGCGGTTCGTGCTTGTCGAGCCAGTCGTCGATCGAGGTGGCGATCACCAGCAGGCGCTGGTCCAGGTCTTCTTCCGGCGAGGTGCCGACGACGCCGAACGCCACCATCGTGGCTCGGCGGTTCTTCTCGACGTCGACGACGCCGATTCCGCAGCGGGTGAGGCCGGGATCGACGCCGAGGACGCGCAGGGTCACTCGGCTTCCAGTGCGGCCTGCACTTCGTCGCTGAGGTCGGCGTTGCTGTAGACGTTCTGTACGTCGTCGAGCTCTTCCAGTGCGTCCACGAGTTTCATGAACTTCTTGGCGGCGTCGACGTCCAGCGGCACCTGCATGGACGGCACGAACTCGGCCTCGTCGGTGTCGTATTCCATGCCGGCTTCCTTCAGCGCATCGCGGATGGCCTGCAGGTCAGTCGGTTCGGAGTGGATCTCGAAGCTGTCGCCGTTGTCCTTGACTTCCTCGGCACCGGCGTCGAGGACAGCCATCAGCACGTCGTCCTCGGTCAGGCCGTTCTTCGGCAGTGAGACGACGCCTTTACGGGAGAACAGGTAGCTGACCGAACCGGGATCGGCGATGGTGCCGCCGTTGCGGGAGATCGCGAGCCGGACCTCGGAGGCGGCGCGGTTCTTGTTGTCGGTGAGGCACTCGATCAGCAGTGCCGAACCCTGCGGGCCGCGGCATTCGTACATGATTTCGGTATAGTCCACGACTTCGCCGGTGAGGCCGGCGCCGCGCTTGATGGCGCGGTCAATGTTGTCGGCGGGAACCGAGGTCTTCTTGGCTTTGGTGACGGCAAGTTCCAGGCTCGGGTTGCCGGCCAGGTCGGGTCCGCCCATGCGCGCGGCAACTTCGATGTTTTTGATCAGCTTGGCGAACGACTTGGCCCTGCGGCTATCGAGGATGGCCTTCTTGTGCTTGGTCGTCGCCCATTTGGAGTGACCTGACATGCTTTACGCTTCTCCTCTGATCATTCGAATAAACAGTTCGTGCACGCGCTTCTCCCCCGTCACTTCCGGGTGGAAGGAGGTGGCCAGCAGCTTGCCGGAACGCACTGCAACAATTCTAGCCGTCCCTTCGAGGGATTCCGGGTGGCCGGCCCGGGACGGTTCCACCCGGGCGAGGACCTCCACGCCGTCGCCGACGCGCTCCACCCAGGGGCCGCGGATAAAGGCTGCATGCACCGGGGCGACGCCGGACTCACCGGCGCTGAACTCCAGGCCTTTGAACTCCAGGTCAGTCTCGAACGATTCACGCTGCCTGCCGAAGGCGTTGCGGCGCACCGTGATGTCCAGTCCGCCGAACGTCTGCTGCGGGTTGCCGGCAAGGTCCGTGGCGGGGTCGGCGATGTCGTCCGCCAGCAGGATCATGCCGGCGCAGGAGCCGTAGACGGGCAGTCCGGACTGGATCCGTTCGCGCAGCGGGTCCTGCAGTTCAAACGCCCTGGCCAGCTTGTCGATCGCGGTCGATTCCCCGCCGGGAATGATCAGGCCGTCGAGGCCTTCCAGTTCGGAGGGGCGGCGGACGCCGACGCCGGTGGCGCCGGCGGCGTCCATCGCCCGCAGGTGCTCACGGAAGTCGCCCTGCAGCGCCAGGACGCCGATCCGCAGGCCCAAACCCGCGCGGGAGCCAGGCAGGAAGGAAGGGGAAGTCATACTGCCAGCATAGTGCGCGGGAATTCCGCGGGCCGCACCGGGGCGGCCCGCCCGGCCGGGTTCCATGCCGCCGCTGGGATATATTACAAAGCATGCTCTACTTCAGCGTTCCGCTCGGCAAACTCGTCCGCCGGGTCTCCCGGCTCCGGGGCGGAGGCTCGGCCCTCCCCGGCCTGGTGGTCGAAAAAATGGATCCCGGTTTCATGCAGCGGACGCTGTCCACCCTGCCGCTGGGCGTCGCCGTCGTCAGTGGCACAAACGGCAAGACCACCACCACCAAAATGGTGGTCGAACTGCTGGAGAGTCAGGGCCTGAGGGTCTTCACGAACCGTACCGGCAGCAACTTCACCCGCGGTGTGGCCGCGGCCCTGCTGGGCGAGGTCAACTGGCGGGGGCGGCTTGACGCCGACGTCGCCGTGCTCGAGCTGGACGAGGCCCATGCCGTGCACTTCGTCAACAAGGTTCCGCCGCGTTACTGCCTCTTGCTGAATGTCCTCCGCGACCAGCTGGACCGTTTCGGCGAAATCGACAAGACTGCCGAGCTGCTCCAGCACATCGCGGCCAAGACCACCGGGACCGTGGTCCTGAACCGCGAGGACCCGCGTGTCGCCCGGATCGCGGACACACTCGCAGCAGAGACGTCCGGTGGTCCCGCGGTGCGGTACTTCGGCCTCGACGACTCGCTGCTCAGCACCTTCCCCAACGACGACGAGATGCGCGCCGCGCCGGGCAGCCCTGTGCCGGCAGCCCCCGCCAAGCCGGACGCCGACGTGGTGCTGCGCCGGGTGGGCGCCGACGACGCCGACTTCGAGTACGACGGCGCCACAGTCAGCACCCGGATGAAACTGCGCGGCGTCTACAACATCTTCAACGCGGCGGCAGCGCTGACCCTGGCCCGGGCCATCGCGGTGCGAGATGCCGGTGCGGCCGCCGACAATGAAGGGCTGTTGAAGGCCCTCGCCAACGTGGCGCCGGCCTTCGGCCGCGGCGAAAGCCTCGTCGTCGACGGCCTTCCGCTCGAGCTGGTGCTGGTCAAGAACCCCAGCGGTTTCCGGCTGGGCCTAAAGTCGTTCCCCGCCGCCGGGTACGCCACCATGATCGCGATCAATGACAATTACGCCGATGGACGGGACATGTCCTGGCTGTGGGACGTGGAATTCGACACCCTGCGCGAAGGCGGCGTGGACCAGCTCTCGGGCTCCCGCGCCTACGACATGGCGTTGCGGCTGCAGTACGACGACGTCGCCATCGGCGCCGTCGATACGGACCTTCCCGCCGCCCTGGCCGCCTTCATCCGCGGCGCCAAGGACCAGCCGAAGCGCATCTTCTGCACCTACACCGCCATGCTGGCCATCCGCCGCGAACTGTCCAAAATCACCACTGTGGAGGTGGTCTCTTGACCCCCGAATCGCCGGAATCCGCTGAATCCCCCGACTCGCCTGAGGAGCACGAACTGTCTTTCGGTCACGTTCTGCCGCCCGAGGAGCCGGCCGCGCCGAGCAAGGGCACCATCCGGGTGCTGCAGCTCTACCCGCGGGACATGAACATCTACGGCGACTGGGGCAACGCCCTGGTGCTGGCCCAGCGGCTCCGCTGGCACGGCTACACCCCGGAGTTGCTGGAGTACAACGTTGGCGATGACTTCCCCGCCGACGTCGACCTGATCGTGGGCGGCGGCGGCCAGGACAGCGGCCAGCTGGTGATCCAGGATGACCTGCTGTCCAGAGAGACGGTGCTCAAGGAACTGGCTGAGGACGGCACGCCCATGCTGGTGATCTGCGGGCTGTACCAGCTGTTCGGCAAGTTCTTCAAGACCCGGACCGGCTCGGTGATCCCCGGCATCGGTGTCCTGGACGTGGGAACCCAGGGCACGGATGAACGGCTGATCGGCAACGTCACGGTGGCCTCACCGGAGTTCGGCACGGTGCTGGGCTATGAGAACCACAGCGGCCAGACGACGCTCGGCCCCGGGGTCGAACCGCTGGGCACCACGGCCAAAGGCACCGGCAACAACAGCAGCGATGGCCAGGAAGGCGCCCGCTACCGCAACATTGTGGCGAGCTACCTGCACGGTTCGCTCTTGCCCAAGAACCCGGCACTGGCGGACTTCCTGATCAAGACCGCCGCGGAGCGCAAGTTCGGCAGCTTCACGCCCGGCTCCCCCGACGACTCCTACGCTGTCCTCGCCCGCGAGCACGCGGCCCGCCGCCCGCGCTGACGACCGGCCCGCCGGCGGCCAACCCTGCGACGGCACCGGACACGGCATTCATACTATCCGGGGCCTTTACCGACGCTTTAGTTCCTAATCAGTGCGGCGAACTCCGCCGGCCGGGTTGCGGGCCACCAGTGGCCGTTGTCCACCCGCGCTACCGTCAGGTCGTCGACCCACGTTTCGAGCCCCTCCACCAGGTCCGGGGACAGGAACGGGTCCCGGACCGGCACCACGACCAGCACGGGCATGACGACCCTTGCCGCCGCCGGCCACTTCCGCGCCGTGAACATATTGGCCCGGTAGAGCGCCAGGCCTCGGACCGGGTCGTTCCCGACGTCGCGCTTGGCCAGTTGCTCGTATCGCCGGGTCAGGAACAACCGCCAGACGGCCTCCGGCAGCACCGGAAGCATGAAAGCACCGACGTACCAGCTGCGCAGCAACTGCCCCGCCAGCTGGGGCCACGCCCGCGGCCTGCGGTAGCGGGCGCGCATCCAGCGTGACAAGTGGCGCAGGTCCGGGCCGGAGATGGACGTGTACCGGCTGATCAGGGCCGCGGCGCGCGGATCCTGCACCGCGGCCCAGCCCTGGATCGAGCCCCAGTCGTGGCCCACCACGTGGACGGCGCCTGCACCTCCGGCCGCACCGACGGCAGACAGCACCGCGAAAAGGTCGTCCACGAGCGTCGCCAAGCTGAAGTCGCCAGGACTTCCGGTGACGTCCGAGGCACCTGCGTTCCGGGTGTCGTAGGCGACCACATGGTGGCTGGACGCGAGCTGTTCGATAGCAGGGAGAAAGACCCGGTGGTCGTCCGGGTAGCCGTGGACCAGCAGCAGCGTCGGAACGCCCGGGCCCGGCTGCGGGCCGTACTCGAAGACGGCAAGCTCGGCACCGCGTGCCGCGACGCTCCGCCGTCGTTCGCTCAGCCCTTCCCGAGGTTCGGATGATTTCAAGGTCAGCGCTCCTTACTGATCAGCAGTTCGTGGGCCCCTGCGGCTGCCGCGCCCATAGATTCCACGACGGCCTGGGTCCGCAGCCGGGTGGCCTTGTCCGCGGCCGGCCCTGCGCAGCTGCCCTGCGGCGCGTCCGACGCCACCGAGCACCAGCGGTAGGGTCCGCGCACAATGACCGAAGGCGCCCAGCCGAGGTCCGGGACCGTCCACTTGCCGGTGGCGTCCTGGCTGAACTGCGCCCGGACAAGCAGGCCCTCGTTGTTCACCACGTACGTCGGCGAGAGTTCCGTTACCCCGTTGCCCAGCCCGTAGACAATCCAGGTCCCCTTGTACTGTTCGATTGGCAGCACCGAGTGGGTGTGGTGACCGTAGATCATCGTGAACTGGCCGCTGTCCACGAGGGCATGGGCGACGCCGCGCTGCTCGGCGTTGGGCACGCTGGCGTATTCGTCGCCGGCGTGCATAACACCCAGCACGATGTCCGCGCCCAGTTCCCTCGCTTTCCGGGCCTTGGCGATCATTGCGGCAGGATCGAGCAGGTCCACCTGCCAGGCGTACTCCGGCGTCTGCCCGTTCAACCCGTAGGCGCCCTCAATCACGGCGACCTTGGCCGCGGCGGTTTGCAGGATGAGCACGCCCTGGGAGTCGGCTTGGCTGCGGTAGGAACCGGTATGTTGCAGCCCGGCGGCGTCGAGGGCGTCAAGGGTGCGGACCAGGCCTGCCGTGCCGCGGTCGATCGTGTGGTTGCTGGCCGTGGTGCAGGCCTGGTAGCCGACCTGCCGGGCGGCGGTGATGATCTGGGGCGGCACGTTGAACGACGGATAAGCGGAGAACGGGCCGGTGGGCCCGGCAACAGGCGTCTCCTGATGGCAGAGCGCAAGGTCGCTCTTCTCGATGTACTTGCGCTGGCCTTCTAGCAGCGGCCCGAAGTCCAGGCCCTTGGCTCCGGTGGCGAGGGCGTCGGCAGGGGTCTGCTCCCACAACTGGGCGTGGACCAGCATGTCCCCGGTCACCAGGACCGAGGCGCAGCGTACCGCCGGGCAGGCCGGCCCCTTCCCGGGCGTCGGGGTAGGCGTGGGAGTGGGGCTCGGCATGTTCGCCGTCGCGCCGGCAGTCGCCGTCGTCTGCCCGGCAGAGCCTGCCGCCGGAGATCCCTGCGCGTCGCCTCCCGGTCGGGCAACAAGGCCGCAGGAGGCCAGGGAAAGGGTCAGTAACACCGCTGCCGAGCCGGCGAGCAGCCGCCGGCCTGCCCGGGCATACTTCGGCCTTGGAACGAGGGTGTGCATGAGGCCATCGTACGGTGGCGTATGTCACAACACGCGCAGCATTTCGTTGAGAACTCCCCGTTTACATGAAAGAGTCATTTCATGACTAACCCCCTCCTGACTCCCAGCACCCTCCCGTACGGTCTGCCGCCCTTTGCCGAGATTGAGACCGGGCACTACTCCGAAGCCGTGGAGGCTGGTCTCGCAGAACACCTCGCCGAGATCGAAGCCATCATCGCGGATCCCGAGCCGGCAACGTTCGAGAACACCGCGCTCGCGATGGAGCGGTCCGGTCAGCTGCTGCACCGGGCGTCGGCGTCGTTCTTCACGATGGTGTCCGCGGACGCCTCAGACGCCATCCGTGAACTGGAGACCCGCCTGTCCCCTAAGTTTTCGGCCCACCAGGACGCCGTCTACCTGGACCGCGGCTTGTTCGAGCGCTTCGCCGCCATCAACACCGACCAGCTCGACGCCGAATCACGTCGGCTGGTGGAGGAGTACCTCAAGGAGTTCCGGCAATCCGGGATCCAGCTCGACCCGGACGGCCAGGAACGGCTCAAGGCCATCAACGCCGAACTCTCCACCCTCGGCACCGAATTCGGCCAACGCGTCAAGGAGGGCATGAAGTCCGCTTCGCTGCTCTTGGACGACGCCGCCGAGCTCGCCGGCCTGCCCGCTGACGACATCGCCAGCGCCGCAGAGGCCGCCCGCAACGCCGGGCACGACGGCAAGTACCTCCTCACCCTGATCCAGCCCAGCAACCAGCCGGCCATGGCCGCGCTGGAGAACCGCGAGGTGCGGCGCCGGCTCTACGAAGCCTCCATCGGCCGCGGCACCGGCGGCGGCAGCCTCGACGTGCAGGAGCTGGTCAAGGACATGGTCCGGCTCCGGGCCGAGAAGGCGAAGCTCCTGGGCTTCGCAAACTTCGCCGAACTCTCCGTGGACCAGCAGACCGCGCCCGACTTCCAGGCTGTCCAGGCCATGATGAACCGGCTGGCGCCCGCCGCCGTCCGGAATGCCGACACCGAGGCCGAGGCCCTGGCGGAGGTCGCCGGCCACCCGTTGGAGGCCTGGGACTGGGCCTTCTACTCGGCCCGGGTGAAGCGCGACCGGTACTCGGTGGATGAACAGGCGCTCCGGCCGTACTTCGAGCTGGACCGGGTGCTGAACGACGGCGTCTTCTTTGCCGCCAACGCCCTGTACGGCATCACCTTCACCGAGCGCCCGGACATGGTTGGCTACCACCCGGACGTCCGGGTCTGGGAAGTCAAGAACGCCGACGGCACGGAGCTCGGCCTGTTCCTGGGTGACTACTACACCCGGGATTCCAAGCGCGGCGGCGCCTGGATGAACTCCCTGATGGAACAGTCGGACCTGCTGGGCACCCGGCCCGTAGTGATCAACAACCTCAACATTTCCAAGCCGCCGGCCGGCGAACCCACGCTGCTGACCCTGGACGAGCTGCGCACCACGTTCCACGAATTCGGCCACGCGCTGCACGGCCTCTTCTCCTCGGTCACGTACCCGCGGTTCGCCGGCACCGCCGTCCCCCGGGACTTTGTTGAGTACCCCTCCCAGGTCAACGAAATGTGGATCATGTGGCCTGAGGTGCTGGCCAACTACGCCAAGCACCACATCAGCGGTGAGCCGCTGCCGCAGGAGACCGTGGACAAGCTCAACGCCGCCGAACTGTGGGGCGAGGGGTTCGGCACCACCGAATACCTGGGCGCCGCGCTGCTGGACCTGGCCTGGCACGTGCTGGACGGCACCGAGATCCCGGATGACGTCGTCGAGTTCGAGGCCAAGGCGCTGGCGGCTGCCGGCGTCGCGCACAGCCTGATCCCGCCGCGCTACCGCACCGGCTACTTCCAGCACATTTTCGCCGGCGGCTGGTACGCCGCGGGCTACTACTCCTACATCTGGAGCGAGGTGCTCGATGCCGAGACCGTGGAGTGGTTCAAGGAGAACGGCGGGCTGACCCGCGGCAACGGCGACTTCTTCCGCGCCGAGCTGCTGTCCCGCGGCAACAGCCGCGACCCGCTGGAGTCCTTCCGCGCCTTCCGCGGCCGGGACGCCCAGCTCGAACCGCTACTCAAACGCCGCGGCCTCGACTAATACCACCAGAACGCAAACGACGCCGGCCCGCCACCTGAAGAGGTGACGGGCCGGCTTCGTGGTCTAACTTAGAAGCGCGGAGACGGGCGGTGTGATCCGGCAGCGCGTTCGACTGCCTCTCCACAAACTCGGCGCCAGGGCGCCTCATTTATGGAGCCTCTGCAGTCTCTCTTACCCGCAGAGGATCGCGCCATCCGGCGCCCTCAACAGCGCGAAGGCTACCAGCCGCGCTCGGCGAGGCGATGCGGCTGCGGGATCTCGTCGACGTTGATGCCGACCATGGCTTCGCCGAGGCCGCGGGAGGCCTTGGCGATAACGTCCGGGTCATCGAAGAAGGTGGTGGCCTTCACGACGGCGGCGGCACGCTGGGCCGGGTTGCCGGACTTGAAGATGCCGGAGCCGACGAAGACCCCGTCCGCGCCGAGCTGCATCATCATCGCGGCGTCGGCCGGAGTGGCGATGCCGCCGGCGGTGAACAGCACCACCGGGAGCTTGCCGGAAGCGGCAACTTCCTTGACCAGGTCGTACGGTGCCTGCAGTTCCTTGGCGGCGACGTAGAGCTCGTCCTCGGGCAGGGCGGCGAGCTTGAGGATCTCGGCGCGGATCTGGCGCATGTGGGTGGTCGCGTTGGAGACGTCTCCGGTGCCGGCCTCGCCCTTGGAGCGGATCATCGCCGCGCCCTCGTTGATGCGTCGCAGCGCTTCGCCAAGGTTGGTGGCGCCGCAGACGAACGGAACGGTGAAGTTCCACTTGTCGATGTGGTTGGTGTAGTCCGCCGGGGTCAGGACCTCGGACTCGTCGATGTAATCGACGCCGAGGGACTGCAGGACCTGGGCCTCGACGAAGTGGCCGATGCGGGCCTTGGCCATAACCGGGACGGAGACGGCGTCGATGATCTTGTCGATCATGTCCGGGTCCGACATGCGGGACACGCCGCCCTGGGCCCGGATGTCGGCGGGAACGCGTTCCAGCGCCATCACGGCCACGGCACCGGCATCCTCGGCGATTCGGGCCTGCTCGACGTTGACGACGTCCATGATGACGCCGCCCTTGAGCATCTCCGCCATGCCGCGCTTGACGCGGCTGCTGCCCGTGACATTCTTCGCGGACGCGCCGGCTTCGCTGCTTACATCAGGTGTAGACACAAAAACCCCTATGGGTAGATAGATGACCTCACCGGGGCGCGGACGGCACGCAGACGACAATCTCGCATACACCAGCTCGCACACACCGGATTACCGGGAACCATTGGCCGGTAAGGCTAATACTAGTCCCCCGCCGCGGCCGGTTTGAATTCCGGTTACGGCCTTTAGGCGGCCTGTTCGCTCGCAGTGCCCTGGGTCTCCGCCAGCGACTGGCGGTGCACTGCGGCGATCCGCTGCACCACTGTCACGAAGCTGCCCAGGCCCAACAGGCACAAAGTGGCAAACAGGACCACCGTGGGCAGCCCGATTCCGGTGAACCCGGTGACCACCAGAACTGACACGAGCCGCTCGGCCCGTTCCGCGATGCCCACGTTGGCTGTAAAGCCCAGCGCCTCCGCTTTTGCCCGGGCATAGGACACGACCATGCCCAGCACCAGGCAGACCAGGGCGGCGATGGCGATCGGGGCATTCTGGCCGCCGGTGAAGAACCAGATGGCGACGCCGGCGAACAGTGCGCCGTCGGCGACCCGGTCCAGGGTGGAGTCCAGGAAGTTGCCCCACCGGCCGCCGCGTTCCTGCAGCCGGGCCATGATGCCGTCGAGGACGTCGGAGAAGATGAACGCGGTGATGAACAGCGTGCCCCACCAAAGCTGGCCCAGCGGGTAGAACACCAGGGCGCCGACCACCACGCCGGCGGTGCCGACGATCGTGACGGCGTCGGGCGAGACGCCCATCCGCAGCAGCCAGCGCGCCAGCGGCGAGAACAATGCGGTGAAGAAGCCGCGGGCGTGCTTATTCAGCATGGGTCGTCCCCTGGGGCCAGGCCTCGGCAACCTGTTGCCGGACGTCGCCCAGGGTCTGCGTGATCGCTTTGGTCTGCGCGATGATCGGGAAGAAGTTGCCGTCCCCGCCCCAGCGCGGAACGACATGCTGGTGCAGGTGGCCCGCAACGCCGGCCCCGCCGGTCACGCCCTGGTTCATGCCCAGGTTGAAGCCGCCGGGGTTCGCGACCTTGCGCAGCACCCGCATGGCCGTCTGCGTCAGCTCGGCAAACTCCGCAGTTTCCTCCACTGTCAGGTCCGTATAGTCCGGGACATGCCGGTACGGGCAGACCAGCAGGTGGCCGGGGTTGTACGGGAACAGGTTCAGCACCACGTAGCAGGACCGGCCGCGGTAAACGATCAATGACTCGTCGTCCCCGCGTCCCGGGGCCACGCAGAACGGGCAGTCGTTCTCGTTTTTGAACTGGTGCTGGCCGCCCTTGATGTACGCCATGCGGTGCGGTGTCCACAGACGCTGGAATGCGTCCGGGACGCCGGCCAGGTTAAAGTCGTCGGTCACGTTGTCGTCGCCCGGATAGTCCGGGCCGGCGCCTGTGGTCTCCTGCACGTGTTGCTCCCCCGCTAGCTGGTCCGGTTACGGACGGCGTCGACGATCCGCTGGACTGCCTCGGCGACGGGCACACCGTTGTCCTGGCTTCCGTCGCGGAACCGGAAAGACACGGCGCCGGCCTCGGCGTCGTCTCCGCCGGCGATCAGCACGAACGGGACCTTGTCCTTGCTGGCGGTGCGGATCTTCTTCGGGAAGCGGTCGGAGGAGATGTCCACCTCGGCGCGGATTCCGGCGGCCTTGAGCTGATCGACGACGTCGAACATGTAGTCGTTGAAGGCCTCCGCCACCGGGATGCCGACAACCTGCACCGGAGCCAGCCACGCTGGAAACGCACCGGCGTAGTGCTCGGTGAGAACTCCCATGAACCGTTCGATCGAGCCGAAGAGCGCGCGGTGGATCATGACCGGCCGCTGGCGAGTGCCGTCGGCGGCCTGGAACTCGAGTTCGAAGCGTTCCGGCAGGTTGAAGTCCAGCTGGATGGTGGACATCTGCCAGGTCCGGCCGATGGCGTCGCGCGCCTGGACCGAGATCTTGGGGCCGTAGAACGCTGCTCCGCCCGGATCCGGAACCAGTTCCAGCCCGGATTCCTGCGCCACCTCGGCGAGGGTCTGGGTGGCCTCCTCCCAGACTTCGTCGGATCCGACGAACTTTTCCGGGTCCTTGGTGGACAGTTCCAGGTAGAAGTCTTCGAGGCCGTAGTCCTTGAGCAGGCCCAGGACGAAGTTGAGCGTTTTGGTCAGCTCTTCCTTCATCTGCTCGCGGGTGCAGTAGATGTGCGCGTCATCCTGGGTCATGCCCCGGACGCGGGTGAGGCCGTGCACGACGCCGGACTTTTCGTACCGGTAGACGGAACCGAATTCGAAGAGCCGCAGCGGCAGTTCGCGGTAGGACCGTCCGCGTGAGCGGAAGATCAGGTTGTGCATGGGGCAGTTCATCGGCTTGAGGTAGTAGTCCTGGCCGGGTTTGCGGACGGTTCCGTCTTCGTTCAGTTCGGCGTCGATGTGCATCGGCGGGAACATGCCGTCGCGGTACCAGTCCAGGTGGCCGGAGACCTCGTAGAGATGGCCCTTGGTGATGTGCGGGGTGTACACGAATTCGTACCCGGCGTCGACATGGCGCTGGCGTGAGTAGTCCTCCATGGCCTTGCGGATGATGCCGCCCTTGGGGTGGAACACCGGCAGCCCGGAGCCCAGCTCGTCGGGGAAGGAAAACAGGTCCAGTTCGGCGCCGAGCTTGCGGTGGTCGCGGCGTTCGGCTTCGGCGATCCGCTCCTGGTAGGCCTTCAGGGCTTCCTTGGTGGGCCAGGCGGTGCCGTAGATGCGCTGCAGTTGCTTGTTCTTCTCGCTGCCGCGCCAGTAGGCCGCGGAGGACCGGGTCAGGGCGAAGGCGTTGGAGATCAGCTTGGTGTTGGGCAGGTGCGGGCCGCGGCACAGGTCGCACCAGACGGTGGCGCCTTCCTTGCGGTCCACGTTGTCGTAGATGCTCAGCTCGCCGGCACCGACCTCCACGGACGAGCCGTCAGCGTCGGAACCGGCACCCTTGAGGCCGATGAGTTCGAGCTTGTAGGGCTCGTCCTTCATGGCTTCGCGTGCTTCGTCCTCGGTGACGACGCGGCGGACGAACTTCTGGTTCTGGTTGATGATCTTTTGCATCATCTTTTCCAGGGTCTTCAGGTCCTCCGGGGTGAAGGGTTCCTCGACGTCGAAGTCGAAGTAGAAGCCGTCGGTGATGTAGGGGCCGATGCCGAGCTTGGCGTCAGGCCGGAGCTGCTGCACGGCCTGGGCCATGACGTGGGCGGTGGAGTGCCGCAGCACGTTCAGGCCGTCCGGGGAATCGATGGTGACGCCTTCGATGCTGGCGTCCTCGGGCAGCGGCTGGTCCAGGTCTTTCAGCTCGCCGTTGACTCGGGCTACTACAACGTCGCGGCGCTCAAAGAAGAGTTCCGCGCCGGTGGTCCCGGTAGTCACCTTGGTCTCTTCGCCATCGACGAGAAGGGTGATCTGCTGGGCATCTGACACGGGTGTCTCCTATTCACGGTTAAGGGCTTCATAGCTTGTGGCGTACGGGGACCACAGCCAGCCCCGTCCATGCTATCGGTTCTTGAGAGGCCAACCAACGCGGGGTGCCGGAGGAAAACGGCCGCTCAGCCGCCAAAGCCGGTGATGGCCAGGTTCCGGCGGATACCGTCCAGCGCACTTGGGGGTTCCGGTTCTGGAGGGCCCGACCCGCCGGTTGGCGGCTCGGGGAGGGGCAGGGTTTCCGTGCGGCTGAGGTCCCAGGCCATGGAGGCGCTGATGCTGATGCCCCGCGGACCGGTCCGGCGGGTGGTTCCGCGGATCAGCAGCAGCCGGGTGCTGAACAGCAGCGGCCCGGCCTGTTCCTGGGCTTCGTGGAAGAAGACCGAATCCACACAGCCGGTGCCGTCGTCGATGCTGATAAAGACCACCCGCCGGCCGCCCCGCATTGGCGGCGTCTGGGTGGCTACCCGCACCCCGGCCACCAGCACCTCGGTGCCATTGCGCAATCCCAGCAGTTTGTCCGCCGTCGTGACGCCGAGCCGGTCCAGCAGCGGCCGGTGGCTGTCCATCAGGTGCCCGCTGGCATCGACCGCCATCAGGTCCAGCTCGGCCCGGACGTTGTCCACCAGGCTGGGGGCCGGGAGCCCGCCCTGCAGGTTCTTGAGTTCGACGTCGCCCAGCGGCAGCGCCAGCTGTCCTTCGATAATCTCCGCGCCTTTGCGTTGCGGCCGGCTTTGCAGCAGCTGCAGGTGCTGGACCAGGTCCGCCCGGTTGGCTGTTCCGCCGGAGGCGCGGTGCAGCGTGTCGAAGGCCCCCAGCTGGGCGAGGCGCTGGATGCTGGGCTTGCTGATCCTGGCCCGGGCCCGCAGGTCCGCGAGGGAGTCATACGGTTGCCCGGCGACGAGCCGCTTCAGTTCCGCGCCGGAGAGTCCGAAAATACCGTTCAGGCTCAGCCTGATTCCGAGCCGGCCGCGGTCCGGCCCGGCGTCGACCCGCTCCACCCGGTATTCGGCCTGGCTGCGGTTGATGTCCAACGGCAGGATGGGGATCCCCAGCCGCCGGGCCTCGGCGACCAACAGCCGCTTGGGATACATGCCGGGGTCATGTTCCCACAGCCCGGCCAGGAACGCCTCGGGATGGTGGGTCTTGAGCCAGGCCGACTGGTAGGTGGGAACGGCAAAGGCAGCGCCATGGGCTTTGCAGAAGCCGAAACTGCCGAACGCCTTCAGGGTCCCCCACACTTTGTCCACCACTTCGGGGGTGTAGTTCCGGGCCTTGGCCTCGCGGCGGAAGAATTCCTCCACCTTCCCTTCCAGGACGTCATTGCCGAGGGCACGCCGGAACTCGTCCGCCCGGGCCAGCCCGCAGCCGGTCAGCACGTCAAAGGTCTTGAGGATCTGTTCGTGGAAAACGGTCACCCCGTGCGTTTCCTGCAGCACCGGCTTCAGGTCCGGGTGCGGGTAAACCTCCGGGGCAAAGCCGTGGCGGTGTTCCAGGAAAGGCCGGACCATGTCCGACTTCATCGGCCCCGGCCGGAACAACGAGATGTCAATGATGAGGTCGTTAAATTCCCGGGGCGCCAGCTTGCCGATCAGCTCCCGCTGGCCCGGGGATTCGATCTGGAAACAGCCCAGCGTGTGGGTGCTGCGGATTAGCTCGTAGGTGGGCTCGTCATCGAGCGGAACCGCATTGAGGTCGATGGTGCCGTCTGCGGCGATGTACTCCGGTCCGGTGCCGTCCGGTCCCACCGGATGCCGGCCGGCCGCCACCACCTCTGCCTTGGAGGGGTGCAGCCGGATGACCTCCCGGACCGCGAAGGCCATGGCGGATTGCATCCGGACGCCCAGGACATCGAGTTTGAGCATCCCCATCGGGTCCATGTCGTGCTTGTCGAACTGGCTCATCGGCAGACCCAGGCCGCTGGGCTGGACCGGGGTACGGTCCAGCAGCGTGGCATCACCCAGGATCACCCCGCACGGATGCATCGAAATGTGCCGGGGCAGCCGGTCCAGCCGTTCAGTAAGGTCCACCAGCAGGTCCAGCTGCTGGTTTTCGGTGAAGTCACGCTGCTCCACCCGACCGGCAAATTCCTTTAGCTCGGGTTTTTCCACCAGCGCTTCACGGAAGTTCCGGGCCGAAAACCGCCACAGCTGTTTGGCGATCTCGTCTATGTCCCCGCCGTCCATGCCCAGGGCCAGGCCGGCGTCCCGCACGGCGCCCCGGGCCCGGTAGCCGTTCTGCATGCTCATCAGCGTGACGCGTTCGGAGCCGAAACGCTCAAAGATCTTCCGGTAGACGTTGTGCCGTTCGGCGCTTTCGACGTCGATATCAATGTCCGGCAGGGTGGCCCGGTCCCGGGAGAGGAAGCGTTCAAAGATCAGGTCGTGCTGCAGCGGGTTCACCTGGCTGACATCGATCAGGTAGTTGACCAGGCTGGAGGCTCCCGAACCGCGGGCAGCGGCCCGGACTCCCATGTCCTGGATCATCCTGGACACCTCCGCCACGGTCAGGAAGTAGGAGGCGAAACCAAGGCTGTCAATGATCCGCAATTCGTGACCCAACCGGTCGCGCATCTCCTGGGCCGCCCTGCCGGTCATGCCCGGGAAGCGCCGGCTGATGCCTGCCTCGCAGCGCTGGGTCAGCTCGACCAGCGGGTCTCCGACAATCCCGATCACCGCAGCCTCCGGGACAACCGGCTGCTTCCAGCCCATGTCCGTAACCGGATCCATCCGACAACGGTCCGCGAGCGCCTCGGTATGCGCCAGCAGGCTTTTCAGGTCCGCCGCACCGAACCCTGCGGCGTGCATGATCTCCTGACCCAGCCGCACCATCTGCGCTGACGATTTCAGCCAGGCCTGCCCGTTGGGTTGCAGCAGCGGCGCGGCGGAAAGCTCCGGCAGGGATTTGAGGGTCCGGGCTGAATCAAGCACATCCGCCGTCGCGGCCCCGTCCTCAGCGACATACCGCACGGCGTTGCTCAGCACAGCGGGAACCCCGTACTCGGCCGCAAGTTTGAGCATCCGCACCGCATGGGCCGTGCTCAGCGGCTCCCCGGGCGGGCTGAGCTGTGAGACCACCTCAGCGGCAAGGGTCCCGGCCGGCATGGCGTCCAGCCAGCGTTTGAAGAGCGTTCGGGGGCGCAGGTAGCGCCGCCCGCCCATGGCACGTCCGACGTCGGAGTCCGGACCGACCAGCACGGTCAGGACCGGCTGACCGGTCTCCGAATCCATAGCGCGGGAAGCCAGCTCCGCCCGGGTCACGGCGGCGGGGACCACTCCCCCGGCCTTGCCCGTGGTGCGGGCGTGGGCATCGGAGACCAGCCGGCACAGCGCGCGGTATCCGGCGCCGCGGTTTTGCCCGTGCGCCAGGACGACGACGCGTCCGCCCAGCTGGGTGCGGAGGTCGCCGTCGTCGTCGAACACGGCGAGATCCACCCCCACCACCGGGTCAAGCCCCGCGGCCATGCAGGCCTTCAAATGCTTGACGGTTCCATACAGCCCGTCGCGGTCCGTACAGGCAAGCGCCGTGGCGCCGTCCGCGGCGGCAGCCGCAGCAAGTTCGTCGGGCCAGGACACTCCATAGTGGGCACTGAACGCGGTGGAGACGTGCAGGTGGGTGAAACTCATGCCGATTCCGGTTTCCGCTGTGCCGGCAGGGCATCATGGGTCCGCAGCAGCCGCCAGCGGCCGCTGCGCACGTGGCGGCTCAGGTCAAGGGTCAGCGTCACCTCGGGGTTCCCGGGGTCCCGGACCTGGAGGCGCCAGATTTCGGAATCCACCAGGCCGGGACCGCTGCCCAGCGGTGCACGTTGTTCTTCGACCCACCACTGGCGTCGTTCAAACCAGCGGACAGGCTCGGCGCAAAGCTCATAGTGCCGGCCTGCCCAGTCAAGAGACACCGGCTGACCGGCAGGGGTGCAGGCGACGTCAACCGACTCGCTGAACATCCCCATGGCGCCTCCCGGACCGCGGAACCCCATGCTGAAACGTGCGGTTCACTGAATAAGTATTCGAATATATCTTCGAACACTTCCAGTCTACGACGGCCGCAGGACAAAACCTAGATCGGGGCTGGACGGAGGAATCTCCAGAGAGCAGGATGGTGGAATGAGCTCCCACAGCGCACTCCTGAAGCACGTAAGCATCGCCGCCAAAGACTCAACCTTGGAGGCGAAGTTCGATATAGACGGCAATATCCCGAGTTCAGGTGCCTATGTGGTGGGGCTCGTGGCGGCAAGTCCGGACCATTCCCACCAGCGGCGGATGGAAATCGAGTTCATGAATGGCGAGGCCGTGTCCTTTTTCTGCTTCAGCCACGACGGCACGGAGGAGAACTTCGACCTCAAGGGGGTTGAGCACTCCGGCAACACCATCACCGGAAACTTTCCGCTCAGCACAGTGATGGGCCTGACCAAGGGCCACCTGATGACGGCCTACAGCGACTGCGAAGGCAGGGAGTACCAGGCCAACGTACCCGTCGAAGAAGCTCTCTAGCCCCGGTCCTAGCTGCTGGCCTTGTAAACGTCGAGCTCAAGTTTGATGAAGGCCTCGATCATGGCCCGGTAGGTCTGCTCGACAATGTCGGGGTCGACCTCTTTTTGCTCGGCCGTGGCTTTCACGTGCTCCAGGACCCGCTCCACGCGGCCGGGAGCGCGGACCTCGGCGCTGTCGGATTTCAGGGTTCCCGCAATCCGGATCAGCCGTTCCCGCCGGCCGATCAGTGCGACGATCTGCTCATCCACCTCATCGACCGCCACGCGCACCGCAGCGAGTTGCTCCTTGTCGGCCTGGGTGGCTTTATCTTCTGAGTGGTTTGTCGACATGCGCATGACAGTATCGAAAGATGGAACCGCGAGTCGACTTCATCTCACTGGATGTCCGCAGCGTTGAGGTGACGGCTTCCGCTGGGAGGTCGCGTTCAATCCCAGCTGGGCCGTCGACGCCGGCGGCAACGTGACGATCTAGCCGGATACACCGCGGCAGAGTCTCCTAGAACAGGCTGCCGACCGGCTCAATCAACTCAGGGGAATCATTTCTGACGTTCCCAACGGCCTTGCTGACGGCGTCGATCCTCCAGCCTTCGGCAACGTCATGCGCGTTGACCCGGACGATTCCCACCAGTTCGGCAGCATCCTGGGCCTGCGGGTCCAGCCACTTCTCCATGGTCGCCCGGTCCATCGGCAAGGGAACGCGGTCATGCAGGGCCGTGAGTTCGGCCAGCATTCCGCCCGCGTATCCTTCCGGCGGGGAGTCCGTGGTGAGAATTGAGGTCGAGAGCAGCCAGCGTTCGGGGTCGTCCTCGCCCTTTGAGGGGTCTTGCCACCATTCATAGAGACCGGCGAAGACCACCGGAGTCCCGTCCTTCGGGTGGACATAGTAGGGCTGCTTGCTGCGGCCCTCGCCCTTCCACTCGTAGTAGCCGTCGGCCGGGACCGCGCAGCGCCGGGTCCGGGTGGCCTTCCGGAACGCAGGCTTCTCCAGCACGCTTTCGCTGCGGGCGTTGATCATTTTCGAGCCGATGCCGGTGTCCTTGGCCCAGGACGGCACCAGGCCCCAGCGTGCGATGTGCAACTGCCGCACCGGACTGCCGTCCACCAGCCGCTCCAGCAGGATCGGCACGTCAGCGGTCGGGGCGACGTTCCACGAAGGCGGAACAACGACTTCCTCCTCGAGTTCGGCGTCGAATTGGGAAAGCAGGTCCCCGACGGCCCGGGCCATCACGTAGCGTCCACACATGGCACCAGCATGCCATCGGGCGCAGCCAGGGGATAGCCCGGCAAACATTTCCACCGGTGTCAGGCAGGCAGTGACTCCGGAACCGGCAGCCGCCGCTAGTCGGCCGCCTTGTTCTGCTCTCTTTGGCCGAACTGCTGCACCTGCCAGCTGTGAATGTCGGTCAACCAGCCCACCGGGGCGGCGGGACCGACCCGCGGATCATCAGCGACGCCGCCGTCCCGCAGCGCCTCCAGGTACGCGCGGTCCTGGCGGATTCGGACCTGCAGCTGTCCGGCCCCGCCCACGGAGCCGTGGCCGGGGATGACAGCGACGACCTCGCCGGCCACGCTGTCGAACACCGATAGCGCGGCGAGGTAGTCCTCAATCGGATTCACCGGCCCCGGATCGAGGAACGGCATCAGGAGATCGGAAAGCATGTCCCCGGCGATGAGGACGCCGGGTCCCTCAACCAACAGCGCCGCATGGCCTGCCGCGTGAGCCTGGTGTTCGATGATCCGCACTGCTGGGCCATCCCAGGGAACTTGCCGCGCGCCGGCGGGCAGTCCGGTGACCAGGCCGAACAGTTCCATCGGGATGTCCGCGGCGAACTCCGACGGCAGCACCGACGCGACGCGTTCCTTCCAGTCAGGATCCGACAGCAGCTCGCGGAGAGGCGCCGCGCAACGGGCTGTACCGAACCGGGGCACGTCGCCGAACATCTCGTGCCAAAGCACGTGGTCCCAATGAGGATGGGTCGAAAAGCCGGCCGCGACGGGCAGTCCACGTGCGCGAAGGTCCTCGGCGAGGCCGGCCATCTCGGCACGCGTTATCCCCGGGTCGATGAGCAACACACCGGCCCCGCCCTCCACAACGACGGAATTACTCCGGAGGAACCCGCTTTCGTGAACGAAAACGCCCTCGACCACGTGCTTCAGCATGAAACGCCGCCCGCTTGAGGTCCGCACCCGCCCTGCAGGGACGGTATTACCCGGCGGCGCCAGACCGCAAGCACTGTGGGGAAAACGGCCGGCGAGGTAGGGAGCCGGCGAGGTAGGGAGCCGGCGAGGTAGGGAGCCGGTGCTGCTGCGGGAATAGGGTCCCGCGGGTTACGGTTATTGAAAGTGACATCAGACTTATCAGTCGGCCACCCCGGCAACCAGCTTGAGGAGAACTTCGTGGACTTTACCCCCGAATCCGGCACCATCACCATGTTTTCGACCACCTGGTGCGGCTACTGCAACCGGCTCAAGAAGCAGCTGGACGCCCAGGGCATCGGGTACACCGAGATCAACATCGAAGAAGTCGAAGGCACCGCCGACCTCGTGGAGCAGCTCAACGGCGGCAACCGCACCGTCCCGACCGTGCTGTTCCCGGACGGCACCGCAGCCACCAACCCCTCCGCAGCCGAAGTCAAGAGCCGCCTCGCGGCCTGAGCCGTCGGCTTAGGCCACACCGCAGGACATTCCACAGACACCAGCGACGGCGCGGACTCCCGGATCATCCAGGAGCCCGCGCCGTCCCGCTTTCCGCCAGGGAAGCGGTACGAAAGGAGCCACCCCTATGGTCCATAAAGTCCAAGGCGCCGTTGTCCGGTCCAAGAACGCCCCCGTCACCCTGGAGACCATCCTGGTTCCGGACCCCGGGCCCGGGGAGGCGCTGGTGGACATCCTCACCTGCGGCGTCTGCCACACCGACCTGCACTACAAGCAGGGTGCGATCAACGACGACTTTCCGTTCCTGCTGGGCCATGAAGCCACCGGCGTGGTCAGCGCCGTCGGTCCCGGCGTCACCGAGGTGGCACCGGGCGACCGCGTCGTGCTCAACTGGCGCGCCGTCTGCGGCGAATGCCGGGCCTGCCGCCGGGGCGAACCCCAGTACTGCTTCAACACGCACAACGCCGCGCAGAAGATGACCCTCGAGGACGGCACGGAACTCACCGCCGCCCTGGGGATCGGCGCGTTTGCCGAAAAGACCCTCGTCGCCGCCGGCCAGTGCACCAGGGTTGACCCCGAGGCCGATCCGGCCGCCGTCGGGCTGCTCGGCTGCGGCGTGATGGCTGGCATCGGCGCCGCCATCAACACCGGCAACGTCCAGCGCGGCGATTCCGTCGCCGTCATCGGCTGCGGCGGCGTGGGCGTGGCTGCCGTCGCGGGAGCCGCGCTCGCCGGCGCGACGACCGTGATCGCGGTGGACATCGATGCCAAGAAGCTCGACCGGGCCAAGGAACTGGGCGCCACCCACACGGTGGACTCCTCCGCCGCCGACCCCATCGAGGCGATCCGGGAACTGACCGGCGGCTTTGGCGCCGACGTGGTGATCGACGCCGTCGGCCGCCCCGAAACATACAAGCAGGCGTTCTACGCCCGTGACCTCGCCGGCACCGTTGTCCTCGTAGGGGTGCCCAGCCCGGAAATGACCCTGGAACTGCCGTTGCTTGATGTCTTCGGCCGCGGCGGCTCGCTGAAGTCCTCCTGGTACGGCGACTGCCTGCCCTCCCGCGACTTCCCGATGCTGATCGACCTGTACCGGCAGGGCCGGCTGGACCTGGACGCCTTCGTCACGGAACGGATCACGATCGAACAGATCGAGGAAGCGTTCGAGAAGATGCACGGCGGCGCCGTCCTCCGCTCGGTGGTGGAGCTGTGAGCGGCGCCTCCGGAGCCGGCCTGAAGATCGAGCAACTGGTCACCTCGGGAACGTTCTCGCTCGACGGCGGAACCTGGGCTGTGGACAACAACGTCTGGATTGTCGGCGACGATGAGCAATGCCTGGTGATCGATCCGGCGCACGACGCCGCCGCCATCGCGGCCGCCGTCGCCGGCCGGAAAGTCACGGCGGTCCTGCTCACCCACGGCCATGACGACCACATCGCCGCCGTCGGTGAATTCCGCGAACTGGTCAACGCCCCGGTCTACCTGAACCGTGAGGACTGGATGCTGTGGGAGCGTGTCTTCCCGGGCACCGAGCCGGACCGCGCCATCGCCGACGGCGACACGTTCGACGTCGCCGGCGCCCGTCTGGTGGCGTTCGCCACGCCGGGGCACTCCCCCGGCTCGGTGAGCTTCTACCTTGAGAGCGAGGGCACGGTCTTCACCGGCGACACCCTGTTCCAGGGCGGCCCCGGCGCCACCGGACGGTCTTTCAGCGACTTCCCCACCATCATCGAATCCATCAAGTCCCGGCTGCTGACGCTGCCTGCGGACACGGTGGTGCGGACCGGGCACGGGGATTCGACCAGCATCGGGGCCGAAGCGCCGCACCTTGAGGAATGGCTGGCGCGGGGCCACTGACACCGCCCCGGCCGATGCACGGCCCCGGCCCCGGCCGATGCACGGCCCCGGCCCCGGCCGATGCACGGCCCCGGCCGCGGCCGATCCGGGGGCGGTCACCGGCCGACCAGGGGCGGTCACCGGGTAAGAACCTGCTCCTTGCTAGCCCACTTCGATCAGGACCGGGTCGTCCCGGTGGAACATGCGGCGGCCTTCGAAGCCGTTGAACAGGATCCACAGCGCTGACCCGTCCGGCATCGTACTGTCAACGGTTCCCTGGCCCACGTACGTGCCGCCCACGGTGATGCGCACCGGCAGGCCCCGCGGAAGCCTGGTCCAGGGCGGCCGTGGCCGGGGGTGCCGGGACTCATCGGCCCGGAGCCGGGTCGTTTTCACCGGCCGCGTCCCCGCGCTGGTGCCGCTGCCGGGGTGGCGCGAACCGAGGGTCCGGCGCTTGAGTACGGCTCAAGGTTGTTGAACGTGTACAGGTGGACCCCTGCCAGCGCCGGCTGGAAGACGGACAACTCGGACACGAGCCGCCGGGGCGAGTAATTGCCTCCCTCGAGGAACCGCCGGGCGAGCGGACCCCTGCGGCTGATGAACCGCAAGGAAGGCCCGACGCCGATCCGGGTCGCCTGAGCTATGAGCTTGGCCCGCGGTACTGACCCGGCGACTCCGGCCCACACCGGCAAGGTGACGCCTTCACGGCGCAGCAGCTCGACGTACCAGCCGATCCGGGCGGCCGAGAAGCACATTTGTGTAACGACGCTGGCGGCGAGGTGCTGTTTTTCCAGCAGGGCATCAAGCATGTGGAGCTGGCTCTGATGGGGATGTTCTTCCGGGTAGCCGGCCACGCCGACAGCGATCCGCCCGGCGGAGATCTGGGCGATGTCTTCCAGTATCAGGGCGCTGCTCGCGTACGGGCCGTCAGTGCGCGCCATGTCACCGCCGACGGCGAAAATTTCGGTGATCCCGCCGCCCTCACACTCCCGGAGGATGCCGGTAAGTTCAGCGCGGCTCTCGACGCTTCGCGCGGCCACGTGCGGCACCACGTCATATCCCAGCCCGCGAAGCTGGAGCGCCGTCTGGACAGTGGGACGAACCCCGCGGTGCGGCAGGCAGGTGACCGTCAGCGCCGATCCCGGCGGGATGCTGGCGTGGACCCGGCCGACGATACCGTCGGCCGGAATGATTTCCAGCCGTGCCGGAATCGGATCCCCAGGCCCGGCGTCGCGGGGTGAGGGAAGAGTGGATGCAGGGCCAAAAATGGGTGCAGGAGAATGAACCGTCACAAGAAACTCCAGGAAAAGGGCGGCGCAAAGCGCCGGGAGGACATGCCTGAACGTCGGGTCCGGGAACCAAAGCCGACAGGTTGATCATGCGGTGCCACCCGGATGACCGGATGGCACCGCACGTCCGAGCGGGAGCCGTCTCAGCGAAGAATGACGGTCCTGTTGCCCGAAAGAATGATGCGTCCTTCGGAATGCCACCGGACGGCGTTCGTCAGCGCCTTGCATTCGGCGTCGCGGCCCACCGCGACCAGATCCGCCGGCGTGTAGGTGTGATCCACCTCGATCACCTGCTGGGCAATGATCGGGCCCTCGTCCAGTTCGGAGTTGACGTAGTGCGCTGTTGCTCCGACGGTCTTGACCCCCCGTTCATACGCCTGGTGGTAGGGCTTGGCGCCCTTGAAGCTCGGCAGGAAGGAGTGGTGGATGTTGATGGCTTTCCCGGTGAGCCGGGCGGTGAGGTTGTCACTGAGGACCTGCATATAGCGGGCCAGGACGACGAGCTCGACGTCGTACTTATCGACCACGTTCAGCAGCGTGGCTTCGGCCTCCGGCTTGGTTTCCCGGCTCACAGGCACATGATGGAACGGGATCCCGTGCCAGGCGACGAGGTCCTCGTGGTCCTGGTGGTTGGACACGACGGCGACGATCTCCACCGGCAGGTCGCCGATGCGGGCCCGGAAAAGCAAGTCGTTCAAGCAATGACCGTACTTGGAGACCATGACCAGGATCCGCTGTTTCCGGCCGTGCCGTTCCAAGCGCCAATTCATCTTCCACTCCGCCGCCACGGGAGCGAAGTCTTCCCTAAGGTCTTCGACGCTTACAGCGGCCGCAGAGACGAAGTGGGCCCGCAGGAAGAAGTGCTCCACCTGCCGGTCACCGAACTGCTTGATATCCACAATGTTGCAGCCGTGGTCCAGGAGGAACTTGGAAACCGAGCTAATGATCCCGGGCGATTCGGCACAGTCGAGGGTGAGCACGAACTCCGTACCCGGCGCCTCCGGCTGTTCCGCGGCCGGGCTACCGGACGGTGCCGCCGATTCGAAGGTCATTTGCTGTCCACCGCCCGACGGTCCGCAGCGACATCCTGCTCGGACTGCAGGTCCGCCTGGAACGCCTGGTAGCGGGCCAGGTGGCTCGGCCGCCGGCGCAGGACAGCCCATGCCACGCCGAGCACAACGAACCAAACCGGCGTCACGAGCAGCGCCTCCAGCGTGTCCGTCTGGGTGGTGAGCGCCCACAGCACGAAGGCGAAGAACGCAAAAACTACCCAAACCATGGGCACGCCGCCCGGCATTTTGAACTTGGATGCGGCGTGCAGGTGGGGACGGCGACGGCGGAAGGCCAGGTAGCTGGCAAGAATGATCGACCAGACGAAGACGAAGCAGACCGCAGACACGGTGGTGACCATCTCGAAGGCCTTACCGATGTTGTCCCCCGCGTACATCAGTACGACGCCGGCGAGCAGCAGCACGCAGGATAGGAACAGGGCGTTCTGGGGTACTTTGCGGCGGGACAGGGCGCCGAAGCGGGATGGCGCGTCGCCTTCCTGGGCGAGTCCGTAAACCATCCGGGAAGTGGAGTAGATCCCGGAGTTAGCCGAAGACATTGCCGAGGTCAGGACCACCAGGTTGACCACCGTGGCTGCGGCGCCGAGGCCCGCTAGGGAGAACATGGCAATGAAGGGGCTGTGGCCTGCGGCGAACTGGGTCCACGGGATAACGGACATCAGGATGATCAGCGCACCGACGTAGAAAAGCAGGACGCGGATCGGGATGGAGTTGATGGCCTTGGGCAGGTTCTTCTCCGGATCCTTGGCCTCGGCCGCCGTCGTGCCTACGAGTTCAATGCCGACGAAAGCGAACACAGCAATTTGGAAGCCGGCCACGAAGCCCATGAACTCGTTCGGGAAGAAGCCGCCATGACTCCACAGATTCGTGAAGGTGGCCGGGCCGGCGTCGGAGCTGAAACCGCTGAAGATCATGAACAGGCCGACTACGATCAGCGCCGCAATGGCGATGATCTTGATGAGGGCGAACCAGAACTCGGTCTCGCCGAAAGCCTTCACCGTCGTCAGGTTCAGCAGCAGCAGGATGGCGATGGTCACCAGGCCCGGGATCCACAGGGGCACTCCCGGCCAAAGTTCCTTAGAGTACCCGGCAATGGCAATAACGTCTGCAATCCCGGTGATCACCCAGCAGAACCAGTAGGTCCAACCGGTGAAGAAGCCGGCCCACGGGCCGAGCAGATCGGCCGCGAAATCGCTGAAGGATTTGTAATGCAGGTTGGACAAAAGCAGCTCGCCCATGGCCCGCATGACGAAGAAGAGCATGAAACCGATGATCATGTAGACGAAGATGACCGATGGTCCGGCTGCCGAAATGGTCTTGCCGGAGCCCATAAACAGGCCCGTGCCAATGGCGCCGCCGATCGCAATCAGCTGAATGTGCCGATTGCTGAGTTGGCGCTCGAGGTGGGGAGCTTCAACCTTGGCTGAAGCTGGTGTATGAATCGTCATAAGGAACTCCATCGTTCAAGTGGCATTTCAGTGCCACAATGATTCGGGTTCCTCCCCGCTCTGTCTGGGACCTGAGAGTTTCCGCGGGTCCTGCCGGCAGGACCTGCTTGCACCTTCGGTGAGCCGGCGCGCCAGGTGACGCGCTTGCTGCTTTCCAGAGTTGCCTAACCGCGGCGGTACGTGGGCCTGAGAGATTCCTGGGGAGGATTTGCTCCTACGGCGCCTGCTGAATGTACCGGCAGGACTCTCCCGCCGCAGATCATAAGCACTTAAACTTTCTTGTGACGCGGAAGACGCCGTGGCTTGGAGGTCAACTCCGCTCAACCACGCATCAGGGCCCGCACGGCCACCGGGCGTCAACCCCCAAGGGAGCGCCCGGCTGCTTCAGTGTGGGATAGCTCACGCGAAAATGTCAAGCGCCCGAGTTTGTGTCGTCACCTTGGGCGGCCGCCTTGCCCGCCGCCGAAAGGTTGTGTAACGTGTGAGCCGAATCACCCATATTTTGATATGCCTTTCGAGCTGTGGCGGGAGAGTTCTCCCGGCTGACACCGGGCAGGCGCCGTAGGAGCAAATCCTCCCCAGGAATCTCTCAGGCACCCGTACCGTCATGGCGAGGCGACTCTGGAAAGCAGTCCGGCCATTCCGGACTCACCGACGGTGCAAGCGGACGTCAGTCTGCGGAATCTCTCAGGTCCAATACAGAGCGGGGAGGAACCCGGTCCCCTCCGGCGCTTTGCGTCGGCCAAACCTTGGAGTTCCCCGTGACGGTCCAATCGCTCTCATCCAATTTTGCCGATCGCCATATCGGCGCCCGCCGCCAGGCTGACGTGGATACCATGTTGAAAGCTGTCGGCTACGACAGCGTGGACGGCTTGGTGGACGTCGCCGTCCCCGATTCCATCCGCCAGGCCAAGCCGCTTGCGCTCAAGGACGCCCTGAGCGAGGTTGAAGTGTTGGCTGAGCTGCGCAGGCTCGCCGCGAAGAACAAGACTGCCGTGCAGATGATCGGCCAGGGGTACTACGACACTGTCACTCCCGCCGTGATCCGCCGCAACATCCTTGAAGCACCGGCCTGGTACACCGCTTACACCCCGTACCAGCCCGAGATTTCGCAGGGCCGGCTCGAGGCTTTGCTGAACTTCCAGACCATGGTCCAGGACCTCGTCGGCCTGCCCATCGCGAACGCCTCGCTGCTGGATGAAGCCACCGCCGTCGCCGAGGCCGTGCTGATGATGCGCCGCGCCAACAAGAACAAGTCCGCGCACGACGGCAAGACCGTCCTGGACGCCGGCTGCCTGCCGCAGACCATCGCGATCGTGAAGGGCCGCGCGGAGGCCCTCGGCTTCGAGGTCGAGGTCGCTGACCTCTCCAAGGGACTGCCCGAGGGTGAGATCAACGGCATCGTCCTGCAGCAGCCCGGCGTGTCCGGCCGCGTCTTCGACCACGCCGAGGTCATCTCCGCCGCCAAGGAGCGCGGCGCGCTGGTTACGGTCGCCGCGGACCTGCTCGCACTGACCCTGATCACCCCTCCCGGTGAGCAGGGCGCCGACATCGCCGTCGGCTCCACCCAGCGGTTCGGTGTGCCGCTGTTCTTCGGCGGCCCGCACGCCGCATACATGGCCGTCGCTAAGGGCCTGGAGCGGTCCATGCCCGGCCGCCTCGTCGGGGTGTCCAAGGACGACGCCGGCCTCCCGGCCTACCGTTTGGCGCTGCAGACCCGTGAGCAGCACATCCGCCGCGAAAAGGCGACCTCCAACATCTGCACTGCGCAGGCGCTGCTGGCCATCGTCTCCTCGTTCTACGCGGTCTACCACGGTCCGGAGGGGCTGAAGGCGATCGCCGAGCGCGTCCACAACCACGCCCGCACCCTGGCCACCACGCTGAAGGCCGGCGGCCGCGAACTGGCCACCGAAACCTTCTTCGACACCCTCACGGTCTCCGTGCCGGGCAAGGCCGACAAGGTCATCGCCGCCGCCGAAGCACGCGGCATCAACCTGCGCCACATCGACGCGGACACCGTGGGTGTCTCCGTTGATGAAACCACGACGGCGGACGTGCTGGCGGGCGTCGTTGTCGCCTTCGGCGCCGGTCCCGTGGTCGAAGCGAAGGGCTTCGACCTGCCCGCAGAGGTGCTTCGCGTCTCCGAGTTCATGCAGCACCCGGTGTTCAACACGCACCGTTCCGAGACCCAGCTGCTGCGCTACATCCGCAAGCTGTCCGACCGGGACCTCGCACTGGACCGCACCATGATCCCGCTGGGTTCCTGCACCATGAAGCTGAACGCCACCGCCGAGATGGAAGCCATTTCCTGGCCGGAGTTCGCCTCGATCCACCCGTTCGCCCCGGAGTCCCAGACGGTGGGCTGGCGCGAACTCATCAGCGGCCTCGAAAACGATCTGGCGGAGATCACCGGCTACGATCAGGTCTCCCTGCAGCCGAACGCCGGCTCGCAGGGTGAGCTCGCGGGCCTGCTCGCGATCCGCGGCTACCACCGCTCCAACGGGGACGCCCAGCGGAACGTCTGCCTGATCCCGGCCTCGGCGCACGGCACGAACGCCGCCTCCGCCGTCCTCGCCGGCATGAAGGTCGTTGTTGTCGCCACCGCGGCGGACGGCACGATTGATCACACTGATCTGTACGCGAAGATCGAGGCCAACAGGGACGCCCTCTCGGCAATCATGATCACCTACCCCTCCACGCACGGGGTGTATGACGCGGACGTGACGGAGATCTGCGAGGCCGTCCACGCAGCCGGCGGCCAGGTCTACGTCGACGGGGCGAACCTTAACGCTCTGGTCGGGTTGGCGCAGCCGGGCAAGTTCGGCGGCGACGTCTCGCACCTGAACCTGCACAAGACCTTCTGCATCCCGCACGGCGGCGGCGGACCCGGTGTTGGCCCGGTCGCGGCCAAGGCCCACCTGGCACCGTTCATGCCCGGGGACGCCAACAAGGCGGCCCACGAAGCGGGCCACGGCGTGGCGATCTCGGCGTCGAACTTCGGTTCGGCCGGTGTCCTCCCGATCTCCTTCGCGTACGTGAAGCTCATGGGCGGTGAGGGCCTGAAGGAAGCCACCAAGTCCGCGCTGCTCGCGGCGAACTATGTTGCGGCGCGGCTGAACGAATACTTCCCGGTCCTCTACACCGGCGCGGGCGGCCTCGTGGCGCACGAGTGCATCCTGGACCTCCGCGAACTGACCGCGAAGACCGGCGTGACCGCGGAGGACGTGGCCAAGCGGTTGATTGACTACGGTTTCCACGCCCCCACCCTGGCGTTCCCGGTCGCGGGAACCCTGATGGTGGAGCCTACGGAATCGGAGGACCTGGCCGAGATCGACCGGTTCATCGACGCGATGATCACTATCCGCAAGGAGATCGACCAGGTCGCCAATGGCGACTTCACGGTGGAGAACTCCCCGCTGCGCAACGCCCCCCACACCGCGTCCGCCGTCGTCAACACGGACTGGACCCGCGAATACAGCCGTGAGCAGGCCGTTTTCCCTGTCCACCACCTCAAGCAGGACAAGTACTTCCCGCCCGTCGGCCGCATCGACGGTGCCGGCGGAGACCGCAACCTGATCTGCTCCTGCCCGCCGCTCTCCGAATTCGAAAACTAAGGGATTCCGACCATGACTGAGAACTACACGGCTCTCTACGAAGAGCACAAGAGACTCGGCGCCTCCTTCACCGATTTTGGTGGCTGGCAGATGCCGCTGAAGTACAGCTCCGAACTCGCCGAGCACCACGCGGTCCGCAAGGCAGCAGGCCTGTTCGACCTCTCCCACATGGGCGAAGTCTGGGTCACCGGCCCCGCAGCCGGCGCGTTCCTGGACTACGCCCTGGCCGGCAAGCTCTCCGCGATCGCGGACGGCAAGGCCAAGTACTCGCTGATCTGCAACGCCGACGGCGGCATCATCGATGACCTCATCGTCTACCGTTTCGGCGACGAGAAGTACCTCGTGGTCCCCAACGCCGGCAACGCACCCGCCGTCGCGGCCGCCCTGGCGGAACGCGCAGCGAACTTCGACG
Organism: Arthrobacter sp. B3I4; assembly: GCF_030816855.1. Lineage (NCBI taxonomy): Bacteria > Bacillati > Actinomycetota > Actinomycetes > Micrococcales > Micrococcaceae > Arthrobacter > Arthrobacter sp. B3I4. Next base: position 2,371,124 of record NZ_JAUSYK010000001.1, on the reverse strand, counting down.
TGAAGGTGGAGGACGCCTCGGCGGCAACCTCGCTGATCGCCGTCCAGGGTCCCAAGGCAGAGGCGATCCTGCTCAAGCTGACCGATGAGGCCCAGCACGCGCTGATCCCCGACCTGAAGTACTACGCGTTCAACGAGCTGAGCATCGCCGGCCACGACGTCATTCTGGCCCGCACCGGCTACACCGGTGAGGACGGCTTCGAACTGTTCATTCCGAACGCCGACGCTGCGGACCTGTGGGCAAAGGTCGCCGAGGCAGGAGAAGAGTTCGGCATCATTCCGTGCGGCCTCGCCTCCCGTGACTCGCTGCGCCTCGAAGCCGGCATGCCGCTCTACGGCAACGAACTCTCCCTGGAGCGATCACCGTTCGATGCCGGGCTGGGGCCCGTCGTGGCGCTCAAGTCCAAGGAAGGCGACTTCGTGGGCCGCTCAGCCCTCGAGGCCGCCAAGGAAGCTGGCTCCAAGCGCAAGCTCGTTGGTCTGAAGGGCCTCGGCCGCCGGGCCGGCCGTGGCGGCTACCCGGTCCTCAAGGACGGCAACGTGGTAGGCGAAGTCACCTCCGGCCAGCCCTCACCCACCCTGGGCTACCCGGTTGCACTGGCCTACGTCGACGTCGAGCACGCCGAGCCGGGCACCGCCCTGGACATCGACCTGCGCGGCAAGGCTGAGCCCTTCGAAGTCGTCGCACTGCCGTTCTACAAGCGCCAAAAGTAGTCCCTCCTGGGGCTGGGTCCGGAACCGGCAACCCCACACCCCTGAACGCTCTCTCACTTAATGGGCGCTCTGACTGAACGCTCTCTCACTTGATGTGGTGTTTGGGCGAACGCTCACTCACTCTTTGAACTCCAAACTTAAGGAATCACAACATGGCCAAGGTTGCCGCTGAACTGAAGTACTCCGCTGAGCACGAGTGGATCTCCACCGACGGCGAAGGCCCGTCCACCATTGGTGTGTCCGCTGTTGCCGCCGAGGCGTTGGGTGACATCGTCTACGTGGATCTGCCCGAGGTTGGCACCACCGTTACTGCGGGCGAAACCTGTGGCGAGATCGAGTCCACCAAGTCCGTCTCGGACCTTTACTCCCCGGTGACGGGCGAGGTCACGGAAGTCAATGACGGCGTCGTCAGCGATCCAGCCGTAATAAACAGTGATCCGTACGGTGCGGGCTGGTTGTTCAAGGTCACCGTGACCGAAGAGGGGCCGCTGTTGTCCGCTGAGGAGTACGCGTCCACGAATGGCGGGGAACTGTGAGCGGCGCGGCGGCGGGGACGGTCGCTTTTGAGCAGGTAGTTTCCCCGAGCCTGAACGCCGACCTGAGCAGGCTGGACCCGGACATCGCCGTCAAGATCGACGACGAACTTACCCGCCAGCGTGACGGCCTGGAAATGATCGCCTCGGAGAACCACACCGCCCGCGCTGTCATGCAGGCGCAGGGTTCGGTGCTGACGAACAAGTACGCCGAAGGTTACCCGGGCAAGCGCTATTACGGCGGCTGTGAGCACGTTGACGTGATCGAACAGCTCGCGATCGACCGGGTCAAGGCCCTGTTCGGCGCCGGGTACGCCAACGTCCAGCCGCACTCCGGCGCGCAGGCGAACGCTTCCGTGATGCACGCCCTGATCCGTCCGGGTGACACCATCATGGGCCTGAACCTGGCGCACGGCGGGCACCTCACCCACGGCATGAAGATCAACTTCTCCGGCCGGCTGTACAACGTCATTCCGTACCAGGTCCGCGAGGATGACCACCGGATCGACATGGCCGAGGTGGAGCGCCTGGCCCAGGAGCACAAGCCACAGCTGATCGTCGCCGGCTGGTCCGCCTACGCCCGGCAGCTGGACTTCGCTGAGTTCCGCCGCATCGCCGACTCGGTGGGCGCCTACCTGATGGTCGACATGGCGCACTTCGCCGGTCTCGTCGCGGCGGGGCTGCACCCCTCGCCGGTGCCGCACGCGCACGTGACCACCTCGACGACGCACAAGACCCTAGCCGGTCCCCGTGGCGGCATCATCTTGAGCAACGACGCCGACATCGCCAAGAAGATCAACTCGGCCGTATTCCCTGGCCAGCAGGGCGGCCCGCTCGAGCATGTCATCGCCGGCAAAGCCGTGGCCTTCAAAATCGCCGCCTCGGACGAGTTCAAGGAACGCCAGGAGCGTGTCCTCGCGGGCGCCCGGATCCTCGCCGAGCGGCTGGTCCAGCCGGACGTCACCGCCAAGGGGATCAACGTAATCTCCGGCGGCACCGACGTGCACCTGGTCCTGGTGGACCTGCGCAACTGTGAACTCAACGGCCAGGAAGCCGAAGACCGGCTCGCGGCCATCGACATCACGGTCAACCGCAACGCTGTTCCCTTCGACCCGCGGCCGCCGATGGTTACCTCGGGGCTGCGGATTGGCACCCCTGCGCTGGCCACCCGCGGTTTCGGCGAAGCCGCGTTCGCCGAGGTCGCGGACATCATCGCCGAGGCGCTGATCGCCGACGCGGGCGCGGACCTGTCCGGGCTGCGCGCCCGGGTCCAGGCCCTCGCCGCCGCCCACCCGCTCTACCCGGGGCTGTAGCCCGTCCCGTGGTTGAGCCCGTCGTGGCATTGGGGGCGACGGGCTCAACTACGGACCTTTGAAGCATTACGAAATGAGGAACCGACAATGGCTGTTGGCGTCTTTGATCTCTTCTCGATAGGAATAGGTCCATCCAGTTCGCATACCGTGGGTCCGATGCGGGCTGCCGCCGTGTTTGCCGAGGAGCTCAAGGCCTCCGGTGACTTGGACGGCGTTGCCTCGCTGCGGGTTGATCTGTACGGGTCGCTCGCCGCGACCGGGCACGGGCACGGAACCATGACGGCGATCCTGCTCGGTTTGGAGGGTTTCCACCCGGAAAAGATCCTGCCGGCCGAAGTGGAGGACCGGCTCGCCGCGATCGCCGAGACCGGAACTCTCCAGCTGGCCGGATCCGTCGCCTTGCCGTACGGGGTGAAGGACATGGTACTGCGGCCGCTGACCGTCCTGCCGCGGCACACCAACGGCATGACCTTCACCGTCGCCGACGCCGACGGCACCGTCCTGCACAGCGCCACGTTCTTCTCCGTCGGTGGCGGTTTCATCGTCCGGGAGGGCGAGGAGGACAGCGCGCTGCAGGAACTCGCCGAGTCCAAGAAGGAACTCCCGCTGCCGTTCCGCACCGCCGCGGAACTGCTGGAGCACTGCCAGGCCAAGGGCCTCTCCATCGGCGACGTGATGCTGGTCAACGAACGCGCGGCCCGGACTGACGAGGAGATCCGCGAGGGGCTGCTGCACATCTACTCGGTCATGGCCGATTGCGTTGAGACCTCACTTAAGCGCGAGGGACTGCTCCCCGGCGGCCTCAAGGTCCGACGTCGGGCGCCGGACTGGCACGAGCGCCTGCTGAAGGAAACCCGCGGCCAGGACCCCGACTACCGGGACCCCAAGTACTGGCAGGAGTGGGTCAACCTCATCGCGCTGGCCGTGAACGAGGAGAATGCCTCTGGCGGCCGCGTTGTCACCGCGCCCACCAACGGCGCCGCCGGGATCATTCCCGCGGTGCTCTACTACGCGCTGCACTTCGCTCCCGGCATGGACAAGGCCACCCAGGACGACCGCGACGACACGATCGTCAAGTTCCTGCTGGCGGCCGGCGCCGTCGGCGTGCTTTACAAGGAACAGGCCTCGATTTCCGGAGCCGAGGTCGGCTGCCAGGGGGAGGTCGGGTCGGCGTCGTCAATGGCCGCCGCAGGCCTGGCCGAAGTGATGGGCGGAACCCCGCAGCAGGTCGAGAACGCCGCCGAAATCGCGATGGAACACAACTTGGGTCTCACCTGCGACCCGATCGGCGGCCTGGTCCAGGTCCCCTGCATCGAGCGCAATGCCATCGCCGCCGCCAAAGCCATCAACGCCGCCAAAATGGCCCTCTGGGGCGACGGCACCCACCGGGTATCGCTCGACGAAGTTATTGTCACCATGCGCGAGACCGGCAAGGACATGTCCTCCAAATACAAGGAAACCGCGATGGGCGGCCTCGCCGTCAACGTCGTCGAATGCTAAGGAAAGAGTCCTGATGACACTGGCACCAGAAGGCCGGAAGATGCTGCGGATCGAGCAGCGCAACGCGGCCGTCCCGGTGGAACGCAAACCTGAGTGGATTAAGGCCAAGGTCCAGATGGGCCCGGAATTCGTCCAGCTCAAGAACCTGGTCAAGAAGGAAGGCCTCCACACCGTGTGTGAAGAGGCCGGCTGCCCCAACATCTTCGAATGCTGGGAAGACAAGGAAGCGACCTTCCTGATCGGCGGCTCCGAGTGCACCCGGCGCTGCGACTTCTGCCAGATTGACACCGGCAAGCCCTCCCCGGTGGACATGTTCGAACCCACCAAGGTGGCGCGCTCGGTGCAGTCCATGCAGCTGCGTTACGCCACGGTCACCGGCGTCGCCCGCGACGACCTCGCCGATGAGGGTGTCTGGCTCTACGCCGAAACGGTCCGCAAGATCCACGAACTGAACCCGGGCACCGGCGTCGAACTCCTGATCCCGGACTTCTCCGGCAAACCCGAACACATCGCCGCGATCTGCGACTCCAAACCCGAGGTATTCGCCCACAACGTCGAGACAGTGCCACGGATCTTCAAGCGGATCCGCCCGGCGTTCCGCTACGAGCGGTCCCTGGACGTCATCACGCAGGGCCGCAACCTGGGCATGGTCACCAAGTCCAACCTGATCCTCGGCATGGGCGAAACCCGTGAGGAGATCTCCGAGGCGCTGCGCGACCTGCACGAGGCCGGCTGTGACCTCATCACCATCACCCAGTACCTGCGGCCCTCCGAGCGGCACCTCCCGGTGGACCGCTGGGTCAAGCCGCAGGAATTCGTTGACCTGCAGCAGGAAGCGGACGAGATCGGTTTCCTCGGCGTCATGTCCGGACCGCTAGTCCGTTCTTCCTACCGCGCGGGCCGGCTGTGGGCTACCGCGATGCGCAAGAAAGGCTGGGAAATCCCGGCCGAGCTGGCGCACATCGAAAGCTCCGGAAGCACCCGGCAGGAAGCCAGCTCGCTACTCGCGGCACGCTGACACCCTCCGTGGACCCATGGGGCGGTCCGGCTAGGCTGTGGCGCTATGAGCACATTTCCCAGCATGGACCCGGCCCTGTTTTCGGCAGAATTGCGGGCGCAGTTCGAGGCGTTCCTCGACGAGCACCGGGCTGCCCTGCACGACTGCCTTGAGGGACTGAGCGAGCAGGAGGCCCGGGCTTCGCTGGTCCCCTCGCAGACCACGCTGCTCGGGCTGGTCAAACACGCCACGTTCGTGGAGCAGGTCTGGTTTGACGAAGCCATCACGGGCCGGAGCCGGCAGGAGATCGGCATTCCGGCAACCCCGGATGAGTCCTTTATCCTGGACGGCCGGGACACCACCGCAAGCGTCCGGTCTGCGTACCGGAAGGCCTGTACGGAGTCACGCGGTCGGACTGCGCCGTTGGGACTTGCGGACCTGGTCACCGGAAACCGCCGCGGTCCGCTGCCGCTGAGGTGGGTCTACCTGCATATGCTGCGGGAACTCGCCCAGCATTGCGGGCACGCCGACATTCTGCGCGAGCAAGTCCTCGCGGCACGCACCGCCGGCTGAAGCGCGCCGGCTGAACCGCGGTTAGGCCTGGAGGCTGCCGAAGTCGCCGGCGCTGAGAGTGGCGTAGCGGCCGTAGGCGCCCAGCACAGCGGCTTCGACTGCGTCCACGTCCAGGTGCGGGACGAGGTCGTCAGCCGCGCCCGCCGTCGCCGGGTCCCAGTCCAGTCCCAGCGCCTCGTAGCTCGCCTCGAGCACGGCCCGGATCGGCCCGGAGTTCTCCACGATGATCACGGAGCTGAACAGCCAGCCGCCGGATACCACCCGCTGGGCAGTGCCGACCAGCTTGAGCCGCTGCGACGGGTCTTCCGGATTGGTGCCGTGCACGCTGAACTCCCCCGGGCAGTACTCACCGGGGATCTCGCCGACGGCGGCCTCCACCCCGGCATCGCGGAGCGCCTGCGCCAAAAGCTCACCAAAGAAGGAAAAGCGGCCCTTGGCACCCGCGATCGCGTCCGCGTCCGGTTCCAGGTGGTCGATCACGAGGGTGCCTCCGTGGTAGGCGGCCGCCCGGCCGCCGGCTTTGCGGACCAACGGTTCGAAGCCCAGCTCACGGCAGGCCTGCGCCGCGGCGTCAAACCCGGGCAGGTGGGTGTCGCGCTGGCCGAAGGCCACGGTCGGAGCGGGCCGGTAGAGCCGGAGCAGAGGCGCGGCGGCACCGGTCTTTACCCGCCGCAGCAGTTCCAGGGCAAAGTCCAGATCCTCCGCGGCACCGAGCGAGTGCTCCTGCCGGAACACCGTCAGGGTCCGCGGTCCGGCCGGCGCCTGCTGCATGTTGTTATGCTCCCTTATGGTCTTTCTGGAATTCCTCGTGGTGGCCGCCGCGTTCGCCGCCATCGACGCCGTCTGGCTCAAGTCGATGAGCAAGTTCTACCGCCGGCACCTCGGCCACCTGATGGCGGACAAGCCCCATCTAGGGTACGCCGTCGTGTTCTACGTGCTGTACATCGCGGGAATTGTCTTCTTTGCCCTCAAGCCCGCGCTCGACGGCGGCAGCTGGCTGACCGCGCTGGGTTACGGCGCCGCGCTGGGCGGGTTCGCGTACGCGACTTACGACCTCACCAATGCCGCGACGCTGAGGAACTGGCCGCTCACGATCGTGGTGGCCGACATTCTGTGGGGCGCCTTCCTGACCGGGCTGGCGACGGTCGTCGGCTGGTTGGTGTTCCACTAGAACACTCCGGGGAAGCCCGGCGCTGGTCTCCGGAAGCCCAGCGGCCGCCCGTCAGCTCTTGCGCAGCGTCAGGATCTGTTCGGCCCGACCGAACGGGCCCTGCAGGTCGTGCAGCACCGTGGAGGTCAGCCCGATGCCGTCGGTGCCGAAGGAGACCTCGTTGTCCAGGCCCAGCCATTCCCCTTCCGGGCGCCGGTACATGTGGATCTGCAGGTCCAGGTTGGGGAAGGCGTAGCTGTCCTTGCCCGGCGGCACGCGTGCGGCGATTCCGTTGGCGGTGTCCACCAGGCCGATGAGCCGGGCCAGGTCGCTGCTGTCGGCCCGGTCGGTGAGCGGGTGGTCGGTGTGCAGCCAGACGGTGCCGGAGCCGGCCCGGTGGCCCTCGGCAATCCGCATCTCAAGTGAGGCGATGTAGCCGCCCGGCCATACCGTGGCGGCGTCGTACGGCTTGCAATCCTCCGGCGCGGGTATCCGGGGGTCTTCGATCGCCGCTACGGCGGTGGTGTCGGAGGTGATCATCCGCCACGCGGTGGCACGGATGGCGACCCGGCCGCCGGCCACGAGTTCGGCCTGGAGCAGTTCGATGGTCCGGCCGGGGCGCAGCGTGGTGGTGGTGACTTCGAACTCGCCGCCGGGGATTAGGCCCAGGATCTCGTAACTGATCCGCGCCATCCGCATGTCCTCCCGGGGCTCGTGCCGAGCCAGGCAGTCGGCCATGATGCCGGAGGCCGGAGCCATGTGCTGTTCATGCTCGTTCCAGGCGCCCTGGGCGTGGATGGTGGAGCGGAACCGCCCGTCCCCCAGAGCCTGGTAATAGAAATCGCCTTCGGCCAGCACCGGTAGTTCAGCAGTCAACGTCGACCCTTTCGCAACAGCAATTAGACAATCGCATTCACCCTATCGCCTCTGCGGCACGGCTTTTCACGGCGTCGGCATTCCCGCCCCGGCCACCGCACTGGGTAGACTCGGATGCAGGTTTATCCCGACTATGCTGCGAAGAGGTGCTCCCCCTGATCCGAGTCATCAGCTACAACCTCCGCAAACACAAGGCCAGCGGCGAACTTGAGGCGCTGGCCCGCGACTACGACATCGATGCGCTCTGCCTGCAGGAGTGTGACACCGAAGACCTGCCAGAGAGCATCGGCGGCCTGCATCTTGCGAACGCCACCAGGGGCAACCGGCTGGGCCTGGCGATCTATTACCGCAAAGACCGTTTCACAGCCGGAGAGACCAACACTTTCTCCCTGAAGAAGTCCTTGCATGACAGGGTGCTCGCACCGGCCCACGAGCGGCTCATCGGCACCAGGGTGGTCGACAACGAAACAAACCACGACCTCGTCATCGCGTCCTTCCATGCGGCGCCGCTAACGGCGTCGAACTCGCTGCGCCGTAACCAGATCCACGCCGCGCACGGTGAACTGCTGGGCATGGGCGCGGGTCTGATGACGCTGATGGTGGGCGACTTTAACTACCCGTTCTTCACCAAGTACCTGACCGAGCAGATGAAGGACGCCGGCTACGAGCTTTCGCTCAGCGACCGGCGGACCTACACCCGGTACAAGGTTTTCAAGGGCCACTTCGACTTCGCCACCTCCCAGGGTTTGATGATCGAAGGCGTCGAGACGCTGCCGCGCGGCGCCTCGGACCACCTGCCGATCCTCATCTCCGCTGAGTACGGCCAGGACGCCCCCGTAACTCCGGCCTAGCGGCCGGGCCCCGCTGCCGGGTCTTCGTTTTGCTTCACATACTCTTCCGGGTCGACGTCGTGGCTCTTGATTCCGCCGGCGTGGGCGGCTTCATAGGCGTAGAACGCCACAGCCAGGTTGTGGCGGAGGTCTAGGCTCGCGTGGCGCCGAAAATCCGTCAGCCCTTCCCGCTCTTCCTCCGCCATGTGGTCGCCGTTGACCTCGTTGACCTTGGCGACCGCACTCCACCACCCGGATGAGCCGGGCGCGTGGCCTTCGACGTCGGCCAGCGCGTCACGGATTTCGTTGTGGTCGTGGATGGCGTCGGTGGTTTCATCCTCCGGAGAGGCTTTACCGCCCTCTCCCGTTCCGAGTGCCAGCAGTTGCGGGTAGAAGAGGTCTTCCTCTGCCTTGGCGTGCACCTCCAGCAAAACCGCAGCCGCCCCCACACCGCCGCGAGGTCAGCCGGTGCTGCGCCCTCCATTTCTTCCAGGATTGCGAACATCCTGCGCTGGTCGTGGTGATCGTTGAGAATGACGTCGGTGATGTCCATGGGTACTCCTGAAGAGAGTGCGGCTGTGCGGTGGAAAGCCCACGCGTCCGGCACCCCTCCCGGAACGCCGTGGCGGGCGCCTGCCGCCTGTCCGTCCGATGCTAGTACACGGCGCTGCCCGGCAACCCCCGGCCCCTGGAGCGGGCGGGTGGCCGCCGCCCCGCGGGCCGGCCGGAACGGCCGGCCCGGCCGGCCCGAGGTTTCTTAAGTGATTCTTAACCCGCGGGGCGGACACTGGGACTGGGCGCAAACAGGCGCCGTTGCCGCCAACCGGAGGATTACATGTCTGGACCCGCCCCTGCCGATCGCCCTGAGTCCCGCCCGGGTACGGAGCTGCGCTCTCCTGCCGGGTTGCGCTTCTGGACGCTCCCCCAGGCCCGGCACTGGGTGCTGGCGGCAGTCCTGCTGAGCGCGGCAGTAATCGTGCTCGGCCTGCTGGTGCAGGTGCTGCCCGGCGACACCGCCGCCGAACTAAGGGTTGACCAGAGCCTCAGCCTGCACCACGTTGCCGTGCTGACCGCCGTCGCGATGGGCATCAACCTCGTGTTCGGGCCGGTGGCCGGCCTCGCGCTGGTCTGCCTCGGCGCCCTGTGCCTGTGGCTGGTGCGCCGCGATCTGGTCAGGGCCGTCGGTTTTGGTTTGGTGGCCTGCTCCGGCTGGGTCGCCAGCGAGGCCTTCAAACTCCTCGTTGCCCGCCACCGTCCGGACCCTGCGCTGCTTTTTGACCCGCTGTCGCCGGAGACCGGGTCCAACAGCTACCCCAGCGGCCACGTCTCATTTGCCGTGGCGCTTGCCTTCGCGCTTTACTTCCTGGCCCGCGGCAGCCGGTGGTCCCGGCCCGTCGCCGCCGCAGGCGCAGCTGTGGCGCTCACCGTCGCGTGGTCAAGGCTATACGTCGGAGTGCACTACCCCACCGATGTGGCAGCGTCCTTCCTCGCCGCCGGCGCGGCCGTGGTGCTGCTGACCGGGGTGTGGAACCGCTTCGGGCCCCGGCTGGCGGGCTGGTTGGCGGACCGTCTTCCGGTCGGCGCGGCCCTTCCCTCAAGTCGATCCTAAGGACACCTCTGTGCACAGCACCGCTATCTTCAGCCTGGTCCCGGCACTGACCGCCGCCGGCTCACCCTCACTGCTGGACCCCGCCAGCCTCCTCGCCGGTCTCGGCCCTGCCGCGCTGGGCGTGATCGCCGTGATGGTCTTCATCGAATCCGGCGTGCTGTTCCCGTTCCTGCCCGGCGATTCCCTGCTCTTCACCGCAGGCCTGCTGCATCAGCAGCTGCAGCTGACCCTGCCGGTACTGATCGGAGTCGTCACGGCAGCTGCCGTCGCCGGGGACCAGGTCGGGTACATGCTGGGCCGCACTTTTGGGCGGCGCTGGTTCAAGGACGACGCCAAGGTGCTCAAGACCGCCCACCTGGCCACCACGGAAGAGTTCTTCCGCCGCCACGGGGGCGCCGCCGTCGTCCTGGCCCGCTTTGTGCCCGTCGTCAGGACCTTTGCGCCGCTGACTGCCGGTATCGGCCGCTACGGCTACCGGTCCTTCACGTTGTGGAACCTGGTCGGAGCGTTTAGCTGGGCCGCCTCCGTGACCTTGCTGGGAACCTGGCTGGGACATTACGCGATCATCGCCAACAACATCGACATCATTGCCGTTGTCATGGTCCTCGCCTCGGTCGTGCCCTGGGCGGTCCAGTTCCTCAGGCGCCGCCGCGGCAACCGCACTGCCGCTGTCGAGCACGACACGGCCGATGCAGCCCGGACCGGGGAACCGGACATGGAGTTGGCAGCGGAAGAATAGGCAGCATGACCACCGCTTATCGACCCTCCGTGCTGCTCGTCGAGGACGACCCGGTCCTGGGCCCGCTCATCGCCGACCTGCTGGAACCGGACTACCGGGTCCGGCTGGCTGCCGACGGCCAGGAAGGGCTTCACCGCGGTTTGACGGAGCCCTGGGACGTGATGGTCATCGACCGGGGGCTGCCCCTGCTGGACGGGATCGCCGTGATTGCGGCCCTGCGCTCAAAGGGGATCGCCACCCCGATCCTGATCCTCACCGCCCTTGGCGACCCGGACGAGAAAGTCCGCGGTCTCGACGCCGGCGCGAATGACTACATGACAAAACCGTTCGACGCCGGTGAACTGGCCGCCCGGCTGCGGGCCCTGACGCGTGTCTTTCCGCCGCCGGCCAGTTCCGTCAGCATCGGGAACTGGGAGCTTGACCCGGCGGCACGGTCAGTCCGCTCACTGTACGGCGAGCTGGTGTCCCTCACCGCCAAAGAGGCCGAACTTCTCACCGCCCTCGCCGCAGAACCCGGCCGGGTCATCCCCCGCGAGGAACTGCTCGCCCGTTTCTTCCACTCCAGCGACCAGCCCGGCGTCATCGACACGTACGTGCACCACCTGCGCCGGAAGATCACCAAGTCCGTAATCCGCACCGTCCACGGCGTCGGATATCAGATCGGCGACGCCGATGACTAAGGCCCTGCCGGCCGGAACCCCCGACCAATCAACCTTGCGGAAGGCCTCGCTCAAGGTCGCCGTGCGGATCAGTATCGCGTGTGCGGTGATGGTGCTTGTCCTGCTGGCGGTGGCTGCCCTTTACCTGCTGAACAAACTCGCCGATCCGGACCTGCCGCCCTCCGTGGCTGCCGGGACCAGGTACGCCTACCTCGACTCGCGGGACCTGCTGGAAGCGATGATCATCGCCGGTGCTGCCGGGATCGCCCTGGCCGGCCTGACCGGGTGGCTGAGTGCCCGCAGCGCTATCCGGCCGCTGGGCGAGGCCCTGGCCCTGCAACGCCGGTTTGTCCAGGACGCCAGCCACGAGCTGCGCACCCCGCTGGCCATCCTGGACGCGCGGATCCAGCTGGCGCAGCGCGACGCCGGCGAGGATGCAGTGTCCACCCGCCACCTGGCCAAAATCCGGGAGGACACAGCCACCCTCACCGGCATCGTCAATGAACTGTTGCTGGCCGCGACCGCAGCCGCTCCGGATCCGGCGGCGCATCCAGCGGACCTCGCCGACGTCGCAGGGTCGGTCGCCGAAAGCCTTCAGCTGCTGGCAGCCGAAAAGGACATCCGGCTCGACTTCTCGGCCGGGGGCGGGCCCCGGGCCCGGATTGAGCCCCACGCCCTGCGCCGGGCGGTGCTGGCGCTGGCCGACAACGCGCTCGCCCACACCCCGCCCGGCGGCCGGGTGGGGATCTCAGTGGCGGCCGTTCAGGGACAAGCAGTCATTACCGTCGCGGACAGCGGCCCCGGGATCATCGGTATTGACCAGGACCGGATCTTCGACCGCTTTGTCCGGACCGCCGGCCCCGACGGCTCACACGGGCAGCGCAGCTTTGGGATTGGTTTGTCCTTGGTCCGTGAGATTGCCATGGCGGCCGGCGGCACGGTTGACGTGGCCCGTACCGGGGCGGATGGGACGGTCATGCGGATCGTCCTGCCCGCCGCGGCGGTGCCGCCCGCGCCTTAGAAGCGCGCCGGGATCCCGGCCTGGCTGAGTGTCAACGACGCTGACCGGCGCCGCTAACCGTGCAGCGGAATGACCTGAACGCCGTCGGCACCGGCGATGACCAGCACCCGTTTGGCGCGCACGCCGGTCAACGCTTCGGCCAGTCCCGCACCCGCGGCGGTCCGCCCGGAAGTCTCACCTGCAGTCCCTCCGGCAGCCGCACCTGCAGTCCCTCCGGAAGCCGCACCCGGAGTACCTCCGGGAGTTCCTCCGGCGGTCCACGCGTCAGGAGGGACGCCGACGTCGGCCCGGTGCCAGAGCGTGACTCCCGCCCCCGTGAGTTCCTCAATGGACCGGCGCAGCGAATCCGGCTCGGGACCAGCGACCAGGATCACGTGACCGATGGTGCGCTTCCTGCCGGCGTCGGCGGACGCCAGCCGGCTTCTGTCCTGCCGCCAGATCGCGAAATGGTAGCCGGCGGCCAGGCCGGTGGCCACCAGCAGGCCCAGCGGTGCCCGGATTCGGTCCACCACGCTGCCGCCCGTGAGGTTGTTGGCGAGGAGGAACTCAAACAGCCGGTACCCAATCACCAGCAGCGCGGCTACAGCAACCACCGCGCTGAGGCCGAACACGGCGACGAGGTAGACGCGGCGCGCCGCCGGAACCCCTTCCTGGCGGTGCTGCGGCCCGGGCCGCCACGCCAGCCACCACACCCAGCCGCCCACCACCAGGGAACTGATGCCTCCCAGCAGCAACGTCCGGGCGTTGCCGCCCGCCAGCGGCGACACGGCGATGGAAAGGGCGGCGTTCACGACGACCCCGACGCCGGTGGCGGCAGCTGCCAGCGCCACGCCCGACGTCACCAGCATCCCGGCCTGGCGGGTCCGCTCCGAACGGCCGACCGCGGCGGTACGGTAATAGCGCCACACGAGCGCTCCGACGGCGGCAGCGGAAGTAGCGAAGCCCAGCGGTTCCAGCAGTGCCAGCAGGGTGTCCTGCCGGTCGAACGCCAGCCTCAGCAGCACAAAAAGGACGGAGCCCGCGCCGCCGAGAGCGAGCACCCCGGGGGCGAGCACTCCGACTACGATCAGCCCCACGTCCGCGAAACCGCCCCGCAGCCGGCGCGCCCCGCCCCGTCCCCAATGCCACCACCAAACGGCCGCTCCCCCGGCGGCCCAGACCAGGTCCCGGAGCGTTGAGCGCCACCACGGGTTATCCGTGGCAGTGAGCTCCATGGAACCACGCAGGGCAAGGTCGAACAGTCCACCCAGGGCAAGCACCGCGCCGCCGATGCCGAGGGCCAGCCCGAAGTAGGTGCCGATCACGGCGGGCACCTCGGCGAGCACGAGCGGACCCCGCACGGGGTGCAGCCACATCCAGCGGTGCCACACCCAAACCAGGGCCCAGACCAGTCCAACGGAGAGCGGTGACCGCCACTCCGGATCCTGCTCCGCGATGAAGCCGCCCGCCAACGCCAGCAGCGCCGTGACAGCCTGGATCAGGGAAACGGTATACACCACGGCGACGTAGAGACCCCAGGAAGGGGCCGACCGCTCGGGTCCGTCAACCAGGCGCCGCCACACGAACCACCACAGCAACGCCGCCAGCGGGCCGCCGATCAGGGTGAACGCGAGCGACAAGGCCAGGCCGGCAACGCCTTCCCCGGCCAGCACCTGGCCGGAGCGCAACAGCCGTTCCAGCAGGCCGCTGAGCCCGTTGGCGGCGACGACCACCAGAGCGAACAGGAGAACGAAAACCACCAGGCGGCGGACCTTAACCTGGGCCGGGGCGGTAACCGGAACCGCGCGGCTCCTCATGTCCGTCACTTCTTCAGCCCTCCGCCGGCGCAGGTCTGCAGACTGTACGGCAGATCATTGATCAGCCACTTGCCGTCGACCCTCACCAGGCCGATGGCCGCCTCCTCCGCGTACTCGGAGGGGCCGAACGGGCCGTCCGGGGCAGCGTGCACAATCGACACCCTGACGGTGGCGGTGCTCTCACGTTCGGTCGTGCCGAGCAGGACCACCCTGCTGGCCTGCACGTTCCCGTAGAAGTTGGCGCAGCGGGACCGGACGTTGTCGGTCAGATAGGCATCCGCTGCAACCGGGTCAGCGTCAATGACGGCCTTGCTGTAGCGCTGCACGACTCCGGCGGGGGAAGAGGGATCGAGCTGCTGCGGTTCGCCCCGCAGAAACACCACCGCCAGGGCAAGAACCACCAGGGCCACAATCGCCGCCACGATGCCCAGCAGCACCCGGTCGGGCCGCCGCTCCGGGACCGGTTCCCGCCGTGCCGGGTTACCCTCCGGCCGTGCCCGGGCGTCATTGGAAGCCGCCGAGGCGCCCTCCGGCCCCACCGGGGTGTCGTTGGAAGCCGCTGACGGAGGCCAGGGTTCCGGCGGCGGTAGGCTCATGGCGCCAGTATGGACGGGCGGCCCAAGGGCGTCATGGTGTCTTTCGGCCCTTTCAGCACCGACCGGCGTCGGGGACGCTGACACAAATACTTCTCCCAAACGATGTGGACCATGCGCAAAACCATTGCCCCGCAACTGGCGGCTCTCCTGTTGCTGCTCCTTGGTACGGCAGGCATGCTGCTCGGCGGCGCCGCGGCTGCGCTCGCCGTTCCGCCGTCCGACGTCGTCGTGGAGGACCGGGCGGGAGTCCTGGACCGCAACACCCTGCTGCCTGCCGTGCAGAAGATCGAGTTCTACCAGCCCACGAAGGTGGCCGTCTACACGTACAACGGCAGCGCGGCGGACAACCTCAACGAGGAGGTGCTGCGCTTTGCCCGCGCCCAGCATCCGGAGTGGATCAGTCCAGATGGTCAGAAATGGGCGGACGGTTTGTTCATCTTTGCGCTGGACCCGGTGGGCCGGCATGTCGGCACGTATATGGGCGAAGACCGGAAGGTGTCCCTCGGGCAGCGCGACGACATCCAGAACGCCTCCAAGGACCTGCTGCGGGACGCGCAGTGGACAGACGGGACCATTGCGGGCATCAAACGGGGTGCGGAGCTGATTAACCAACCCTGGTACCGGTCGACGGCGTTCCTTGTCACGGCGTGGAGCACGGCCGGGGCACTGGTTGCCGGTGTGGGAACCTGGTTGCTGGTGCGCTGGCGGACCCGGGTGGGCTTCCGCAAGGAGACGGCCCGGGGCGACGCGAACTACGCCAACGTCAGCATGGACCTGCAGGTCACCGAGCTCAATGCCAGCACCATCCCGGAATCTTCACGTTATGGCAGCACGGTGCTGGAGAAACACCGCACCTTTCTGAGCCGCTACAACGCCGCGACCGAGCTCTCCAACCAGGTGCATGGCCTGACCCGCCGTCAGCAGGGCCGGCGGCCGAATCTGCAGCTGGCGCGCAAGTACGCCGATGCGGCCGCCGAACTCGACGCCCTGGACGATGTCATCTCCGACACCAATGCCCTGCTCAACCGCGGCTCCATCTGGGCCACAGCTTGGGACCGGCAGCTGGCGCCGTTCCGCAGTGACCTGGCCGGGATCGAAGGCATCCTCCGCAAGAACCACGGGGAGGGTGACTCAGCCACCGCTGCTTCCCTACGGTCCTTCCGGGACCGCAGTCAGCGCGACATTGAAAAATGGACGGCGCAGCTGTCCGACGGCAGCATCAGCCCGGAAACCGCACTGGACCGGCTGCGTGACGCGAGGACCGAGCTTTCCGAACTGCTGAAGAGTCATGCTGACACGGTGATTGCCGGCTTTGCCCGCAACGAACGCGAGGCGAAGCTCATGCGCAGGGAAATGGAGGAGGCTCAGGAAGGTACCGGCCGGAAGCAGCGGCGCAGCTACGAGCCGAGCATCCTGGGCACGGTGTACCCCTCGTACTACTTCTTCTCGGTGCCCACCTTCAGCAGCGGATTCAACACCGGAGTCAGCAGCGTGAGCTCTGCCCGGGGCGGCGGCGGCACCACGGGATACGGAGGCAGCGGCGGCAGCTTCTCGGGATCCGGAAGCTCTTCCGGCTTCTAGTCAATAGGTGTCGACAACCGGCGGCCGGGCGAGGAATGTTGGCCCCGTAAGCAGTTCACATTCCTGATAGAAAGAGGAAGGGCCATGCCCGCAAACGTAGTGACCCAGCTGCAAGTGAAGTCGCTGGACTCACCTGATGAGCAGCGCCGGCCGGACAAGAGCGCGATCGACATCGTGTCCGTCGGTGACTACACCATCGGCCGGTTCAGCTTCCAGCCGGGCTGGACCTGGGCTGACTGCATCAAGCCCGTCGTGCAGACGGACTCATGCCAGAACAGCCATGTCGGCTTTTGTGTCTCCGGCAAGCTGAGCGTTGAGACCAACGACGGCGGCCGCATCGATATTGCCGCGGGCGACTCTTACACCATCCCGCCGGGCCATAACGCCCGGGTCGAGGGCGGGGAACCGTTCGTCGGCGTGGAATTCCTGAGCGCGGCCTCCTACGGCAAAGCCGCGGAATAGCTCACGCTGCGATTTCCCGGCGCCGAAACCGCAGCTCCCGCTGCGCGCCGCGCAGCGGGGAGCCGGCGAAAGGCAGCAACTCCAGATCTATGGTGTCCGCGGCCGCCAGTGCGGTGCGGTTGGCGGCCGCTGCGGCGCGCTGCGGCAGTCCCAGCGTCTCGGCAAATTCCGCCCAGTGGCGGGCTTTGAGGTTCTTGATTTTGCCGGCGACGGGAAGCGCCAGGGTCTCGTCGCCGTACAGCAGCGTGCACGGAACGTCGTACACGGGAGCGATGACAAACCCTGCCGGCGCACCGAGGACGGCGAGGTTTTTGGCGTGCAGGTCCCCGTTTCCGGTCAGCCAGGCGAAGAGGAACTGCAGATAGAGGTTCCGGCTGGCGATGACCGGCGCCTTGCACACCCGGGCAAGGGCGGCAGCCACCTGCTCGGCGCTGACGCCGTATTTTGAAGCAGGGGGCAGTCCCAGCACCTGGCTGCCGTCTTCCAGCGGGAGGCGCTGCCACGCGCCGTCGGCCGTTTTGATCCGGTCAAACCGTTCCACGAGGAGTCCGGGCAGCCCGTTCCGGTCTGCGATGACGGAACTTTTCGCGACCGGGATCTTCAGTGCCCGGGCCCCGGCAAGGTGCGCCGCTTCGTTTTGGACCAGGTGCGGGTGTTCGGGCGGATCGAGTTTCAACAGGTAGCGGTGCCCGCGCACCGCCAGTGGCGTGGTCAGCATGGAGGCGCTGGTTTTGCGCTGCACCCCCGGGATGCCGTGCAGGTCCACGGCGTCGGCGAGGAGGGAGAAGTCCAGCTCCTCGGGCCGGGAGGTGTCGGCCAGCGGAACCGGCTCGGCGGGGACGTCGCCGGCAGGAACCACCTGCACGTCCCCGGGTACATCGGACCCGACGGCCAGGAGCAGGGTCAGCTCGTCGTCGAAGCTGGTTTTCGCCGCGTTTTTCAGCACCGTCAGCCGGTGGCCTTCCGGAAGCAGGCCGGCAAAGAAGGCAGGCAGGGCACCGGCCGGGGCCTCGACCGGCGCCTCCGTGAGTGGCAGCGAAACCGCGACGGCCGGGTGGCCGCCGGAAAGGTAGTCGGGCCGGTAGGAGAACTGCACCCCGCCGGTGCCGGTCCGTGCCAGCCGGCCGGCCGGAACGCCGTTCTTATAGACGTCGGCCGCCCGGATAAACCTGAGTTCCTGAAGCCCGGCGGCCATCAGGCCACGCCGACGTTCAGGCCGAGCACGTTGGCGACGGCCACAACAGCCTGCAGGGAGGGGTTGCCGGTACCCGTCTCGATCGCACGGACGGTGCGTTCGGAAGTTCCGGCCAGGTGGGCGAGTTCCTCCTGCGTCAGACCGGCTTCCTTGCGGCTGCGCCGGATCTGCTGGGCGATCCCTGCCACGTCATCCACGCTGCTCCCCCTGATTCCCACGGACCGCAGCCCCTTTCGCACGCACAACCGGCACCGCCCGGCAGTATCCTGCCGGTCATGCCCGGAACCTACCCTATTGTGCCTTCCGCGCTGGCGTTCGGCAATATCCTGCCGAAACTGGCATGACTGGCCTGTACAGGAGAACCAATACCGCCCAGGCGGCAATATCGTGCCGGTCTTCGCCTCTTGGGGCTCTTACCCGGGGAACGGCCGGAGCGTAGGCTTCGGCCATGCGGAAAATCATCGTCGCCTTGCAGGTATCCCTCGACGGGTACTTCGAAGGTCCGGACCGGGACATTGGCTGGCACATGGTGGATGAAGAACTGCATGGCCACTTCAACGACCAGCTCCGGACCATGGGCGCCTTCCTCGACGGCCGGGTGACCTACCAGATGATGGCCGATTTCTGGCCGACCGCGGACCAGGATCCTGACAGCACCCCGGCCATGGCCGAGTTCGCCGGCATCTGGCGCCGGATGCCCAAAATCGTGTACTCCACGACTCTTGAGCGGGCCGGCTGGAACACCACGGTGGTGCGCGACGTCGTCGCCGACGACGTCCTCGCGCTCAAGGAACAACCGGGCGGGGACCTGGCACTCGGCGGCGCCAAGCTTGCGGACAGCTTCCGCAAACTCGGGCTGATTGACGAGTACTGGATCTACATCCACCCGGTCCTGATCGGGAACGGCACGCCGTTGTTCAAGCCCTCGGACAGCAGGACCCCGCTCGCGCTCGTCGAAACGCGGACCTTCGGAAACGGCGTCGTCCTGCTGCGCTACGCCAGCAGCCCGAAAGCCGGCGACCGGCTGCCATAAAGGCAGCCTGCCGCCGGCTTCCGAAACCGGTGTTGGCGCGGGAGTTACGCCCCGGCGCGGACGAAGGTCACGCCACCGGTGGCCGTCAGCCAGGACAGCGGGTGCGAGATCGTCTGGTTTGTTCCGTTCATGCCGCCGCTGATCGCCTGGCCGTTGCCGGCGTAGATGGCAACGTGGCCGGACTGGACGATCATGTCGCCCGGCTGCGGGTCGCCGACAACCTTGCCGTAGTTCAGGAACTGCTGGGGACCGAGGTCGCCCACCGGGATGCCTGCTGCGCCGAGGGCCTTCTCCACCATCGCCGTGCAGTCCTGCGTGATGCCGATCTGGCTGTATGCGGCCGACAGCATGGCGGCATTGACTCCACCGGCCGCCGGAGCGGCTGCCGGAGCTGCGGCTACCGGAGCAGCAGCGGCCGGAGCCGCCACCGGGGCAACGGCCGCGGGAGCCGCAGCTGCCTGGACGGTGATCCGCGGAGCGGCGGGAGCCTTCACAGCGGGAGCCTGTGCAACGGCCGGGGCGGCGGCAACGGCTGGGGCGGCGGGCGCCTCGACGGGTGCTGCCACGGGCTGCTCAATGACGGGAGCCGGCGTGGTGGCAACTTCCGGACGGTCGAAAGTGATTTTGACGGCGGAATCAGCCGTGACCGGAGCAGAAACCTTGCTGGCGATGTCGGCGGCCGATACGGGCGTCGACTCACGTTCGGCCGGCGTGCCGACGGCCGCGTTGGCTGCCATGCCGCTGGTAAGAACGAGGCCCGAGGCTGCGAAGATCACTGCGGCCTGGCGACCAATGGTGGTGGACTTGACCGAGAATGCTGAGGTTCGCCCGGCGTTATGGCGCGCAGCAGTAGTGCTTGAAGACATGAAGTAGCCTCTCCCAATGCCTGCGAGGTGAGCTGTCGGATTCGGATGGGAGGCACCCGGCCGCGGTCCGCTGAAACGGACGCGCGGCTTCACCCCAAGACCCGCTGAAACAGCCGGGCCAAAATTGGTTTCCCCGTCTCTGCCAGATGGTTGCATTCGGATCCCGGGGCCGCGGCAGAGTTAGGCAATCGGCTCAGGAGCGCCCGTAACGGAAACAAACAGGCACCGAACTACCGTAACGGCACCGCGCGGTAATGTCACGTTCAGGTAACGAGGTCGGGGTGTCGGCGGGGAGAACGCCGGCACGGCCCGCCTGGAAAGCCTAGGGCACTGACAGCCACCGCGCATAGGATTGAACCAACCGGCGCGCCCCCAACGGAGGTCCCATGAAGAGCCCCTGTGTTGCCATCTGCCAGCTGAGCGACCAGCCGCAGGAAGACTTTGACGTCAATACCGAGCTGCTCGTTCTGGAGGGCAAGGAAATCCATGTTGCCACCTGGGACGCCGAACCACGCGACGGAGGCTTCGACCTGCACGTTCTCAACGACCGCGTCGATGCGCTTGGTTTCATGGTCGTAACGGATTGGCAGTTTCTGGACGGCAAGGCGTATGCCGTGGTGGAGCGCAGGCCCTGAGTCCAGGCAGCCCGGGCCCGAATCCTCGACGCAGAGACCGGGGTATCTAGAACTCCAGCTCGGGGCGGGTTCTCCGCACGTCGTCCACGACGCGCGTCACGGCTTCCCGGATCAGGCTGCCGGTGTCCGCACCGCCGCCGTCCTCCCCTCCGCCAGAGGCAGCGGAAAGGGACTTTCTAGCCTGGCGGACGAAGCTGTCCCAGTCCCCGCGTCCGGCCCGGAACTCGCGCAACGGTGCAAGCAGGGCCGCGCGGCGCAGCCAGGGGTCCGGATCCTGCAGCCACCGCTCCAGTACGGCCTCGGCCCTGGACCTGCTGTGACCCTCGAGACGTGCGAGGAGCGGCCCGACGACGTCGACCGCGAGCGGATCCGCCAGTTCGGGGAACCGGGCGCTGCGCAGGAAGCCCTCGATCCGGGTCAGGTCCGAGTTATCGAGCGCAGCCAGACCGGATTGCAGGAGGACGACGGCGGCAAGGCGGCGTTCCAGGACCGGCACCGCCCAAAGTTCCGAACAGAGAGCCGTGAGCTCGTCCCGGCCCAGATTCTTATAGCGGCGAAGTGCGTCCCGCACGGTGCCGCGGACAGCGCCGACAGAGGCGCCGTAAACTTCTACGTCGGGGCCGAACCGGGCCTGGGCCTGGTCGGCGCGCTGCCACGAGCTTTCGCGCTGCAGCCCGGCGTCAATGAAGTCTCCGGCCTCACTCATGGCACCATTCTGTCGCAGCGGCGACCACTGGTTGAAACCGGCTAATTGAAACCGCCTAACCCTGCAACGCAAGCTTTCCGCGCGCAATGCTTTCGGCGGAGTGGGCGGGGTCTCCGTCATACGGTTCGTTCGAAACGTCGAGGACCGGGTATTCGGCCAGGTCAAGTCCGGCCGGAACGACGAAAGCTTGGGGGGCCTGGCCAAGGACGCCAAGACTGACCATCTTGGACAGGTCCGAGGATCCCATCCAGACCTCGCGGAAGCCCGAAAGCTTCTCCGGGGGAAGGCTGACGACCACTTGCCGGCTTCCGTCCGGGAGCTTCTCAACGAGCGCACTACCGCTTGACGAATGTCCCGCCAGCGGAGCGAGTGCAGCCCTGGCGACGACCGCGGGCGTGGGTCCGGGGCTCGTCGGGGCTGCCTCCGGGGGCTTCGCGGGGCCGAGAATGCTCAGTGCAGTCCAGGCGCCGGCAGCGCCAAGGAGGACACCGGCAGCCACGCCCAACACCCACAGTCCCCGGCGCGGGAGCCGCGTAACGGGTTGCTGTCCTGAATACTGTCTTCCGGGGGTGCGCAGGGTTACCGCACCACCGGCGCCCAACGGGTCTTTCGCGAGCGACGGCGAGAGCCCCAACGCTTGGTGGATCGCGGCCCAGTTGTGGCTTCCGGGACTTTCCAGCTGAACTTCTTCCGGATTGACGGTGGCTGCGAAGACGGTGCGCCGCAACGCTTCCAGCGTAGTGCCGCACTCCTGGCAGCTCTCCAGATGGCGCGATTCTTCCTCCCCGGCAGACTCCCCCAGAGCGAGCAGGCCGAGGAGTTCCTCGTCAAGATGATCCATGCTCCACCTCCAGCCGGGAGCGCAGCCTGGCGAGGCTGCGGCGGATATGGCTCTTGACCGTGCCGAGGGGTAGGTTGAGCCGGGACGAAATCTGGTCGTGCGTCAGGTCCTCGTAAAAGGCTAGCCGCATGATCGCGGTCTGGGGATGTCCGAGGCGCTCGAGTTCGTCCTCCAGCGTCAGACGGTCCGCGAGCGCGTCAGCATTGGGCTTCTGGCTACCGCTTGCCGGGTCATCGGCCAGGTGTAGAACGGCTCTTTCAACATCCCGTCGTCGGGAGCGGGCGGAGAAGGCATCGGAAATGGCGTTGCGAGTGATCCCGATCAGCCAGGCGGGCAACCGTGCGGCGCCCGGGCGATATCTGGTTCGCGATTTCCAAGCGCGAATAAAGACCTCCTGGGTGACGTCGTCGGCGGCGCCGTGCTCGTGAAGCGCCCTCAACGCCAGCGTATGGACCAGGGGCCCGAGCAGGCGGTAGGCCTCCGCGAGCGCCCACTCCTCACCCGCTGCGAAGGCATGGTCGACTCTGACGTCCCATTCACGATCGGCAGCCTCCACTTGATGCTCCTTAGAGCAGGAATGAGACCTGTGGATCGTCATTATCCCCCCCCAGGTTCCGCCCTGCAATGGCGAAGCGCCCGGGAATGCGGTGGGCGGGCCCGCGATTGCCGCGGCCCCGCCACCTAGTTGGTACCGATTGGGCACCGAGCCGATCCGATCAGTCGTGGTTGGAGGACTTCACCACCTGCACGGCAAGGTCAAGGGTGTTGTCCTTCAGGCTGCCCCAGGCGTAAACGATCGTGTTCTCGCCCGCGTTCACCGTGACATCTGCCGGGCCGATCAGCGCTTCCGTACTGCCCGCCGCCGCCACCGAGGCGGAGATGGTTCCCGCGTCCAGTGTGAGCTTCTTCTGGTCGCCGTTCTCCAGGCCCTCGATCACGGCCGTTCCGCCGGCAAGAACGTCGACGGCGGGGGCTGCGGCAACGTGCCGCACCGTCAGTTTGCCTTGTCCGTCCGGGCTGGCTGAGGTGCTGTTCCGGAACAAGGTGGCCGTGGGTTCCCCGTCTGCCGTTAGGTGCGCGACAGCGGTGTAATCTCGGCCCTCTTGCAGATCAACTTTGACAGGTCCGATTACCGGGTTGTCGGCGCTCGTGGCGTCCGCGCCGGTGATGGCAATCTTGTGGTCTCCCGCACTGACATCAAGCGGACCGGCCAGGCTTCCCGGGGTGAAATTGTCCAGCGTGAGCTTTCCATCCACCCACACGTCCACGGTGAGTCCCGGGACCCCGTGGAGAACGGAGAGTTTTGCCGTGCCATGGTCCTTGTCGGGGCAGTTGTCGCTGGCCTGTGCGGGTGCGGCAAGGGTCAGTCCGGCCAGCAGCGTCATCGTACCGACCACTGCGGAAAGTGATTTCATGTGCATGTAGAGCTCCTCATTGAGGCCCGGATGCGGGCGGTGTTTGGCTTACACCCTTACTACCGGCCGGCTGGGCCGTCCGGATGCAGCCGACCCACAACTTTTTTTATTCAGGGAGCTGCCCCGCGCTGCGCGGGCGTTTGCTGACCAACGTTACGAGCGGGTAACGTTGTCGGCTGACCTGAGGGTCTGGCCCTAACGCAGGGCCCGGGCGTCCGCTTGGCGGGCGGCCGTTGCGCCGGCTGGCGCCTGCTCGTTCTGTCTTTCTGACGGGGCTGAAGAAGCTTCAGGAACTCTCGTGTGGGGTCGATCGCGCTTGTTGCTTGCGCTAGTTCGATGTCCCGGAGGGTCACTTGCTTAAGAAAATTGCCGTTACCGTTACACTGGGCGCTTTGTCGCTGACCGGGTGCAGCTCAGCCTCTCTGGCCGGAAGCGTTGAGCCCGCGAACGCAACGACTCCGACGTCGTCGACGCCGTCCGCCTCGACGTCGTCAGCACCGTCCGCCGCCTCAGCCACCGCTGCCGCAGCCACGCCCGCTCCGCCCGCTCCGCCCGCGGCAGCCGCGCCCGCTCCCGTCGCGCCCGTCCCCGCCGCAGCCGTCCCGGCCGAGCCTCCTGCGCGGGCTGTTCCCGTGGCGGCGCCCGCCGCTCCCCCGGCAGGTGACGGCGTTCAGGCTGCGGCCGCCTTCGGCTGGGGGCCGGTGCTCGCCGGTGACGAGTTCTCCTACACCGGCGCGCCGGACCCCGCCAAATGGGGTATGTACGACGGTCCAGGCCACGCCGGCAAGGGCATCCGAAGCCCCCGGGCCTGGTCTGTTGCCGACGGCGTCGTCACCGTCACGGGCGACTCGGCCGGCACCACCGGCGGAATGTCGGCGAAGTTCAGCCAGCAGACCTATGGGCGCTGGGAAACCCGGATGAAGACCAGCGTCCGCGACTCCGAATACCACCCGGTGCTGTTGCTGTGGCCAAACAAGCCCTCGGCCAACTGCGCAGAAGTGGACTTCGCCGAAGGCGAGTCGAAGACTTCGGCCATGAAGTTCTACCTGCACTACGCCTGCAGCGGCGGAAAGTTCCAGGTCAGCGCGGCCACGCCGGTCGACTCAACCCAGTGGCACAACTACGCGGTGGAATGGACTCCGTCAGGGGTCACCGGTTATATCGACGGCGTACGGACCTTCACCGATACCAACCCTGGGCATCAACCCACGGTCGGCATGCACCAGACGATCCAGCTCGACTGGTTCCCGGACGGCACCGCAGTCACCCCGTCGCAAATGCAGGTCGACTGGGTCCGCGTCTACCAGTAGGACAATAACGTCGCGCCGGGCGCTCCGACCCTTGGTCTGCCGCATTTGCGGGATACCCCCGGGGGTATTACTCTTGAACGTAGAGGCGGAAGGAATCCCTTCCCCGTCCACCTCAAGAAGGAGTTCCCGAATGCTTATCGAACGCATTTACGACGAAGACCTCGCACAGGCCAGCTACTTCATCGGCTGCCAGAGCAAGGGCGAGGCGATCGTCGTCGATCCCCGCCGCGATATTGCCGTCTATGAGAACCTCGCCGCCGCCAACGGCATGAAGATTGTGGCAGTCACTGAGACCCACATCCACGCGGACTTCCTGTCCGGCACCCGCGAGTTGGCTGCCGTCACCGGCGCTACCGCCTACGTCTCCGGCGAAGGCGGCGCCGACTGGCAGTACGGCTTCGAGGCTGAACGCCTCAACGACGGTGACACCATCACCCTGGGCAACATCACCGTGAAGGCTGTGCACACTCCCGGCCACACCCCAGAGCACCTGTCGTTCCTGGTCACTGACGGGGCCTTCGCAGAAGCCCCCGGCTACCTGCTTTCCGGTGACTTCGTGTTCTCCGGTGACCTGGGCCGCCCGGACCTGCTGGACGAGGCAGCCGGCGGCGTCGACACCCGCTTCGAAGGCGCCAAGCAGCTCTTCGCCAGCCTGCGGGATAAGTTCCTGACCCTGCCCGACCACGTCCAGGTTCACCCCGGCCACGGTGCCGGCAGCGCCTGCGGCAAGGCCCTCGGCGCCATCCCGTCCTCCACCGTCGGCTACGAACGCCTCTACGCCTGGTGGGGCCCGTACCTGGCCGCCAACGACGAACAGGGCTTCATCGACGAACTGCTCGACGGCCAGCCCGACGCGCACGCCTACTTCGCCCGGATGAAGCACGAAAACCGTGAAGGCCCCGCCGTCATGGGCGAACGCAAGCCGCTGACCGAACTGGACACCGCCGCCGTCGCCAAGGACCTGGCCGCCAACAAGGCGATCTTCGTTGACACCCGTCCCAACGGCCAGGTCCACGAGGGAACCGTCACCGGCGCGGTCAACATCCCCGCCGGCAAGTCCACCGCCAGCTTCGGCGCCTGGGTGGTTGACCCCGAAAAGGACAAGACCCCGCTGGTCCTGCTCGCCGCTGACCAGGCCGCCGCGATGGAGATGTGGGACCACCTGGTCCGCGTCGGCATCGACAAGGTCGCCGGCTACGTCACCGGGCTCGAAGGCCTGCCGATCTCCGTCCCGAAGCTGATCCAGCCTGAGGAACTCGACGGTTTCGACGCCGCCATGGTCCTGGACGTCCGTAACAAGACCGAGCACGCCGCCGGCCACATCCCCGGCTCCTACCAGCTAAGCGGCGGCCGCGTCATGTGGCACCTGGACGAACTCCCGGCAGAGGGCACCATCGTCTCCTACTGCCAGAGCGGAGTCCGGAACTCCGTCGCCGCGAGCGCCCTGCGCCGCGCCGGCTACGACGTGCTCGAGCTCGACGGCAGCTACGCCGCCTGGACCGCCCGGCAGCAGGCTCCGGAAACCGTTCCGGCCAGCTAGCTAGGCACAGCAGCAGGCAGTAACAGCGTGGGGCGGCGGACCGGACAACCGGAACGCCGCCCCACGCGTTCCCCCAACAACAGTGGAGTACCCGTGACGTTCGCCCAGGCACCCTCCCGGCACGACGACGCGGTCCGGCGCGACGACCGGCAACACGCCGGCGTTACCCTCGGCCTGCGTCAGAACATCGCCCAGTTCCTGCTTCTGGTCGCGGTCAATGCCCTGGTCGGCGGAACCCTCGGCCAGGAACGCACCATCCTGCCCCTGCTGGCCGACCGGGTCTTTCATCTGGACCTCTACACCTCCGCGCTGACCTACATCCTGGCTTTCGGCATGGCGAAGGCCGTCACCAACTACTTCGCCGGCACCCTCTCGGACCGTTACGGCCGCAAGCCCGTCCTCGTCGCGGGCTGGTTGATCGCCCTGCCGGTCCCGTTGCTGCTGATTTTCGGGCCCTCCTGGGGGTGGATCGTCGCCGCCAACGTGGTCCTGGGCATCAGCCAGGGACTGACCTGGTCAACCACCGTCATGATGAAGATGGACCTGGTGGGCCCGTCCCGCCGCGGCCTGGCCATGGGCCTGAACGAGGCGGCCGGCTACCTCGGCGTCGCCGGCACCGCGTTGGCCACCGGCTACATCGCCGCGAACTACGGTCTGCGCCCGGGACCGTTCCTGCTCGGCGCGGCCTTCATCGCCGTGGGCCTGGGCCTCTCGGTCTTCGCGGTGAAGGAAACCCGGCATCATGCCAGGCTCGAAGCGGCCAGCCACACTGCCGCCCACGCCGACGCCCACGCCGACCTCAGCAACCGGCAGGTCTTTACCCTGACCAGCTTCCGCGACAAGTCGCTGTCCTCCGTCAGCCAGGCCGGCATGGTCAACAACCTCAACGACGGCCTTGCCTGGGGGCTTTTCCCGGTCCTCTTCGCTGCCGCCGGACTGACCGTCGAAAGAATTGGAATCCTTGCCGCGGTCTATCCTGCCGTGTGGGGCGCAGGGCAGCTCGTCACCGGGGCACTGTCGGACAAGTACGGCCGCAAGTGGCTGATTGTCGGGGGCATGCTCGTCCAGGCGGCGGCCCTCTGGCTGGTTGCCTTCGGCACCGGGTTCGGCTGGTGGCTGGCGGCAGCGGTACTGCTCGGCGCCGGCACCGCCATGGTCTATCCCACCCTCCTGGCCGCGATCGGCGACGTCGCCCACCCGGCCTGGCGGGCCCGTTCGGTGGGAATCTACCGGCTCTGGCGCGACGGTGGATTCGCCATCGGGGCGCTGCTCGCCGGCATCCTCGCCGACGCCTACGGCATCCCGGCCGCTGTCGCCGTCGTGGGCGCCATCACCGCGCTCTCAGGAGTCCTTGTGGCCGCCCGGATGCGCGGCACCGACCACCGACCCGGGGCCTAACGTCCCCGGCGGTGCCGGGCGGGGCTGTTCTCCCTCCCGCGACGGGAGCCCGGCCAGCCATTCCGCCGCCTCCGAACCTGAGACGAAGTACGCATGCGGGCAGAAGCTGTGACGTCCAAGGGCTGCGGCTACCACCGTGTCGACGACACTGGACCCGACCAAGGCCACTGCTGAGACGGCCTGGGCCCGTTCAAAAGCGCCCCGGGCTGCAGCGCTCATGGTCACTGCGGAAATCTCCACCAGCAACGGCAGCGCCCGGCCGGCACCGAGTCGCCGCATTGCCTCGATGGACGCAGCTGCGTCCTCGGCATCGACCTGCGAACCCGGCATCCAGCGAAGGTGGAAAAACCCGGCCTCGCTGATGCAGAGCCGTGCTTTGCCTCCGGCAATCAAAATGTTTTCCACGGTCCCCCCCTAGGCCTCCAACATACGGTACTCGAGCCTGGCTTCGCTGACTCTCCAGACCGGGCGCGGGATCACGTCAACTGTCCGTCCGGCGCAGCTCCGCCTGCGCTCCGGCGGGCCCGCCGCGTCGCCGTCGCCCGGACTTCAGCCTCGGGCCGAATCCGCGCCGGTCCGGACCACCAGCATCGGGCACCGGGCGTGGTGCACGGCATGGTTCGATACCGAGCCCAGCAGCATTCCGGTGAAACCGCCGTGACCGCGCGATCCGACGACCAGAAGATCAGCCGCGGCGGCGGCGCCGAGCAGCACGTCAGCAGGACGGCCTTCCGCCACCTCCCCGGTGACGGCCACCCCGGCGCCGGCCGAGCGCACCATCGCCTCGGCGTGCGACTGCCGGGTGTGATCCCCGAAGGCGTCGTGGTCCGGGGCCCGGCCGTCCGCGTCCCCGATCGCGGGGTAATGCCAGGCGCTTACGACGTGGACCTGCCCGGAGCGCAGGCGCCCCTCCTCAAGCGCCCATTCCAGGGCCGCAAGCGAGGAGTCCGACCCGTCCACTCCGACGACAATACGAAAAGGTTTGCGGTTGCCATGACTCGGACCGACGCCACCAAGAAAGCGCCGGAGGACAGGTCCTCCGGCGCTTCATTTGTCCGGCTTCGCAATACGGCTTAGCTCAGGAGAGCAGCGCCTGCACGGTTACATACACCGCGACCAGCAGCACCAGGACGCCGAAGCTGCGTTTCAAGACCTTGTCCGGGATTTTGGTTCCGAGCCGGCCGGCGATGAGGGAGGCGACCATCGCTGTCCCCGCGAAGGCAGCTGTGACGCCCCAGTCGATCTGCAGGTCACCGAGGTGGGCGGCGAAACCTGCGATCGAGTTGATGACGATGATGACCAGCGAGGTTCCGACGGTCACCGCCATCGGAAGGCCCAGGACCAGGGTCAGTGCCGGGACGATCAGGAAACCGCCGCCAACGCCCAGCAGGCCTGTCAGGAACCCCACGACGGCGCCGGTCGCGATGGCCTTGGGCAGGCAGCTGCGCCAGTTGACGCCGCCGCCGGGCAACGCGCAGGATCCGCCGGCGGCCTTTGACGGCAGCATCATCCGGATCCCGGCGATGACCATGATGGCGGCAAACGCCAGCAGCAGCACTTTGGGGTCCAGCAGCCGGTTCACGTAGGCGCCCAGGTACGCGGTCGCGGTTCCGGCGGCGCCAATGATGAGGGCAAGCCGCCAATTCACGCCCCCACGCAGCCGGGGCAGCACCGCAACGGCGGAGGACGCGCCGACGACGACCAGCGACGTCGGGATCGCCGCAGCCAGCGGGAGCCCCACGCCGTAGACGAGGGCGGGGACAGCGAGAATGGACCCGCCGCCCCCGACCAGGCCGAGCAGGCCGCCGACGATGAGTCCGAACGCCGCCGCGGCGAAGATCATGCCTTAGCGCCCAGGTTCTGCAGGGCCTGGTGTGCGGTGGGCTCGTTCGCGGACCGGTTCCACGGCATCTTGGAGAGCATCTGGCCCATGGCGCAGCTGTTCGTCGCCGCGGAGAAGGTCAGGCCCGCGCCGATGCCCCCGGCCAGGAGCCCCAGCTTCGGGGACAGGAGCTTGCTGCCCACCACACCGGCCAGCACCAGGGAGCCAGCCGTCATACGGACCTGGCGCTCGAGGGCCCAGGTGTTGCGGCCCTTGACGACGTCGCCGTCGGCAGCAGCATAGGCAGGCACGCCGCCGGTCAGCACGCTCGCGCTGCCCAGGCCCACGGCGTCCAGATGCTTCCGGGCCTGTTCGGCCCGGTTTCCGGACTGGCACACCAGTACCACGCGGGTGCCCATCTTGGCGGCGAATTCCTCCGTATGTTCGCTCAGCATCGGCAGCGGAACATGGTAGGAGCCCTTGATGTGCATCGAATCAAACTCGGCACCACTGCGTACGTCGATCACCGTCAGGTCATCGTGGTTGTCCTGCCAGGTCTTGAGCGTGGCGGCGTCGATGGTCTGGGGCGCGGACTCGACCGTGGTGGTCGTGGTTGAGGTAGTCATAGTCTCTTTCGGTATAGCTTGGGCAGTTCGGGCGGCAGCCCGCAGAGGCAGGGGCCGCCGGTCCACCTGCTCCGCGGCCCGTGAGGGCCGGACCGGGACAGGCGGGAACCCGGAACGGCGCGCTGGGGAAGCGCCGCCCGGGCAGTCATAGAAGGCGTTAGCCGGCAGGCAGTCCCGCAGCTGACCAGTCGAGCATTCCGCCGGTCATCGTGTAGGACGTGAAGCCGGCGGCGGCGAGCTGGTCAGCGGCGGCGGCGCTTCGGCGGCCGCTGCGGCACACGGCAACGACGGCACGGGTCTTGTCCAGTTCGCCCAGCCGGGCGGGCAGTTCCCCGAGCGGGATGTGGCGCGCGTCGGCGATCATGCCTTCGGCGACTTCCGCAGCCTCGCGAACGTCCACAACCTGCGCGTCGCTGCCGTTCTTGAGTTGTTCGTTGAGTTCCTGGGCGGTGATGTCCATAGGTGCACCTTTCAATCGGTAGCGGCACGGGCAGATGCCTAGTCCAATATACCCCCTAGGGTATTCAAGGAAAAATCGCCCGGCCGCGTCCGGCCAGCCATAGCCGCAATTGCGATAATACCCCGGGGGGTATATTGTTGAGTCATGGCAACCATCGATATTTCTGAAAAGACCTTCAACGACACGATCTCCGGCAACGACATTGTGCTGGTGGACTTCTGGGCCGCCTGGTGTGGTCCGTGCCGCATGTTTGCCCCCACCTTCAACAAGGCATCCGAAGCCCACCCCGACGTCGTCTTCGCCAAGGTCGACACCGAGGCCGACCCCGGCCTCTCTGCCGCCGCCCGCATCACCTCGATCCCCACCCTGATGGCTTTCCGCGAGGGCATCCTTGTCTTCTCCCAGCCGGGCGCCATGAACGCCACCGGCCTCGAGGAACTCATCACCGCCGTCAAGGAACTCGACATGACGGACGTCAGGGCCCAGCTGGCCGCCGCTGCCGCTTCCTAGCCGTTACTGTAAGAGACCCCCCGCACCTGCGGCACCCCACAACCGGCAGTACCTACTCAAGGAGATAATTATGTGCGCTTCCGTCCGTTGCAATAGCTGTGGAAAAATCACCTGGGCCGGTTGCGGCGAGCACGTCGAGTCCGTGATGGCCGACGTACCTGCCGAGCAGCGCTGCACCTGCAAGTAAGCTCCTGCGCTGAGGACCCCCTCCTGGGCTAGCATGCTCAGACGGCGTCATTGCCCCCTGGGGCGCGCGACGCCGACCTGACCTACTGCCGAGGGGACCCCCAGCCATGTCCGACAGCACCGCCGCCGGCTCCCCCGAACGCCCAGGGGTCTCCCCCGGCAGTTCCGGCAGCGGGCTCCGTTGGGGCATCCTCGGCACCGGCTTCATCGCCGGGCTGCAGGCCTCGGACCTCGTGGAGCACGGCTTTATGGTCCTGGCCGTCGGTTCCCGCAACCCCGCAACGGCCCGGGATTTCGCCGCCAGGTTCAACCTGCCCGCGGCCCACGGCAGCTACGAAGCGCTGGCGGAGGATCCCGACGTCGACGTTGTCTACATCTCCTCACCGCACCCCTTCCACTACGAGAACGCCCTGCTGGCCCTGAATGCCGGCAAGCACGTGCTGGTGGAGAAACCGTTCGCCATGAATGCATGGCAGGCCCGGGAAATCACCGGGCTCGCCGCGTCACAGGGGCTGGTCGCCTTGGAGGCCATGTGGACGCGCTATCTCCCGCACATGGTCCGCATCCGGGAGCTGATCGCGTCCGGTGCACTCGGCGAGGTCCGGACCGTGATCGCAGACCACAACCAGAACCTGCCCAAGGATCCCGGACACCGGGTCAACGACCCGGCTCTGGGTGGCGGGGCCCTCCTGGACCTGGGAATCTACCCTGTCTCGTTCGCCTTCGACGTCTTTGGTGCGCCGGCCAGAATCCAGGCGGCGGCAAGCACGACCGGCACCGGCGTCGACCGTCAGACGGCGATGATCTTCGAGTACCCAGAAGGCCAGCAGGCCGTGCTGCACTGCGCGCTGGACACGGCCGGGCCCAACCGGGCTGCGGTCATCGGCACGGGCGGCAGCATCGAGATCGACCCGGTCTGGTACACCCCCGGAGGTTTCACCCGCTACGACGACGGCGGCAACGTCGTCGAGCGCTTCGATCAGCAGGTCACGGGGCGCGGCATGCAGTACCAGGCGTGGGAGCTGGAGCGGCTCGTGAGGACCGGCGCAACCGCGAATGACATCCTGCCGCCGAGCGAGAGCGTCCAGGTCATGGAGGCCCTGGACGCAGTACGCTCCCTGATCGGTCTCCGCTACACCAGCGACGAGCGCTAGCTCCTGCCGTTTCAGGCACGCCTGCAGGGGCTGCGCTGGTAGGGTCTGCGCATGGATGAAAAACTGGGGAAGTTCATCGACGATTTTGCGCAGCTCGTGCAGCTGGCGCAAAGCACGCAGCACCGGATGCCGGAGGGCACCCAACTGCTGGCGACGCTCACCGAGCACCTCAACCTGCCGGCAGCATCCGTACCGGTGGTGATCGAGCAGATCCCGCCGCACCGGTTTGTGGACGCGGACATCCAGATGGCCGAACTCGCCGGTGAGGATCCCGAGTTCCGCCTGGTGGGCATCGGCGGCGGCGACCAGCGCCACCACCAATCCCTCAGC
Source organism: Arthrobacter sp. B3I4 (assembly GCF_030816855.1). NCBI lineage: Bacteria > Bacillati > Actinomycetota > Actinomycetes > Micrococcales > Micrococcaceae > Arthrobacter > Arthrobacter sp. B3I4. The sequence continues at coordinate 2,338,149 of NZ_JAUSYK010000001.1, read as the reverse complement.
GACATGCTGCAGCAGGCCCAGCTGTTTCCGCAGTTCCCCCTCGCCCAGCCCGACTACGCCAATCTCGCGGTCGGACCTGAGGAACAGCGGCAGGCGGTGGCCCTGGGTCTGTGGCTGTTCCGCCGCGACGGAAAACCGGTCGCGGTGCTGCAACGGGACGCCAACCCCCGGTACGGCCGGCAGTCGCCGTGCCTGGAAGTGCTTGCGGGCACCACCGAGACAGCCGCCGCCTTCCTCGCGGAGTTCCGCCGCCGGATGCAGCACCACAGCGTCCTGAAGGGCCAGATCATCTCCCTGGTCATCGGCGAGTACGGCCCGAGCGCGGCCGGTGTCACATTCCATGCCAAGCCGGCCCTGGCGGCGTCGGACGTCATCCTGCCCGCGGGCCTGCTGCAGAAGGTGTCCGACCATGCGCTGGGTATCGCCGAACACCGGGACACCCTCAACCAGTATGGGCAGCACCTCAAGCGCGGCATCCTGCTGTACGGCCAGCCGGGCACCGGAAAGACCCACACAGTGCGGCACTTGCTGAGCCGGAGCGAAGGGACCACTGCCATTCTGTTATCCGGCGGCTCGCTCGCCCGGATCGCCGAGGCAGCAACGATGGCCCGGGCCCTCCAGCCCTCCATCGTCGTCCTTGAGGACTGTGACCTCATCGCCGAGGACCGCAGCTTCGGGCACGGACCGCAGCCGTTGCTGTTCGAGGTGCTCGACGCGATGGACGGGCTGGCCAGCGACGCTGACGTGGCGTTCGTCCTCACCACCAACCGGGTGGACATGCTGGAACGTGCCCTTGCCCAGCGGCCCGGCCGGGTGGACCTGGCCGTGGAGATCCCGCTGCCGGCGCAGACCGAACGCGTGGCACTGCTTCAGCTGTATTCCCGCGGGATCGGTTTCAGCGCTGGCGCGCTTGAGGAGGCGGCAGCCCGAACCGAAGGAACGACAGCGTCATTTGCCCGCGAGCTGATCCGCCGCGCCGTCGTCGCCGCTGCCCTGACGGACGCACCGGTCGGTGATGGCCATCTGCAGTCGGCCGTAGCGGACCTGATGGCCGACGGCGAGGCGCTGACCCGCAGCCTGCTCGGAAGCGGCGGCGGCGCACCCGCACCGGCCTTTGAGGGCCACCGCAGCGGCTCAGGTGCTTACTGATTCTGCCCTTCGCTTCAGGTTCGAGAACTGGCGGGACTGCATGACCCAGTGCGAGGGCTCCAGGATGAGCACGCTGAGAATGGGCTGAAGCCAGCTTGGCCGTCATGCCCAGTACCCGCTGACGACCAGGCGGGTGCCCCCGCCTGGCGCGTCCTTGAGCTCGAAGCCCCAGAGCGAGTCGGTGAAATTGGCGAACCCGGTTGCGGCAACACCGGTCCCGACTACGTGCGCGCTGCGCGTCATTGCGGCTCCCCCTCGGGGCTGAGATGTTGCCGGAAGAACGCCAGGATTCGGCGTCGGGCGTCCGCGGCGGAGGGCTCGTGATACCCCGCGGCCACGAGTTTGGCGAGCAGCTTGTCACCCAAGGTCAGATCCGACGGGCCGTGCTGGTTGAGGAAACCGTGGCCCGCGCCCGGATAGACCTTGAGATCGTGGTCTATCCCTGCACCGGTCAGCAGCGGCTCCAGCCGGCCGGGCACCTTACGCACCCCGGGCCAGCGGTCCTCCGCCCCGTAACTCCCGACGATCGGGCAGGCGCGGGGCATCGCCCGGGCCGTCGCGTCGTCAAGTCCGCCGTAGTTCACGCTGGCCGCCGCGAAGTCATGGTCCGGAGCCAGCATCAGGGCGAAGCCGCCGCCCATGCAGAACCCGATGACTCCGATCCGGCCGGTGCACTCGCCGCGTGCTGCGAGCCACGCGCGGGACCGGTCCAGGTCGCCCAGTGGACGCCAGCCGCGGATCAGTGACCAGAGGCACACGGCCTGCTGCCCCAGTAGAACAGGTCCGGTGCCACCGCAAGGTAGCCCTCGCCTGCCAACCAGTCCGCTTGCGCGCGGGTATCGCGGCTCAGGCCGAGCGCGTCATGGATGACGACGACGCCGGGCCAGGGCCCCTCTCCGGCCGGCGCCGCCAGGTAGGCCGGCATTTGACCGCGTTCGGTTTCGATGGTCACGTCCGTCATGGTTGCCTCCCGGGACGTTCGGCCCGTTGGGACGGAAACCTGTCTACCAGTGCCGCAGCAACGGCAGGAAGAGTCCTTGGCCCCGGCACCCTCCCCGGCCCGGGGTCTAAGCTGGGTCTGCCAGCAGCGCCCGCTTTGCCGGGTGCAGTGGACCTCCGGGAGGTAGAAGCGCATGAGCAGTAGTGACGCAGTTCTCGCCGGCCTCGACGCAGAACTCGGCTGGGTGCGCGACGCCTATACCGAGTTGCACCGGCACCCTGAAGTGAGCCGCCAGGAACACGCGACGTCGAAAATCGTTCAGGACAAGCTTGCGGCGTTCGGCTGTGCGGTCCACCGCATTGGAGGGACCGGCGTCGTCGGTGTGCTCGTGAACGGCGACGGACCCACCGTCCTGGCCCGCGCCGACATGGACGCGCTTCCTGTAACGGAGGGCACCGGACTGCCTTACGCATCGACCGTTCCCGGCGTCATGCATGCCTGCGGACACGACCTGCATGTGGCCACCCTGCTCGGCGCCGCCAAGCTGATGGCGGACGGACGCGATGCCTGGTCGGGCACCTACATCGCGCTCTTCCAACCGGCCGAGGAGGTCGGGGCCGGGTCCCAGGCGATGCTCGACGACGGCCTGGTCACCAAAGTGCCCCGGCCCGACGTCGCCCTCGCCCAGCACGTGATGCCGCTACCGGCCGGGACAGTGGCCACGACGGAAGGGCCGGTCCTCTCGGCCGGTGATTCACTCAAAATCACCGTGCACGGGAAGGGCGCGCACGGCTCCATGCCGCACATGTCCGTGGACCCGGTGGTGCTCGCAGCCTCCATCGTTCTTCGCCTGCAGACTGTCGTTTCGCGGGAGGTGAAGCCCGGCGAGTTCGCCGTCGTCACCGTGGGGGCGCTTAACGCCGGAACGACGTCGAACATCATCCCCGACCGCGCCACACTGCTGCTGAATGTCCGCACCTACGACAGCCAGATCCGGCTTGGCGTGCTCGCCGCGATCGAGCGGATCGTCAAGGGCGAGTGCGCCGCAGCGGGGTCACCGCTTGAGCCCGACTTCGAGTATTACGACCAGTTCCCGCTGACCAGCAACGATCCGTCGGTGACGGCGCGTGTGCGGGCCGCGTTCACTGCCCACTTCGGTCCGGACGCGGTGCACGCCGCAAAGCGGCAGACGGCGTCCGAGGACTTCAGCCGCATTCCGGACGCCTTCGGCGTGCCGTACACCTTTTGGCTGATCGGCGGGGCGGACCCCGACGCGTACCGGGCCGCGGCAGCTCAAGGAACGGTGGCGCAGGACATCCCGGCGAACCACTCCCCGTTCTTCGCGCCGTTGATGGACCCGACGCTGTCCGTAGGCGTCCGGACCCATGTTGTCGCCGCCCTGTCGTACCTCGCTGACGGCTAATGCACGGTTCGGCAGACGCGGCGGGCCCTACTTAACCGCCGGTGCCGTCTTGGCGCCGCGGACAGGGACGCGCTTGCGGTCCAGGATGAGCGCAGCTGCGATGCCGAGCATCCAAACGTCCTTCGCCAAGGGCACGCCCTGCTGGGTAGGGCGGATACCGTCTTCCATAGTCATCCCCGGCGTTTTCCGGTACATGGTGAGGAGAGACCCGGAGAAAACTCCGAGACAGAGCCCGGCGAACCGGCTCGGCACGAACGGCGCCAGGAGTGCCGCACCCAGGCCCATCTCTGCGTAACTGAGCATCTTCCCGAACGCCTCGGGCTCCATTTTGCTGACCGGCGGAAACACCCGGGCAGCCATGCCCTGCATTCCGGCGGCACTTTCCCCATCCAGGCCCCGCTTGCCCAGTCCCGAATTCAGGATGAAGGCCCCGGTGGTTAAACGAAGTGGAATATGACTCAGTCTCATGACGGTCCCCTTAGATAGTGGTCGGCGCCCAGCTATCACGAGCCTAGTTTCAGAATGCCTCGACCCGCCAGCCCCTGGCCTGCCCGCTTAGCCCCGCAGGTCGAACGCTTGCAGGAGCCGTCGGACCGAACCGCCGAGGTTCCATTCCGTGGCGAGGGCCTCAAGTTCGGCGCGCCTCTCGCCGGCGACAGGCTTCAGGCGCGCGCCCGCCTCCTCCGGCGTCGGCAGCGGAAGGTCGCGGACAACCCTGACGACGGCGGGAGCAGCCGCGAGATAGTCCGCCGCCGCGCCGAGCTTGGCGCGCAGTGCTGCGGACAGACCGCTGTCGGCATCCGCCGCGGCTGCCAGCAGCCCGTCCAGCGTGCCGTATTCGCCGAGCAACGACGCCGCAGTTTTCTCGCCGATACCCGTGACACCAGGCAACCCGTCCGAGGCATCGCCGCGGAGGGTCGCATAATCGGCGTACTGGTTCGGCAGCACCCGGTACTTGCCCGTCAGAACCTCTTCGGTTACCACTTCCAGGTTCTTCATCCCGCGTGCCGTGTAAATCACCCGCACCTGTCGGGCGTCGTCCACGACCTGGAAGAGGTCGCGGTCACCGGTGACCGCGTCGACGGGGATACCGGCCCGGCTGGCGTAACTGCCGACGACGTCGTCGGCCTCATGGTCCGCAGCGCCTACGACGGCGATGCCCGCGAGTTCGAGCGCCCTCCGGATCAGGGGCAGCTGAGCCGTCAGGGCCTCCGGCACGACTTCGACGTCGGCGGCTCCCGGCACCGATTCCGCCACCCGGTGTGCCTTGTACCCGGGGACGCGTTCCACCCGCCATTGCGGCCGCCAGGCATCGTCCCAGCAGGCGATGAGCTGCGTCGCGCCGAAGTCGGTCGTGAGGCGGGCGATCATGTCCAGCAGGCCGCGGACGGCGTTCACCGGGGTTCCGTCGGCCCGGCGGATGGTGTCCGGCATGCCGTAGTAGGCACGGAAGTACAAGGATGCAGTGTCGAGCAGCATGAGACGGTCCGGCATGGCCTCGACTCTATCCCCGGCCACGGCCATGGGGTAGATCGCGGCAAATCGCTTTGAGCTCCCGACCGTTGATATGCAGGCCAAATCGGTTCATAGCGCCCCGCCTTGCACCGCTCCGGCTGCCAGCCTAGGACCTCCGGCACTGTCCCGGAGGAACGGTCCCGACCTATTCTGGGCGTAGGTTTTGAGCACGACAGCTGGACAGAAGATGACGCCGGAGAAACGAATCGGATCCCGTCTCGCCGCAGCCCTCTGGAGGGTTCTTGGGCTCGTTACAGTCAGTGCCGTTTGTGGCGTCCTGGTTGCCAGCCTGGCGATCCCCGGCGTCGCGGCTGCCGGAGTTGCGGTCAGCAGGTCAATCGGATTCTTCAACGGCCTGCCCTCCCAGCTGGCGGTCGAGACGCCGTCGCAGTCGACCAAAGTGTTGAGCGCCGACGGAAAGCCGATCGCCACCTTCTTCGCCGAGAACCGTGTGAAGGTCGGTCTGGACCAGATGTCGCCGTACATCAAGGAAGCGATCGTCGACATCGAGGACAGCCGCTTTTACCAGCACGCCGGCGTCGACCCCCAAGGCATCCTCCGGGCACTCACGTCCAACTTGGCCGGCGGCGGCAGGCAGGGCGCCTCGACCCTGACCCAGCAGTACGTCACCAACGTGATCAACGAATCTTTGATGTCAGCGGAGCGGAGCGACCAGGTCATTCTTAGCGGCCAGAAGAGCATTGGGGACAAGGTGCGTGAGATGAAGCTCGCACTGGAGCTGGAGAAGAAGTACACCAAGGACCAGATCCTTGAGGGCTACCTCAACATCGTGTTCTTCAACCGGGACGCGTACGGCATTGAAGCCGCAGCCCGGCACTTCTTCAGCACCACCGCCAAGGACCTCACCTTGTCTCAGGCCGCCTTGCTCGCAGGGCTGGTCAATAGTCCCACCTTTTACGATCCCGCCACCCATCCGGAGAACTCGATCAAGCGGCGCAACCAGGTCCTGGACAAGATGCTGAGCGAGGGGAAGATTTTCCAGAAGGACCATGACGCCGCGGTCGCCAGCCCTGTTCAGCTGAAGATCGCGCCCGCCAGGCAGGGTTGCGCAGCGGCGGACATGGCACCGTACTTCTGCGATTACATCTCCCACCTGATCCTCAACGACCCGTCCTACGGCGTCGACGTCACGGACCGCGAAAGGAAGCTTTACCGCGGGGGGCTGACTATCACCACCACACTGGACAGCAGGCTCCAGGCCGCTGCGCAGGCACAGGTCGATGCCACGGCCGGGCCCAACCCGGACAAGTGGGGTGCGTCGCTGGTGTCCATCAAACCCGGCAGCGGCGAAATCCTCGCCATGGCCCAGAACACCTTGTTTCTTCCCGCGCCCGGCAAGTTCGACACGCAGCTGAACTTCAACGTCGATGCAAAAGACGCCAACGGCCATGACCTGAACGGCGCCGGCGGGTTCCAGCCCGGCTCGACGATGAAGCCCTTCACCTTCGCGGAATGGCTCAACGAAGGGAAGTCCATGGTCGCTGAGGTGGATGCGTCCCGGCGTACCTACCCGCTGAACTTCGCCTGGAGGTCAAGCTGCGGAAAGGTCCTCGGGGCCTACGATTCGGCGCAGAAGGCACTCGGCGCCGCCGACGATCTGCAGAACAACGACGAGGGCTACTACCGCAAAATGCCCGTCAATTACGGGCTCTACAACTCCATCAACACAGCCACTTTCGCTGAAGCGGCCCAGCTGGACTTCTGCGGCATCCAAAAGATGGTGGACACGGTGGGCCTCCACAGCGGCGTGGACAACGCTCCGGTGAACATGCACCAGCTCGGGAACCTGCTGGGCGCCATCGGAGTGGCACCGCTTCATCTGGCCAACGCGTTTGCCACGTTCGCCGCTGACGGGAAGTACTGCGCCCCGATCGCCGTCGTCGGCGTGACGGACGCCGCCGGACGGGAACTCCGGGCCCAGAAGAGTGACTGCCGGAGCGCGGTCAAGGCCGAGGTGGCCCGCGGCGTCAACGCCGTGCTCCAGGACGTGCTGAAGAAAGGGTCCGGCGTTTACATTCAACCGAAAGTCCAGGACCGCGTCCCGGTCGCGGCCAAGACCGGTACGTCCAACAACAACGGCGCCACCTGGGTGGTCGGCTACACCCACCGGCCTGGCCACTGCCTCCTTCTTCGGAGACACGCTGGAGGGCCAGAAACGGCCGGGCCAAAACATCACCGTCAACGGCAAGTTCTACAAGAACATTGACGGGTACATGCTGGCCGGGCCGCAATGGGCCAACTATATGCAGCAGGTAGCCGGGCTCTACCCGGCAGCAGCGTTCCCTCCCCCGCCCGAGTCGATGACCAAACCCTGAACGGACGGAGAACTCATGGCTGACAACGGGAGCTTCAGGATATTGGTGGGCGCGGACGGTTCGCCCCAGTCCCAGGCCGCCCTGGACTGGGCGGTCGAGGAAGCGAAGCTACGCCGAGGCACCGTACTGGCCCTGGCCGCATGGAACTTCCCCTATGTCAGCGACGCCCTGGGGCAGGCATGGGACTACGGGGTCTTCCAGTCGGATGCCGAGACCATCCTGGAGGCCGAGCTCAACCGCGTCGGCAACCTGGGTGTAGTGGTCACGGGACGAACAGTGCAGAGCAACCCAGCCTCGGCGCTCGTGGAAGCGTCCCGGGAGGCCGATCTGGTGGCGGTCGGTTCGCGGGGGCACGGCGGATTCACCGGCATGCTGCTTGGCTCGGTGTCGGCCCAGCTTGTCCACCATGCGCACTGCCCGGTGCTGGTGTTCCGCGAACCCAGCCCCGAGTAGAACCGTGCCCCGGGCAGAACCCGGAACTGCAGGGCTCCGGTGCATCGTGTGCGCTATCGTGGGGCCATGTCCAGCCGCCTCGCGTCCATTGCCATCGACGCGATCGACCCACGGATAGTGGCCGACTTCTGGTGCGCCGTCCTCGGCTGGCAGGTTGTCGAAGAGGACACCGGCATCATCAGCATCGCAGCGCCGGACGCATCCTGGCCGTCCATCGATGTGATCGCCGTACCCGAGGGCAAAACCATCAAGAACCGGCTGCATTTTGACCTGCGGGCCGACGGCGTTTCCACCGCCGCGGAGCTGGAGCGGCTGCTCGCGCTCGGCGCGCAGCGTAAAGACGTCGGTCAAGGTCCGGACGTCAGCTGGGTGGTGCTGGGTGACCCGGAGGGCAACGAGTTTTGCCTGCTGTCCCGATCGGTCCAGGACCTCGAGCGGGAAGAGGGCCGCCAGCAGCAGCAGTAGGCAGCCGGCAACGGGACCCCCGCCGCCGGCCAGCCCGCTTTCCGCGGCTCAGTACTTGTAGAAGCCTTCCCCTGTCGCGACGCCGAGTTTGCCCTGGTCGATGTAGTTTTCCTTCAAGTGCTGGGCGAACGCCTGGGACCCGGCGTCCGGTGAGGCCGAGGCGATGTTGTAGGCCGTTGTGAGGCCGACGACGTCGAAGATCTGGAAGGGGCCGCTGGGCGCTCCGGTGGCGATCCGCCAGGTCTTGTCGATCGTCTGCGGATCAGCGACGCCCTGCAGCAGCAGGCCGGCGGCGGCGTTCAGGAGCGGGACCAGCAGCGAGTTCAGCACGTAGCCGGCTTTCTCCTTCTTGATCTCGATCGGCTCCAGCCCGCTGTTCCGGGCGAACTCGACGACGGCGTCATACACGGCAGGATCGGTGTCGGCTGTTCCCATCACCTCGGCGATGTTCTGCACCCAGATGTTGTTGGCGTAGTGGATGGCGAGGAAGCGGTCGGGCCGGCCGGTGAAGTCCTTGAGGTCGCTGGGCAGCAGCGTCGAGGAGTTTGTGGCGAAGACGGTCTTGGCGGGTGCGAGCTCGCCGAGTCTGCGGTAGACGTCCCGCTTGAGTTCCAGCAGTTCGGGAACGGCTTCGATGACGAGGTCTGCGTCCGCAACTGCGTCCGCCAGGTCGGCGGTGAGGCGCAGGTTTTTGAGAGCGGCCTCCGCCTTACCCTCGGCGGCGTCGGATACCTTTTCCGCCTGGTAGATGCCCGCGAGACGGGCGAAACGGGCCCTGGCCTGCTCGAGGACCTGGTCGTCGACGTCGTACGCCGTGACCTCGAAGCCGGAGAAGGCGGCCTGGTATGCGATCTGGGAGCCGAGAACTCCGGTGCCAAGCACGGTGAGCGTCTTGATCTGGGCCATGTGGGTTTTGATCCTTTCGACCGGCAGGCTAGTGCCGGCCCGGGTTGGTGGATCCGTAGATGCTGCGGATCCAGATGGTTGAGAGCACGTCCAGGGCGTCAGACTCCGCGATCGCCGGACTCTCCTTGTTGAGGCCCGCGGTGATCACCCGTTCGTTCATCAGGTTCAGGCTTACGGCCAGGTCGGAGGCGTCGATACCCTCCGGCGCCGCCCCCCGGGCCTGCTCGGCCCGGATCACGTCGCTGGAGAAGTCGACCCACGACTGCATCGACTTGGCCCAGAGGGCGCGCACCTCGTCATTTCGGGCCCGCGCAGCGATCGCGGCGGTCGACACGCCGCGGTGGGACACGAAGACCTCGACGAACATGCCAATAGAGCGGGTCCACGCCCCCGCGGGGTCGCTGGCGAAATCGCGGGGCAGGTTCCCCACGCGGTGTTCCACCTCATTGATGACCCGGTCCAACAGCGCCAGCAGCACCGCGTCTTTGGACGGGAAGTAGAAGTAAAAGGTGGGCCGGGAGATGCCGGCGCCCCGGGCGAGGTCTTCGATGGACACGTCGTCGAAGGTCCGTTCGGTGAGGAGAGCCTCGGCGGTGACCAGGATCGCGTCCTGGCGCTCGTCGCCTGAGACCCTCGCGGCGCGTCTTCCTCGTTCAGCCATGCGCCCATCCTAGCGCGGGTTTTCAACACAGTGTTGACTATCTCAACACCGAGTCGATAGCTTGGCTTCATGAGCGAGCACATCGACGTGTTAATTGTTGGAGCGGGACTGAGCGGCGTTGGTTTTGCCAGCCGGTTGAAGCGCGAACTGCCGGGGAAGACCTTCGCGGTTCTGGAGTCGCGCAGCGCTGTGGGGGGCACCTGGGATCTTTTCCGCTACCCCGGCATCCGCTCAGATAGCGACATGTACACCTTGGGCTACTCGTTCCGGCCCTGGGCCGGTGCCAAGGCGATCGCCGACGGCGACTCGATCCGCGAGTACATCGACGCGACGGTTGCCGACGAAGGTCTCGCCTCCCAAATCCGGCTGAACCACCGGGTCGTCTCCGCCGAGTGGTCCAGCGACACAGCGCTGTGGACGGTGACGGCGGTCCGCACCGCCGACGGCGAATACCGGGCCGACGATCCGGCGTCCTCTGCCGCCGAGCCGGTCACCTTCACCTGCTCGTTCCTGTCCGTCTGCTCCGGGTACTACCGCTACGACGAGGGGTTCACCCCGGCCATCGAAGGGGCCGACAGCTTCACAGGGACGATGGTCCACCCGCAACACTGGCCGGCCGATCTGGACTACGAAGGCAAGCAGGTGGTGATCATCGGCAGCGGTGCCACTGCGGTGACGCTGGTGCCGTCGATGGCGAAATCGGCCGCCAAGGTGACGATGCTGCAGCGCTCCCCCACTTACATCGCTCCCGTTCCGTCCCGGGACCACCTGGCCGACCGGCTCCGCGGCAAGCTGCCCGCGCAACTGGCGTACGACGTCGTCCGGGCGAAAAACATCCTCTATTCGATGTTCACGTACCAGCTCAGCCGGCGGCGGCCGGAAACGATGAAGGCGATCCTCCGCAAGTCGGCCGTCGCGAAGCTGCCGGCGGGCTTCCCGGTCGACACACACCTGGCGCCGTCGTATCAGCCCTGGGACCAGCGCGTCTGTGCGATCCCCAACGGCGATCTTTACCGGGCGATCAGTGCCGGCACTGCCGAGATCGTGACCGACAAGATTGCCCGGATCACTCCGGACGGCATTGAGCTGGCCTCCGGCGCCGCGCTCCCGGCCGACGTCATCGTCACCGCGACGGGACTGAACCTGCTGGTGATCGGCGGGATGACGCTCACCGTCGACGGGGAACCGGTCGATGTCGGCAAGACCCTGACCTACAAGGGCATGATGCTTGAAGGCGTTCCGAACTTCGCCCTCACGATCGGCTACACGAATGCCTCCTGGACGCTCAAAGCGGATCTAGTCGCCGGCTACATTTGCAGGCTGCTGAAGCAGCTCGACCGCCGGCACCTGCAATGGGTGGCACCCGTGGCGCCGGCGGACGTCGCCAACGGTGCGCTGTCCTCACTGATTGACCTGCAGGCCGGCTACATATTCCGCGGTGCTGACCAGCTGCCGCGGCAAGGCGCTGCCTCACCGTGGCGGCTGCACCAAAACTATTTCCGCGACTTCGCCCTGCTCAGGGCTGGCAGGGTGACCGACCTTGTCAGGTTCGGCCGGCGCGGGCAGCAGGTGCTCGCCCCCGCACGGCAGAGCCCGACGGCGGCCCCGGATCCCCTTGAGCTCCCGGGGACCGCCTACGTTACTGTTGCCGGCACGCGCCTGCGCTACCGGAAGACCGGCAGCGGGGACCCCGTGCTGCTCCTGCACGGCATCGGCCAGAGCCTGGAGGACTGGAACGAACAGCACGAACGGCTCGCTGAACGGCACACCGTCTACAGTGTGGACCTGCCCGGTTTTGCGTACTCCGAACGGCTGCCGGGGACGACGACGCTGGGCAAGCTCGCTGCCGTCCTGCCCGGCTTCCTCGACGCTGTCGGGGTTTCCGCGCCGCTTCCCGTGATGGGCAACTCGCTCGGCGGCGCCGTCGCCATGAAGCTTGCCGCGGACCACCCGGACCGCGTCTGCGCCCTGGTTCTGGCTAACAGCGCCGGATTCGGCAAGGAAGTTGCGCTGGTCCTGCGCTTGCTCGCCGTCCGCCCGCTCGCTTCCCTGCTGATGCGTCCTGACGAGAAGGCATCGCGCCGGACCGTCCAGTCCCTGTTCTACGACAAGACCCTGGTCACCGATGCCCGGATCGGCCATGCGTTCGCGTTGTCGCAGCGGGAGTCGCACCGCCGGACGCTGCTCGACGTGGCGCGCGACCTCGGAACGGTCTCCGGCGTTCGGGCCGAGTGGCGGACGGCCCTCATCGGGGCGCTGGCCCAGTCGGACGTTCCGGTGCTGGTGCTTTGGGGCGATCACGACCACATCCTTCCCTTCAGCCACCTCGAGGCCGCCGCCGCAGCCCTGCCGCACGCCGAATCCCACGCCTTCGACAAGACGGGGCACATGCCGCAGATCGAACGGCCGGACGAGTTCGCGGCAGTGGTTGAAGACTTCCTGTCGAGGGCCCTGGCGGACCGCCGGGCGGCAAGCGTTTAGCCCGGAGCCATTGCCGGCGCCCGGGGACCTTGGCCTCTGGCAGCGGAGCCTCCGGGCGTTGGAACCTGCCAGCAGGACGTGTCCCAGCGGAAGAGTGGGTGAGCCATGGCAGCCGGCGAAGCTGCGGTCCGCCCGGGCGTGAGCCTGGGCGGACCCCCGGCCGAGAACCCGGACGGGAACCTGGACGGGAGTCTGGGCGGGAACTCAGGGCACAGGCGGGACGGCCGGGGCTTGCAGCTCAGTGTGCTCCGCGCGGTCGCGGCCCTGCTGGCCGGGCTGGCGGCTTACCACCGCTTCCTCCGCCCGCTGCACCTCCACTGGGGAGCCAGCCTCGAGGAAGCCGGCCGCTCAATGCCTGGCGACCAGCTCGTGCAGTGCCCGTTCGTGACGACGACGAGGGCTGTGTCGGTGCAGGCTGCACCCGGCAACGTCTGGCCCTGGCTCGTGCAAATGGGGAACGGGCGCGGCGGTCTCTACAGCTACGATTTTCTCGACCGTGCCTTCGGCATCCTGAGCGGGCCAAGCGCCGAGACGGTTCTTCCGGAGTTCCAGCAGCTCAGGGCAGGTGATGTCATCCCCCTGGGGAAGGGCCCGGACTGGCCCGTCGCCCTCGTCGACCCCAGACGGGACCTGGTGCTGGAACCCGTCCACGGCCGCGTCAGCTGGTGCTTCGCGCTGTATCCGGCCGGGAACGCCACCCGGTTGGTGAGCCGGGTACGTATCCGGATCTACACGAGGGCGGTCCTTTGGTTATTGGGGCCGCTGATCGATGCGAGCTGGTTCATCATGGAGCGGAAAATGCTTCTCGGAATCCGGCAGCGCGCCGAGAGACTGGACCGCCTTACGGCTTCTCCGGCATCGGACATCAGCAACGGGGAAAGAGTATGCACGTCATTCGCGTAACGGTCGACCTCGCGGTGCCCGACATCGAGGCGACCAAAGCCTTCTACTCGGACTACCTCGGGCTCACCGAGGAAGACCTGGGTCTTAACTGGGTCACCCGTTTCGTCGTACCGGGCTCCGGCGAGCACGTTCAGCTCGTGTCGCGCGACGCGACGGCTCCGGAGAACCCGCTGCTCACCGTCAGAGTCGACGACGTCGACGACGCCTACGCGGAAGCCCGCCGCCGCGGGTACGAGGTAGTTCATCCACTGACCAGTGAGCCGTGGGGCATCCGCCGGTTTTTTGTCCGGGCTCCCGACGGGACAGTGCTGAACATCGCCCAGCATCAAGGCCACTGAAGTCCCTCATTCATGGTCTGAGCAACCGACCGGCGCACAACAAAAAACCAGCCGGCCTGTAACTCTTGGCCCGGTCCCGGAAACTTTGCTTACAAGCGGGACATCAGCCCGCCGTCGCAAACATTTGGGGGTTACACCATGAATTCACCTCGTGCCGGATTTTTCACCGCCATCACCATTACGGGTTTTGCCGTCAGTGTCGGCCTTGCCGGCTGCGGGCCGCAGCCAGGGGCACCTGCTGCGCAGCCAAGCATCACCGTGAGAGACACCGCCGGCAGCACGATAGCGCCCACCGCCCCGCCGGCATCCACTCCAGCACCGGCGTCGGCCCCTGCCACTGCCACGGCGGCACCGGCGTCCACGGCGGCACCGGCGTCGCAGGCCTCCGAGCCGTCGGCATCGCCCGCCACCTCCTCGCAGAAAACCTTCACATTCCCGGATGGCCACATCTCCTTCGCGTATCCGAAGACCTGGACGGCGCGGACCGTGCCCCCGCCTGCCGGCCTGCCCGGCGTCGAGGTGATCGTCGCTGACGGTGCGGGCAACGACCTGCTCTCCCTCAGCAACGGCGTAACCGCCGGCTGCGCGGGCGGTCCGGTGTCGCGCCGCGTGTTCGATCAAATGACCGTTCACGGGATGACCGCGCCGGACGGCACGAAACCCAGCTTCGGGTTCGCCGTCGAATCCGTGGGGAACGTCGACACCTACTCCATGGGGTTAACCGATCCCCGGTCGCTAAAGCAGGGCGAAGGAGTCACATCCTGGTGCAATCTCATCCCCACGGCCAACGGCGGACTGTTCACCCATGTCATTTTCAACGACCCGGCATTCCCCAACAAGGACGCGGCCCAGGCCTGGATGGCAACCGAGCAATACGTTCAGCTCAAGGCGCTGTTGGTGAGCCTGAAGTACCTCTGAACCGCAGGCCAGCCCGCACCTGTTCCGGGGACCGCCCGTCCAACCGCCTGTCCTGGGCCGCCGCAAAGGGTCTTCCCGCACCCCGGGTCCAGTGAGACGATGCCTGTATGAGTGAGAAAAACGACGGGCCTGCGCACGATCAGGGGCGCCTGCACGCCCATTCAGCGCCAACAACGCAACAGATACGCACAGTCGGCCAGCGACGGCGGGCGGCTGAGGAGAAGCTTGAGCATCACCTTGATGAGGCCCGCCACAAGAAAGAACACGACCACGAACATCATTCGGGGGCCGAGCACGAGTCGGAAACGCCGAGGGCCGGCGAAACAAATGTGGATGGCGGGGACATCGCAGCCATCCAGAACGATGACCGCCTGACCGCCGCCGACCGGGTTGACCTGATTGCCAACCAGGCCCTCCCCGAGGCGGACGAGAACGACGTTTCCTGAGCTGACGTTCCCTGGGATGGCAGACGCCTTCCCGGTCGGGCGGGACGGCAGCCACCCGCCGGGGATGGTGCCTCGTTGATGCGCAGACGACCGTCCGGGGGCCCGGAAACCCCCGTCGGTCCAATCCTCGGTCCGTTGCGCGACTTCGGGGCAACGGACACGGCCGCAGCCGGCGGGAAGGGCGCCAACCTCGGTGAACTGGCCAGGGCCGGGTTCCCGGTGCCGGCCGGATTCATCATCACCACCGCTGCCTATCACGCCATGTTGCAGGACACGGGACTGGACACCACGCTCGCGCGGCTGCTCGCGGCCGGGGCGCCAGGGGCGACGATCCGTGCCGCCATCGCCGCTGTGCGGATGCCGGACCCCCTGCGCGGCGCCGTCCGGGAAGCGTACCGTTCACATTGCGAAGGGGCGGTGGCTGTCCGTTCCAGTGCCACCGCTGAGGACCTTCCAGGCGCCACTTTCGCGGGCCAGCAGGACACGTTCCTGAACATCGTGGGCGATGCGGCGCTGTTCCACGCCGTCTCGGGCTGCTGGGCGTCGCTCTGGACGGACAGGGCCATCGCTTATCGGCACCAGCGGGGCATTGGGCCGGAAGGTGTTGCCATGGCGGTGGTTGTCCAGAGGATGGTTGATGCCGACGTTTCCGGCGTGATGTTCAGCGCCGACCCTGTCAGCGGTCGCCGCGATGCCGTCATCGTGGACGCCAGCCCCGGGCTGGGTGAAGCGGTGGTGGCCGGACGGGTCACGCCGGAACACTACCTGCTCACCCGCCGGGGCCACCTGAGGCAATGGACGCCGGGTGGCCACGAGACCCTCGTCCGGCCGGTCCCAGGCGGGGGAACCGTCGAGGTGCCGGGCACGCCCGCAAATCGGCCTTCCCTGACGAGGCGGCAACGTGCGGCCCTCGCCGGTCTCTCCCGCCGGGTCGCGGCCCACTTCGGCACGCCGCAGGATATGGAGTGGGCTGTCGCTGGCGGGCACGTTTTCCTGCTCCAGGCGCGGCCCATGACGGCGCTGCCTCCGGAGCCTCTCCGCCTGAACGCCTTTCAACGAAAACTGGGCCCGTTTTTCGCCGAGATGTTCAACGACCGGCCCTACCCCCTGGACGTCTCCGGCTGGCTGGAAAAGGCGCTCCTGGTCATGCTTCGCGGTATGACCGGCAGTGTCGGCGTCGCGTTTCCTGCCCGGGAACGGATCTTCGTTGAGGAAGACGGGGTCGTGCTCACTGTTATCCCTCCGGTACCGCGCCCGTCGGTCAGGATGCTTGCGGCACCGGCCTCCGTCGTGGCCCGTGCCCGGCGCTTCCCCCTGCCGCGGTGGAAGGACGATAAACGGCTTGCCGCGTTCCTCACCGAGGTCCGCCGCCTCAACGACGTCGATGTGCGGCAGCTTTCCTGGCGGGACCTCGTGCTGCACGTCCAGCGGGTCTTCGATGCCCTCGGACCGATCACGGCGCTGCGGGTGTCCTACCTGCCGGGACTCCTGCTCGCCCAGCTGAAGCTCTGGCCGCTGCTGGCGCTGCTGGGAAGGCTGCGGCTTGGTTCCGCTTTGATTGCCGGCGCCCGCACACGTACAACCGACGCGAACGAGCAACTCGAGCGGCTTGCCGCCAGGGTGCGCTCAAGTGAAGGCCTCCGGCAGCTCTTCGCCGACGTCCCTGCTCCGGAGCTGCTCCCGCGGCTCGGGGTCCCGCAGTTCGCTGAGTTCAACAGAGCCCTCGACGGTTTCCTGGCCGAGTACGGTCACCGCGAATGCATCAGCGTGGCCCTCAGCAGCTCACCCACCTGGTCTGAGAGGCCCGACGTCGTGCTGGGAATCGTGAAAGCCCTCGCGGCCCAACAAGGCCGCACCGCCGATCACACCGGACAGGCACTTCGGGAGCTGGCCAGCCACCCGGCCCTGCGCAATCCGTGGCTGCGCCGGCAGGTCTTCGCCGCGGTCGCCGGATCCAAAGCGGGGATGGGATTCCGGGAAGATACCCACTTCTACGCCACCATGCTGCTGCCGCCTTTGCGCCGGGCTCTACTGGAACTGGGTGAACGGCTCTGGGCCGTGGGAGTCCTTGACGATGCAGGAGACATCTGGCACCTCCGCTTCGAGGAACTCCGCGCCATCACCGACCCCGGCAGCCTCGCCGACCAGGAGCGCGGCTCCCTCCGCTCAACCGTCATCGCCCGCTCCGCCAAACGGCGTGCCCTCACCGGGCAGGCGGTGGTGAACCTGGATGCACTCTTCGCCAACCGGAAAGCCGTCCCCGGCGCCCTGATCACCGGGACGGGGGCCAGCCGCGGTACCGCCACCGGGACCGTCCGCCTCATCCGCGGACCCGGCGAATTCGGAGCACTGCGGAGCGGCGAAATCCTCGTCTGCCCCTACACGAACCCGTCGTGGACACCGCTGTTCCAACGCGCCGCAGCGGTTGTCGTCGACGCCGGCGGAACCGGCTCGCATGCGGCCATCGTGGCGCGGGAGTACGGCGTTCCCGCCGTGATGGGAACCGGTCACGCCACCACTGTGTTGAAGAACGGGCAGCGCGTCACGGTCAATGGAAGCACCGGCGCCGTCACCGCCGCTCCCTGAAACGGCCGCACCGGCAAGCCGCCGGGCGAGAAACCGCCGGGCGAGAAGGCGGCGGGCGGAACGCACCGGACGGCTTCCGCGGGCAGCGCAGAAGGCCCCGCGGTGCGGAGCCTTCTTTTCACCGTCCGGCGGGGTCAGCCGCTGGTCAGACCTTCTCCTCGACGCGGTCAACAGCCGGTTCCTCCTGGACAGGGCGCTCGCTGCGACGGCGCGGGAAGGGCCAGAACAGCGTGCCCTGCTTCCGGGTTCGAAGCTCGGCCCGGTCCTCCCGTTTCGTCTCACTGCGGGGTTCAGGCGTCCGGTCGGATTCCTTCTTGTAGCTCCGCCCGAAGTCCTTGCTTGATGAGTAGCACATCACTTACCTCCTTTGGCGACTGCCCTTTAATCGTCCTCCCATTTCGCCGCGGCGTCGACACCAGAACCGTGCCTGCCAAGAATGTTTAGGGCAGACTGGGGGCGTGAGCGGAACTCCGTGGGTGCTGCATGTCGACCTCGACCAGTTCATCGCCGCCGTCGAAGTACTCCGGCGGCCCGAACTCGCGGGCAAGCCGATCATTGTCGGTGGCCGCGGCGATCCCACGGAACGGGCTGTGGTGTCCACCGCCTCCTACGAAGCCAGGGCGTTCGGCGTCGGCTCCGGCATGCCGTTACGCGTTGCGGCCCGGAAAGTGCCCGACGCCGTGATCCTGCCCGTCGACCACGAGGCCTACCTCGCGGCGTCGGAAACTGTGATGGCCACCCTGCGGGCGCAGCCCGACGCCACCGTGCAGGTGCTGGGCTGGGACGAAGCCTTTGTCGGCATCGAGTCAGAAGACCCGGAAGCCTACGCCAGGCAGGTGCAGGCCGCCGTCCTGGAAAAGACGCAGTTGCACTGCAGCGTGGGCATCGGCGATACCTTGGTGCGGGCAAAGGTAGCCACGGGTTTCGGCAAGCCGGCCGGAGTCTTCCGGCTCACCGCCGGGAACTGGCTCGAGGTCATGGGCGGTCGGCCGACCCGGGAACTGTGGGGCGTCGGGACGAAAATATCGGGGCGGCTGGCCAAGCTCGGGCTCATGACCGTCGCCGACCTCGCCGCCACCGACCCCCAGGAGCTGGTTCCGGAGTTCGGCCCCAGGATGGGCCCCTGGTACGCGGAGCTCGGACGCGGGGAGGGCACCAGGGTTGTTGACGACACCCCGTGGGTTGCCCGCGGCCACAGCCGGGAGACAACCTTCCAGCAGGACCTCACCGAACCCGCCCAGGTGGACGACGCCGTGCGGGAGCTCGCAGCGCGGGTTCTGGAGGATGTCGTAGCCGAAGGGCGGCCTGTCATTGGACTCACCTTGAAGGTTCGCTACGCGCCGTTTGTCACCAAGACGCACGCCCGGAAGATCCCGGAGACGTTCGACCGGAACGAAGTCCAGGCCCGGTCTTTGGACCTTGCAGCCGAAATCGAGGCAGGCCGTCCCATCCGGCTCCTCGGCCTCCGTGCCGAAATGCCCATGCCCGAGGATGCGCGAAAGGGACATACGCCAACCCGCGGCGGCTGGTGACGACGTCGTCCCCCTCACCTTCCTTGACGACATGCTTTGCCGCCTTGCTTCGCCGCCCACTTTCGACGACCTGCTTCGGCGCCGCCGGGACACCCCGTCTGCGCCCCGGAACACCGTCCTTCGCATAACGTTGTCGGCAAGGGCCGCAGCCTGGCCCGCGACAGTGGCTGTTTTGACGGAGGACGAAACGTGGAATACATCAAGCTCGGCAACACAGGAATGGACATCTCACCGCTGGCACTGGGGTGCATGACGTACGGAGACCCGGAGCGGGGCCCGCATCCGTGGACCCTGCCGGAGGAGGAGAGCCGGCCGCTGATCCGTCAGGCCATAGAAGCAGGCATCAACTTCTTCGACACCGCCAACGTCTACTCCAACGGCTCCAGCGAGGAAATCGTGGGCCGGGCGCTCGCCGAATTCACCCGGCGGGACGAGACCATCATCGCCACCAAGGTGCACGGCGCCATGCGGCAGGGCCCGAACGGGCGGGGCCTCTCGCGCAAGGCCATCTTCGCGGAACTCGACGCCAGCCTGACCCGGCTGGGGACGGACTACGTGGATCTCTACCAGATACACCGGTGGGACCCCGCCACCCCGATCGAAGAGACGCTCGAAGCCCTCCACGACGTCGTCAAAGCCGGCAAGGTCCGTTACATCGGCGCTTCCTCGATGGCTGCCTGGCAGTTCAGCAAAGCGCTCTACCTGCAAACGCTCAACGGCTGGACCCGTTTCGTCACGATGCAGGACCACTACAACCTGGTCTACCGGGAGGAGGAACGCGAGATGTTCCCCTTGTGCGCGGACCAGAAGATCGGCGTGCTGCCCTGGAGCCCGCTCGCCCGCGGGAAGCTCACCCGGGACTGGGACGAGAAAACCAACCGTTCTGAGAAGGACGAGTTCGGCAAGACGCTCTACACCACCGAAGAAAGCGACCGGGCAGTCGCCGACGCCGTGCGCGTCATCGCCGAACGCCGCGGCGTGCCCCGCGCCCAGGTGGCGCTGGCCTGGGTCCGCTCCAACAACGTGGTCAGCGCGCCGATTGTCGGGGCGAGCAAGCCGGCCCATCTCGAGGACGCCGTCGCCTCGCTTGACCTGACCCTCACCCCTGAGGAAAAGGCAGAACTGGAAAGCCCCTACGTCCCGCACGCGGTCGCGGGGTACTGAGGCCGCACGCAGAGGCACCTCGACGGCGTGCGGGCGGGAGCATGATCATAGGGCACCGATTCCCCCAAGTGAAAACCGGCATGGGATGATGGGAGGGATGACTTCCCCCACCCCTTCCTCCGATGCTCCCGTCCGCGCCCGCCGAAAGAGCGACGACGCCGCCGAGACCGCCCGCCCGCAGATCCGCCCGACAGCCGAGGGCTGGGAGCAGGCGCGTACGGTCGAGGGCCGGCCCGTGCTCCAGTTCGCTTCCCCGCGGGTCAAGCAGCCGCCGGCGCATCTGGCCGACCTCACCCTGGCCGAGCGCGCCGCGAAGCTCAAAGAGCTTGGCGTCCCTGCCTTCCGGGCCAAGCAGCTCTCCACGCATTACTTCCAGCACTGGACCACGGACCCGGAAGCCATGAGCGACCTGCCCAAGGCCGGCCGTGAGGAACTCGTCTCCCAGATGTTCCCCCCGCTGCTCACCGAGGTCCGCCGCCTCCGCACCGACAACGGGGACACCATCAAGTTCCTCTGGCGGCTTTTCGACGGCGCGCTGGTCGAGTCAGTACTCATGCGCTACCCCGGCCGGATCACCCTGTGCGTTTCCTCGCAGGCCGGCTGCGGGATGAACTGCCCCTTCTGCGCAACCGGTCAGGCCGGGCTGACCCGCAACATGTCCACCGCGGAGATCGTCGACCAGGTCGTCGCCGCGAACCGCGCGATCGCCGCCGGCGAGCTGGGCCCGAAGGAGCACGACGACGAACGGGTCACCAATATCGTCTTCATGGGCATGGGTGAGCCGCTGGCCAACTACAAGCGCGTGATGGGCGCCCTCCACCGCTTCATTGACCCCTCGCCCGAGGGCCTAGGTATGTCCGCCCGGAACATCACGGTCTCCACCGTCGGCCTCGTCCCGGCCATCCGCAAGCTTGCGGACGAGAACCTGCCGGTCACCTTCGCGCTGTCCCTGCACGCGCCCGACGACGAACTCCGCGACGAGCTCATCCCGGTGAACAACCGTTGGAAGGTCGACGAGGCGATCGATGCCGCCTACGAGTACTACCGCAAGACCGGCCGCCGGGTCAGCATCGAGTACGCGCTGATCAAGGACATGAATGATCACGCGTGGCGCGCAGACCTGCTGGCGAAAAAGCTGAACCAGCGCGGCCGCGGCTGGGTGCATGTGAACCCGATCCCGCTGAACCCGACCCCGGGATCCATCTGGACCGCCTCGGAGAAGCCGGTGGCGCAGGAGTTCATCGAGCGGCTCCGTGCCGCGGGCGTGCCCTGCACCCTGCGCGACACCCGGGGCAAGGAGATCGACGGCGCCTGCGGCCAGCTCGCGGCCGCGGACTAAGACCTGCGGCTTAAGCACACCGCCTCCCGGCTTTCCCACCTGAATTAGTAAGGCTACTGTTTATTACAGCCGGGTCATCTCCCGTAGCCAAATTCAGAGAAGAAGGAGCAAGTCGATGAGCCATATCACCTCCATGCTTGAGACCTACCCGAAGGATTTGGGCGGCGTGGACCGAGAGAAGCTTGCAGCCTGCATTGCGGCCTGCTTCGAGTGCGCGCAGACCTGCACAGCGTGCGCCGATGCATGCCTGAGCGAGGACATGGTCGCCGATCTGACCAAGTGCATCCGGACCAATCTGGATTGCGCGGACATCTGCGCCGCGACCGGCAAGGTGTTGTCGCGGCACACCGGGTATGACGCGAACCTCACCCGCGCTGTCCTCGAGGCCTGCCGCACCGCGTGCAAGGCGTGCGCCGATGAGTGCGGCCAGCATGCAAGCATGCACGAGCACTGCCGTGTCTGCGCCGAGGCGTGCCGGCGCTGCGAGCAGGCGTGCGCTGATCTCCTGGCGTCGATGGGCTGAGCCCGCCGAAAACAGGAGCGGAAGCAGGCCTACGTCGGGCTTCCGCCCTTCGGCCAGCGCTTTCTGTCGAGGGCCAGCACGGCGCCATGGGGTACGTTTACCGCTTCCCGGCTCATGCCGCGGTACTCCTCCACAAAATATCCTGCACATTAGTTGCTTTGCTGTGCCCGCTTGCCCACCATGAAAGAGTGGGAATCAAGGGCAGGTCGTGCCGGTTTGGCTTCGCCGCGTGCCTCATGGTTTCCCTGAGCGGAACCGCCGCATGCGCTTACGAGTCGCTTGAGCCGGTGCACACCTTCACAGAGAAAGCGGAGACGCCGCAGCCCTCAACACCAGGTCCATCATCTGGTCCGTCATCGGGGGCAGGGTTGCCGCCTCCGTATGTCGATCCCGTGGTTTTAGAGCGCGAGGTCAGAAATTACCGTGCACTGGACAGGCTTCTAAAGGCGATACCGGGACCGGTCCTCCTTTTTGATGAGGGGCCATTGGACGGTCCGGTCCGGGGCTTTGGCGCCACTGCGGAGGTACCCGTTGCCGGGCAGTACACCGTCACGGCGGCCTGCGTTGGTGCTGCCAGCGCGAAGGTGTCGGTCGGGCAGGAGCACCCGGGCGCCCCCTTTCAGCCGGTTGAGCTGGCCCTGTCCTGTCGGGGGGCCACCACCCACGTCGTCCTGTCACTTCAGCAGGGCTATGTTTTCGCGCATCTGGTGCTAGCCGGCCCGGGCGATACGCCATGGACGGGCGCAGTGGGCGGCGTCCGTGTGACCGGTTGAGCCGTGGTTGCCGCGCGGGTCCGAAAACTAAACGCCCAGCGGCACCGGTGACGCTACCTGCGGCAGCTGCTCGAATGCCGGCTTCGCAAACCAATACCCCTGGAACAGTCGGATGCCGGCGGCCTTCAGAACCAAGAATTCCGCCTCGGTCTCGATCCCTTCTGCGAGTACCGTGATGTCCAGCTCCCTGGCGATACCGACAATGCCAGCAACGACGGCCTCGCGGGCCGGGCTGGTATCAATGCCCCGGATGAGCTTCATGTCGATCTTGATCAAGTCCGGCTGGAACTCGACCAGAAGCCCCAGCCCCGCATGACCGGCACCAAAGTCGTCGATGGCGGTGGTGAAACCATGCTTGCGGTACTCGGTGATGATGTTCGTAAGGTGGGTCGTGTCCGAGACCTCTTCGTTTTCCGTGAACTCGAACATAATTGCCGACGTCGGGAAGCTGCAGCGCGCGGCTGCGAGCAGCGTGGCGCGAAGACAGGCTGCCGGTTCGTAAACAGCGTTCGGCATGAAGTTGATCGACAGCTTCAACTCCTCCCCAACAGGGAACAAGCGCGAAGCCAGTTCAATTGCCTTGACACGGCAGTCTTGGTCGAAGCGGTACTTCTGCTCCGGCGAGATCTTTGACAGGACCTCATAAGCGCCCTCGCCCGACCGGCCTCTGACCAGCGCCTCATAACCCCATACCCGGCCGACAGCGGCGTCGTAAATCGGCTGGAAGGCCATGCTGAAATCGATGTCGAGCTTTGACGATGCCGTGCAGCCGCTGCATGTCATGTGGTTTCCTCTCGCTGGTTACGTCTCACATGTGGCCCGACGCGGGCCGCGGAGACCTCGGCCAAGTGAAAGTCAACGCTCACATATTGTTGCTATTTCCAGCTGTCATGGCGGGTCACCGCGCCGTCGAAGTTCAAAATCCAAGCAGCAGGGCGCTGCCAGCAGCCGCCGGGGAGCATCCCGGACGTAAGCGCCGGTCAGGAAGGTGCCTGCTGCCTTGCAGCGGCGACCGCCCTTCGAACGTCTTCTGCCACTAGGTCCGCATTGATTGCTGAGGCGGCTTTGACGCCGGCTGCAGCCGCCGTGGCCACCTGGGCAGTCGGGTCTGTGACGTTCCCTGCCGCCCATACTCCTGAGACGGCCGTTTGTCCGTCCGCATCGGTCTTGAGGTACTGCGCAGTTGCGCTGCCCGCTGCCTCGTCCTGCAGCCCCAACGAACGGATAAGCGGTGACCGGGTCTTTGCCCGGGGGCTGACGTGAAGAGCCTCGCAGGGAACGAAGTCCCCGGAGTGCAGGACTATTCCGGCCAGGGCGTCCTTCAGGATTTGCAGCGACTTTACTTCGCCTTCCACGACCTCCACTGACCGCGCGTCGAGCTGTTCAAGTTCCTCGGCAGTTGGCGCCGGCAGGGTGTGCTGGAACAGGGTCACGTTATCGCTCCACTGCCGCAGCAGCAGCGCTTCCTGGACAGCTGTCGGTTCGGTGGCAAGGACCCCGATTGCCTGGTGCCGGATTTCCCACCCGTGACAGTACGGGCAGTGCATTACGTCCCGACCCCAGCGCTCCTCGACACCGGGAACTTCGGGAAGCTCGTCCTCGAAACCGGAGGCGATAAGCAACCGCCGTGAGGCGATCGTCCGGCCGTCTTCTAGGAGCACGGTAAAGCCGTCCGGCCCGCCGCTGGCCGAAACGGCCTTTCCCGTGGTGATCTCACCGCCATAGGCCAGGACCTCCTCACGGCCAGCCGCCAGGAGGTCAGCGGGTGCCGTTCCTTCCCGGGAGAGGAAGCCATGGACACCAGCCGAGCGGCCGTTCCGCGGAGCTCCTGCATCAACGACCAGCACGGACCGCAGGGATCGGCAGAGGGCCACCGCGGCGCTAAGCCCCGCCGCTCCCCCGCCGACGATCACGACGTCATACGTGGTTTGCTGCATTCTTGCCTGCCTCATAGTCTGCGATATCACTTTGCGGTAAGTTCACTAGTTAGCAAGCATACTTACCATTACTGGCAAAGGTGTGCCCTAGCTGCATCTCCGGCCCTGAAGGAATAAGCCCATGGAATTCAACCGCCTGTTGCAGATCCAGCGCATCTACGCGCAGGCTGCCGCACTGGAGCTTCCCCGAGGCCGGGAAATCGTCGACCGCTGGCCGAAAGCCGACGTCGTCCTTGTCGATAGCCATTGGAACATCCCGGAACTGCACGGGGATGAAACGAACGTGCCGCGCTGGTCCCGGATCAAGACCGAGGCCCTGGTCCTCGGGGTCAAGAAAGCCCTGACGGTCAAGCCGAACGGCAGGTCGGCAGACTTTATCGCTCCCTCCACCGCGAACGGGTGTGCCATGGCGTGCGCCTACTGCTACGTGCCCCGGCATAAGGGGTACAGCAACCCGGTCACCGTGTTCGCGAACATCGACCAGATTGCCCGGGCGCTCGAGCGGCACGCCACCCGCCAGGGCATCAAGCTGGAGCCCAACCAGTGCGACCCGCAGCTCTGGGTGTACGACATCGGCGAGAACAGTGACTGCTCCGTCGACGCCCTGATCAGCGACAACGTGGAAGATCTGGTCACGCTCTTCCGCGACCTGCCCACAGCGAAGTTGTCCTTTGCCACCAAATACGTGAACCCCGCCATGCTCGGCTGGGACCACGGCGGCCACACCAGGATCCGGTTCTCGCTGATGCCTGCGGCCCTGGCTAAGTCGATCGACGTCCGGACCTCCCCGGTAGCTGAACGGATGGCTGCCATCAACGACTTCGTCGACGCCGGGTACGAGGTGCACGTCAACTTCTCCCCCGTCGTCATCACGGGCACCTGGCTCAGCGACTGGGAGCAGCTGCTCCGTCAGCTCGATGCCACCCTGACGGCCGCCGCGAAGGCCCAGCTCGCGGCAGAAGTCATCTTCCTGACCCACAATGAGCGCCTCCACGAGGTCAATCTGGGCTGGCATCCCCAGGCGGAGAACGTGCTTTGGCGTCCGGACCTCCAGGAGTCGAAGGTGTCCTCCAACGGCTTCACCAACGTCCGGTACCGGTCAGGAGCCAAGGCCGGCTACGTGCAGCAGCTGACGGACCTCATTGCCGAGATCACGCCCTACTGCCGGATCCGCTACGCATTCTGAGGCACCGCTGTTGATCGCATGCCTGCTTGACCGCCCCGCAGCAGCGATTACCTCTCGTCCTGAAAGGCGGCGAGATCTACTGTGGACCCATGGACGCCGCAGCAGCTAATGCTTTTGCTATTTCGCCGGTATCGGTTCACCGCCCCACCACGGTCGCCGAAGACTTCGTAACCCTCGCAGCCGGGGTTTGGCTCCTTACCGGGACCTACGTGGACGGCTGGGCGCACAACAATCTCCATGACCTCGAGACGTTCTTCACGCCGTGGCATGCGCTGTTGTACTCCGGCTTCGCGGTCTGCGCCCTCTGGATCGCCGCTCTGACCTGGCGCCGGCACGTCCCGGGCGCGCGGTGGACGGAAGCGGTCCCGGCCGGCTACGGGGCCGCGGCAGTCGGGGTCGTGCTTTTCCTCGGCTCCGGGGTGGCCGACTTCGCCTGGCATTCCGTGTTCGGTATTGAGCAGAGCCTCAAGGCGCTGTTCAGCCCGTCCCATTTGGGGCTCGCGGCGGGCGGTCTCCTCATCCTCAGCGCGCCGTTTTCCGCGGCGTTGCGCACGCCCGCCAGGTCACGGCGGGAACTGGTACCCGCCGTCGTGAGTGCCTTGCTCTCCGGGATGGTCGCGGCGTTCATCCTGCAGGAGTTCGCGGTCTTCGCTCGCCATGGGCTCGTGCAGACGTACGTTGGCGCGGCCGGCGGCCAGCCCGGCGTGACGGTCCCGACGTCGTCGAGCATCTTGGTCGCCTTGGGATCCTTCTTCGTCTCCACGGTGGTGCTCTTCGTGCCGGTCCTCTTGCTGTCGCTACGGTGGCGGCTGCACCCCATAGTGCCGGCAGCTCTCGTGTTGGTCCCCTCACTGGGGATGCAGCTCATGGTGGCGATGCGAGACGCCTGGCTCGTGCCGGCCGCCATCGTGGGTTCCGTGCTTGTAGGTGTGGTGTGGGCGGTGGCGCGCCCCGCTCCGGACCGCCCCGGAAGGCTCCTGACCGCAGTGGCCCTCTCTCCCGTTGTGTTCTGGGCGGCCTACTTCGCGGGTGTGGCGCTCCACGACGGGGCGCTCAGCTTCTCCCCCGAATTTTGGGGCGGGACGCTCGTGTGGACCGGGATCGAGATGCTCGGGCTGGCACTGCTCGCACTAAAGGGCGGCGCTACGGTGGGGGCTCGCTAGGCTATGGCCAGCCGCACGAACCATCCCATGGAAAGAGTGACATTGGAGTCAACCAGGAAGACCGCGCTCACTGCGGGAGTGTTCTACCTCGTTACTTTCGCGAGCTCCATTCCTGCAGTTTTCCTTTTGGAGCCCGTGTTGAATCATGCGGACTACGTGGTCAGCGCCGGCAACGACACAAGCGTGGTCTGGGGATGCCTTCTTGATTTGATCAACGCCTTCGCCTGCGTGGGCACCGCAGTGGCCCTGTTCCCGGTGGTCAAGCGGCAGAACGAGAGCGTGGCGCTTGGCTTTGTCACCGCGCGGTTGTTCGAAGCCGCCGTCATCGCTATCGGCGTTGTTAGCCTGTTGGCGGTGGTGTCGCTGAGGCAGAGCGGAACCGCCGGAGCGGATCCGGGGTCACTATTCAGTGCCGGCCAGGCACTTGTGGCCGTCCGGAATGCTACGTTCCTGGTGGGACCTGGGACTATCCCGGCCGTCAACGCGTTGCTGCTGGGTTACCTTCTGTTCCGATCCCGGCTCGTACCGCGGGTTATCCCCATCCTGGGACTGATCGGGGCCCCACTGCTGCTTCTGTCGGCGATCCTCAGCATGTTCGGCCTGAACAACCAGGTTTCCGTCCTGTCCGCGGTGGCGACCCTGCCCATCTTCCTTTGGGAACTGTCCCTCGGGCTATACCTGACGTTCAAGGGGTTTAAGCCCTCCCCTATCCTTTCCGAAGCCGCTGCACACCGGGTGGGCCAGGCAGTCTAGTCAGCGCCAATTCAGCTCGGGGCGGGACGCCGCGGTCGGGAATTGAGTACTACAGTGGATGCATGGCTGCCAGCCGCAATCCGCTCGACGACCTGCGTGAAACCATCGGCCATCTCGCCGATCAGTTCAAGCTGCCCGGGTCCGAGCGCGTTGACGAGCTGGTCGGCGATCTCATCGGTCCGAGGCCCGGGCCGGCCCGGCCGCTGTCCGAGGTGCAGGCCGAACTCGACGCGCTGGTCGGACTAGAGACCGTGAAGGAACAGGTGCGGGCCCTCGTCGCATTGCTCCAGGTCCAGGCCCGCCGTAAGGCGCACGGCCTGCCGGAGGTGGCCACATCACAGCATCTGGTGTTCCTCGGAAATCCGGGCACGGGCAAGACCACCGTGGCGCGGCTCCTGGCCGAGATGTACCGCGCGGTCGGTCTGCTGCAGAAAGGCCATCTGGTCGAGGTCGACCGTTCGGGGCTGGTGGGGCAGTACGTCGGCGCGACCGCCATCAAGACGGACAGAGTGATTCGGCGTGCGCTGGACGGCGTCCTGTTCATCGACGAGGCCTACGCGCTGGCCCCGGAGGACGGCCGGATGGACTTCGGCCCCGAGGCGATCGAGGTCCTGCTTAAGCGGATGGAGGACCACCGCCACCGCCTGGTCGTGATCGTGGCCGGGTACCCGCAGCTGATGGAGTCCTTCCTGCTCTCGAACCCCGGACTGCGCTCCCGTTTCGCCCGCGAGATAACGTTCCCCGACTACTCCGTCGACGCACTCCAGACGATCTTCCACCAGATGCTGGCCCAGCACGAGTACACGCTGGAGCCGGGTGGGGACCAGATGTTGCGCCGCATCCTCGCCGGGCTCCACGCGGGCGAGGACTCCGGCAACGCGCGGTTCGCCCGCACGCTGTTCGAGCAGGCGCTCAACCGCCAGGCCCTGCGGCTGTCGCTCGACGAGGAACAAAGTCTGGACGCGCTCGATCGTGAGGCCGTCATGACGCTCACCACGGACGACATCGTCGAGGCCGCGCTGGCTTTGGGCGAGGAGCCGGAGCCGGAAGCGACGCCGGAACCGGGGCAGTCACGCTGGTGGCGCTGGCTGGGCTGACCGGATCCGCGGCGCTCCAGGCGGGGCTCGTCCCGAGCCCCGAGCGGAAAGAGCACAACTACCCCGATCGACTAGCGTGCCCGATGCCTGTACTCCGAAAAGACCGCTGAACCCAACTCCCACTGACTATGTCAACCTCATTCAGGGCCACTAAGACGGCCTGATCCAGGTCCACGCACGATGCTACTGACCGTGAATAGTCCTCGTTGTTTGCGAAAGTATTGGGTTCAGTTATTGCCCCAAGCGACAAACGTAGTCGATGATCATCCTGTGCTCGCTCCCGAGCGCCCACGCAGGAGGTAGCTCGATGACCTATTGGCCCTTGATACCGCTGTTTGCAGGCTTGCTCATTCTTGGAGGCAGCATGCTCTACGCACGTTCCAAACGGTCATCCGATGGCCAGCCTTTCCGAGGACGGACCACGGTGGCGATCTTTACCGTGATTTCGATCGGCCTGCTTCTTTACGCCTTGATAGGCGCCCTTACGACGTCCTCCGCATAGTGGCCGCGGTCGTCACGCTCATTAGAAAGTCCCAACCTCCGTCAAAGCTGTTTCCGCTCTACGCATCAGCTGCACCCGATGATCGGTAACCCATCAAGCACGTACCGAAGCTGACCGACGACAGAGTTTCTGAACAAGCACCATCTAGTTGGCAGCCCGGATGGCAACTAGATGGTGCTCGTTTATCGAAGTCAAGGGGACTCTGGGTCAATCTGCTCTGAATCTGGCTCCTGGTGGTACCGCCAACTAGGCCAGTTTTTCGCCAACGATCCAGGACTCGTTCGCCAACTAGTTCTCAAATCGCCAACTAGCTTCCGATCTCACAACAACCTAGAAGTCCCAGTCGTCATCCTCGGTATTAACAGCCTTGCCAATCACGTAACTCGAACCCGACCCGGAGAAGAAGTCGTGGTTCTCGTCCGCGTTCGGCGACAGGGCCGAGAGGATGGCAGGGTTCACATCGGTGACGGATGCCGGGAACATGGCCTCGTAGCCCAGGTTCATCAGGGCCTTGTTGGCGTTGTAATGCAGGAACTTCTTGACGTCCTCGGCCAGGCCGACGCCGTCGTACAGGTCGTGCGTGTACTGGACCTCGTTTTCGTACAGCTCGAAGAGCAGCTCGAAGGTGTAGTCCTTGATCTCCTGCCGGCGCTCCTCGGAAACGGTCTCCAGGGCGCGCTGGAACTTGTAGCCGATGTAGTAGCCGTGCACGGCCTCGTCGCGGATGATCAGGCGGATCAGGTCGGCCGTGTTCGTCAGCTTGGCCCGCGAGGACCAGTACATCGGCAGGTAGAAGCCGGAGTAGAACAGGAAGCTCTCCAGCAGCGTTGAGGCAACCTTGCGCTTCAGCGGGTCGTCGCCCTGGTAGTAGTCCATGACGATCTGGGCCTTCTTCTGAAGGTTCTCGTTCTCGGTGGACCAGCGGAACGCCTCGTCGATCTCCTTGGTGGAGGCCAGGGTGGAGAAGATGGACGAGTAGCTCTTGGCGTGCACCGACTCCATGAACGCGATATTCGTGTAGACGGCCTCTTCATGCGGGGTGAGCGCGTCCGGGATCAGCGAGACGGCGCCGACGGTGCCCTGGATGGTGTCCAGCAGGGTCAGGCCGGTGAAGACGCGCATGGTGAGCTGCTGCTCAGCCGGGGTCAGCGTGTTCCACGACTGGACGTCGTTGGACAGCGGCACCTTCTCCGGCAGCCAGAAGTTGTTGACCAGGCGGTTCCAGACGTCAACGTCCTTGTCGTCCTGGATGCGGTTCCAGTTGATGGCCTGAACGTGGGTGAGAAGCTTCACTTTTTCTGTCATGACTCCGACTCGCTTTCTGAAGAGAGACTTGGTTTGGCCGAGTCCTCGACGCAATAGTTGCAGTCGGCTTTCTCGATGCCTTTATTTGTATGGTGCCTGGTGTGTGCACTGCGCTGGCTGATGGGCTTCGGCTTGCCCTTCTGAGCCGCGGATATTTTCGCACGGGTCTCAGCGCTTAGCTTCTTACCGAAGTTGGGATTCCCCGTGCCCTTCCTGGCTTCCGAAAGAGCCTTCCGGGATTCCTCGCTCATTTTGTGGCCAAAGCTCGGGTGGTCCGCCCCGAACTTGCCGAAGTTCGGATTGTGAGCGCCGGAGTTCGTTCCCTTGCGAGTAACTTCCCACTTCTTGCGCTGCTCGTCACTGTGCTTTCCACCGTAGAAAGGATTTGCAGCGCCGGGTCGGCTCAACCCCTTCCGCCCGGTGTTCCGGATTCGCGCGGCCTCCCGCATCTCCTCGGTCCACACCACCCCGGTCGGTCCCATGCCACCTTCCGACAGGTTCAGTAGCCGATCCCCCTCGCGACGCAGATAGCTGATCCAATCCATCTCGGCCTGGCCCAGCTCCTGCAACCCCTCAACCCAGTCCAGCTCGTCCGCGATGAGATCCGAGGGATTCTGTTTCCGGACCCAGTCGTAGAACGGCGTCTTGCGCCCCTCTGCAGCAACGCGGAGGTGCTGACGGAAACGACGACTGGCCGTCTTGGTCGTGATACCAACGTAGCGGTACTCAACCTCCCGCCGAAGCCGGATGCCGTAGACCAAACCGCCCGTCGCCGTCGTCGTCTCCATCATCTCATCCCTTACTGAAAGTCAACCTTTTCCGGTTGATTACAACATGCATGAGACGCAGTTTTCCACCTCAGTCCCTTCCAGCGCGAGCTGGCGGAGACGGATGTAGTAGATCGTCTTGATGCCCTTCTTCCAGGCGTAGATCTGGGCCTTGTTGATGTCACGCGTGGTGGCGGTGTCCTTGAAGAACAGCGTCAGGGACAGGCCCTGGTCCACGTGCTGCGTGGCCGCGGCGTACGTGTCGATGACCTTCTCGTAGCCGATCTCGTACGCGTCCTGGTAGTACTCCAGGTTGTCGTTCGTCAGGTACGGCGCCGGGTAGTACACGCGGCCCAGCTTGCCTTCCTTGCGGATCTCAATCTTGGACGCCACCGGGTGGATCGAGGACGTGGAGTTGTTGATGTAGGAGATCGAGCCGGTCGGCGGGACGGCCTGCAGGTTCTGGTTGTAGATGCCGTGCTCCATGACGGAAGCCTTCAGCTCGCGCCAGTCATCCTGGGTGGGGATGTGGATGTTCTGGAACAGCTCGGCAACCTTCGCCGTCTGCGGGACCCACTCCCGGTTGGTGTACTTGTCGAAGAACTCACCTGTTGCATACTTGGACTTCTCGAAGCCGCCGAAGGTCTGGCCGGTCTGGATGGCCAGCAGATTGGAGGCCCGGACCGCGTGGAACACCACCGAGTAGAAGTAGATGTTCGTGAAGTCGATGCCCTCTTCGGAGCCGTAGTGCACCCGCTCGCGGGCCAGGTAGCCGTGCAGGTTCATCTGGCCCAGGCCGATTGCGTGGCTCTGGTCATTGCCGCGGGCAATCGAGGGCACCGAGGTGATGTTGGACATGTCCGACACCGCCGAGAGCGCACGGATGGCCGTCTCGATGGTCAGGCCGAAGTCCGGCGAGTCCATGGCCTTGGCGATGTTCAGCGAACCCAGGTTGCAGGAGATGTCCTTGCCGGTCTGGTCGTAGGACAGGTCATCGTGGTACGTCGTGGGCTGGCTGACCTGGAGGATCTCCGAGCACAGGTTGGACATGATGATCTTGCCGTCGATCGGGTTTTCCCGGTTCACGGTGTCCTCGAACATGATGTACGGGTAGCCGGATTCGAACTGGATCTCGGCGAGGGTCTGGAAGAACTCGCGGGCCTTGATCTTGGTCTTCTTGATCCGGGAATCGTCCACCATCTCGTAGTACTTCTCGGTGACCGAGACGTCGGAGAACGGCATGCCGTAGACCTTTTCGACGTCGTACGGCGAGAACAGGTACATGTCCTCGTCCTTCTTGGCCAGCTCGAAGGTGATGTCCGGGATCACGACGCCGAGCGAGAGGGTCTTGATGCGGATCTTCTCGTCCGCGTTCTCGCGCTTGGTGTCCAGGAAGCGGTAGATGTCCGGGTGGTGCGCGTGCAGGTACACCGCTCCGGCACCCTGGCGGGCACCAAGCTGGTTGGCGTAGGAGAAGCTGTCCTCGAGGAGCTTCATCACGGGGATGACGCCGGAGGACTGGTTCTCGATCTGCTTGATCGGCGCGCCGACCTCGCGGATGTTGGTCAGCGCGAAGGCCACGCCGCCGCCGCGCTTGGACAGCTGCAGCGCGGAGTTGATGGACCGGCCGATCGATTCCATGTTGTCTTCGATGCGGAGCAGGAAGCAGGAGACCAGCTCGCCGCGCTGCTTCTTGCCGGCGTTCAGGAACGTCGGGGTCGCAGGCTGGAAGCGGCCTTCGATGATCTCATCGACCATCTGGGTGGCCAGCTTCTCGTCGCCGCGGGCCAGGTGCAGGGCCACCATGCAGACGCGGTCCTCGTAGCGCTCCAGGAAGCGCTTGCCGTCGAACGTCTTCAGCGTGTACGAGGTGTAGAACTTGAACGCACCCAGGAAGGTCTCGAAGCGGAACTTCTTCTTGTACGCGCGGTTGTAGAGCTCGCGGATGAAGTTCATCGTGTACTGGTCGAGGGTTTCGCGCTCGTAGTACTCGTTCTTCACGAGGTAGTCGAGCTTTTCCTCAAGGTCGTGGAAGAACACGGTGTTGTTGTTCACGTGCTGAAGGAAGTACTGGTGCGCGGCCTCGCGGTCGGCCTCGAACTGGATCTCGCCGTTCGGGCCGTAGAGGTTCAGCATGGCGTTGAGCTCGTGGTAGCCCAGGCCCTGGTAGGCGGCCGGCATCGCCGGCTTCTCGCCGGGCACCGTGTGCTTCTCGGCGCTTACTTCTGTTCTTGCGACAGTCGTGTCCAAAATTCTTCCAATCCTTGTTGTACTCGGCCAACGTCTTCCGGCGTCCCCATGAGTTCAAATCGATATAGGTGCGGGACCTTGCACTTCACGGCCACGATGTCGCCGGCCATGCAGTAGTTGTCCCCAAAGTTCGTGTTGCCCGCCCCGATCACTCCACGGAGCTGTTGCCGGTTCCTCGGATCGTTCAGAAAGCGGATGACCTGCTTCGGAACGGATCCCTCTCCCCCGGTCCCTCCGTACGTGGGAAGCACCAGCACGTACGGTTCGGTTGCCAGCAGCGCCGGTTCCCTCGCGAGGAGGGGAATGCGGGCGGCGTCGACACCGAGCTTCTGCACGAAGCGTTTGGTGTTCTCGGAGGTGGAGGAAAAGTAGATGAGGTGGCTGCTGGTGGTCCGGATCGTGGCTGAGTCCACAGTGTCCGTTGCCAGCGGCGGTCCGGCGGTTGCCGGTGCAGCCATGGGAGTCACCTCATCCGACGTGGTGGTGCCGTGTGCCGGCTTTCAGGCGACCGCGACGGCGGCAGCCTGCGCCAGTTCTTCGATCTTGTCCGGGCGGAAGCCCGACCAGTGGTCCTGGTCCGTAACGACGACCGGAGCCTGCATGTAGCCCAGGGACTTGAGGCGCTCGAGGGCCTCGGCATCCTGGGAGATGTCGACGCTCTGGTAGGCGATGCCCTTCTTGTCGAGAGCGCGGTAGGTAGCGTTGCACTGCACGCAAGCCGGCTTCGTGTAAACCGTAACGGTCATGTCCTGGTCCCCTTTGTTGAAGTCTGTGGTTCGTGTCCGGTGGGGCCGACTCGGAACAGGAATCCTTATCCGTTACTGGCCTCGCCTTGCGGTCTACAACCGCTCCGCTCGAACTGTATGTCGATACTACATGTAGTGCAAGAGCCCCGCGTGGACCCCAAGATGATGTATTACAAGTATGTCATTTAACCCACCTTTAATCCACAAGCAAGGGCCTTCAAAATGTCCGGATTCCAGCCGTTTTCGCGGACGAAATCCACACCCTGTGGAGTAGTTAGCCACAATTAACCGCCCCGCGTGTCGCGCCGGAGACGGCGTGTCGGGGTTCTACGCAGCTGGGGTCCGAAGTGGGCGGACACACTACATGTGGTGGGCGAGAGCACAGAGAAGGCGGGCACCTTCCGGTACCCGCCTTCTGTGCCGTTATTTATGCCCCGCCGGCTACTCCGGCCGGCTGCAGAGGATCTGGTCCACTCCCATCCGACCCTCGGCGAAACTTCTTAGCGCGCCGACAAGGTACAGCCGCCACACCCGGGCAATCTCCTTGCCCATCATCTCGACGGCGTCGTCGTGGTTCTGCTCGAAGCGGGCGAACCAGGCCTCAAGGGTGCGGACGTAGTCGCGGCGCATCCCCTGCACACCCTCGATCTCCAGGCCCGCGGCCTCCAGGAACTCCAGCGTCTCCCCGACCGGGCGCATGTGCATGTCCGGGGCGATGAAGGATTCAATGAACGGGCCGCCGCCGGGGTGCTTGCCGTGCCGGGACATCTGCTGCACCAGCACGCGGCCGCCGGGGACCACGTTGGAGCACAGCGCGGCGGCGTACACCGGGTAGTTCCGCTGCCCGACGTGCTCGCCCATCTCGATCGAGGCGACGGCGTCGAACGGGCCGTCGGGGATCTCGCGGTAGTCCTGCACCCGGATCTCGACGTGCCCCTCGAGCCCGCGTTCCTTAATCCGCGCGTCGATGAACGCTTTCTGCTCCACGGAGAGCGTGACGCCGACGACGTCGACGCCGTAGTACTGCGCCGCGTGCAGGCTCAGCGAACCCCAGCCGCAGCCGACGTCGAGCAGCCGCATCCCGGGCTTGAGCCCGATCTTGCGGCAGACCAGATCGAGTTTGTCCCGCTGGGCGTCCTCCAGCCCGTAGCCTTCGGACGAGTCCGTCCAGTATCCGCTGGAGTAGGCCATCTGCGGATCAAGGATCAGCGAGTAGAAGTCATTGCTGAGGTCATAGTGGTGGCTGATGGCGGCGCGGTCGCGGATCAGGCTGTGCAGCCGGCCCTTCACCTGGGCCTGGCTGGCCGGCGGCGCCGGCGGGGCGCCGAGGGCTCCGGCGGCCTTCGCGATCCGGGCCACGCCGGCGACCACCGCAGGGGTGGGGCGGATGCCGGACAGGCCGCGGTCCCGGACCACCTTCCACAGGTGCTCGAGCGCGGAGTTGAGGTCGCCGTCGACGTCCAGCTCCCCGGTGACGTAAGCCTGCGCCGCGCCCAGCTCCCCCGGCGCCCAGAGCAGCCGGCGGATAGCGTTCGGCGAAGTGAGCCGGACCACCGGAGCCCCGGCCGGTCCGGCCTCGCTGCCGTCCCACACAACCAGCCGGACCGGCAGGTCCCCGCCCACCACCGGGCGCAGGACCTCGGCGATGGTGCTTGCCAGCGCGCCGGTCATGCTGCGGCTCGCTTCGAGGCAACCTTGTCCAGCACGATCTGCTGCACGTTCAGGTAGCCGGTCTCGAAGCCGGCGCGGGAGTAGCACAGGTAGAACAGCCACATCCGCTGGAAGACCTCGTCGAAGCCTAGGGCGCGGACCTCTTCGCCACGGGCCATGAAGCGTTCCTCCCAGAGCCGCAGGGTCTGGGCGTAGTGCTCGCCCATGGCGAGGCGTTCCCGGACCCGGAGGCCGGTCTGCTTCTCGGTGATCTCCTCGATCGCCCGGACCGACGGGATGACACCGCCGGGGAAGATGTATTTGTGCACCCAGGTGTAGCTGGTCCGGGTGGCGATCAGCCGGTCGTGGCCGATGGTGATGGCCTGGATCGCGACTTTCCCGCCGGGGGCCAGCACCCGTTCGATGGTCTGGAAGTAGGTGGCCCAATATTCGTAGCCGACCGCCTCGATCATCTCCACGGACACGACGGCGTCGTACTCGCCTTCCACCGCCCGGTAGTCCTTGAGCTCAATGGTGACCGCGTCGGTGTAGCCGGCGTCGGCGACGCGTTTGCGGGCCAGTTCCTGCTGCTCGCTGGACAGGGTCACCGAGTAAACCGTCGCGCCGCGGGCCGCGGCGCGGAGGGCGAGTTCGCCCCAGCCGGTGCCGATTTCCAGCACCCGGGTGCCGGCCGTGACGCCTGCCTTGTCCAGCAGCCGGTCGATCTTCGCCTGCTGTGCCGCGGCCAGGCCGTCCCAGGCGACCTGCCGCAGCGCGTCACCGCTTTCCGGAAAGAGCGCACTGGAGTACGTCATGGTGCTGTCCAGGAACGTGGCGAAGAGCTCGTTGGACAGGTCATAGTGCCGGGAGATGTTCGAGCGGGTGTTCTGCTCGGTGTTGCGCTCGGTGCGCGGCGTGCGCGGCAGGTAGAGGCCGCGCAGCTTCTGCAGTGGCTCGGGAACAAGGTTGCCGACCCGGGCGGCGAAGACTTCCATCACGGCGGTCAGGTCATCGGCGTCCCAGTCGCCGGCCATATACGACTCGCCCAGGCCGATGAGTCCGCTGTCGCCAAGCCGGGCGGCGAAGACCTCGGGACGGTTCATCGTCATGACCGGGTACCGGCCGCCCGACGCCGGCTGGCCGGATGCGCCCTTACCCAGGACGGTGCCGTCCGGGAAGCGGACCTCCAGCGGGAGGCTGCGCACGGCGGCACGGAAGATCATGTCCGCGACCCGGCCGGCCAGCCGGGCCTTCAGGCTTGAGGGCACGGCGGCGATGCTGGGCCAGACTGCGGCATCAATGACGGCCGGTGGCTGCGGAACGGTGTAGGGCACGGCCGGCGTCGTGGTTTCCGTCGCCAGGAATCGTTCTGGGGAACCGGTCGGGGATCCGGTCGCTTCGGTCATGGTCACTGGACTGCCTCCTGTGAGGGGTGGTGTGGTCTTTTGATAACGGGCAGCCGGCGCGCCCAAAGCTTGATTCCCTGCCAGCGGATCTGCACTGCGACCCGCAGCGGCGCCAGCGGGACGGCGAGCGCCGCTGCCAGGACGTTCGGTACGGTGGCTTCGCTGCGGACGCCGTCCATCGTGGCGACGAAAGGCTTTTGGCCGTCGCGTTCCAGCACGATGGAGACGGCGAGACGTTCGGCCGGCTCGGGCAGCTTCATCCGGTACCGGCCATCGACGTCGTTGAACGGCGAGACGTAAAACGCTTTGGGCACGGTGGCCCGGCCCGCCGCGTCGGTCTCAAGCAGGTAGCAGTGCCGTTCGCCGTAGGTGTTGTGGACTTCAGCGACCACGCAGCGCAGTGCCCCGTCGGCGTCGTGGCACCAGAACAGGCTGAGCGGGTTGAAGACGTGGCCGAAGACGCGCGCGCCGGCCAGCATGGTGATCCGGCCGCCGTCGAGCGTGATCCCCTGCGTGGCCAGGTAGGCTTCAACGTTGCCGCGCAGCGTCCCGGCCGGATCGCCGAGATGGTCCGCGGCGGAGAACCCGGCCAGCGGGGCAAGCCAGCGCGGCAGCCTGGGCAGGCTATCGACGTCGACGTACCAGCTGTAACTGCGGTAGGTGAAGGTGTTGCGCAGCGGCGTCTGCCGCACGTGGCCTATCGAGGTCCGGTAGATCGCTGTGTTGCTGCTCATGCGCCCTCCAGGGCGGCCGCCCGCGGTGCGGCATCCTGCAGTCCGGCGTCCTGCAGTTCAGGAATGCCGGCCGGTTCCCACTCGCGTCCCAGCCTGGCGGCGGCGCGGACTCCGGAGAGGGCGCCGTCCTCGTGGAAGCCCCACCCGTGGTAGGCGCCGGCGAAGGCCAGCCGGCCGTCGCCGAGGCCCAGGATCTGCTGCTGGGCGCGCAGTGAATCGGGGGTGTACTGCGGGTGTTCGTAGACCATCTGCTCCAGCACCGTGCCGTCCCCGATCAGTTCGGATTCGCCGAGACTGACAATGTAGCGCTTGCCGTCGGCCGGTTCCAGCCGCTGCAGCCGGGTCATGTCGTAGCTGACCAGCACCCGGTCGGGGCGGGCGTCGCAGGACGGCAGCCGGTAGTTCCAGGAGGCTTTGGCGTTGTCGCTGGCCGGCAGCACCGCGTCGTCGCGGTGGAAGACGGTGTGGTTGACCGAGTACGGCATGCCGGCCAGCGCCTCGCGCTCGGCCGGGGAGGCATCGCCCAGCATCCGCAGTGCCTGCGCCGGGTGTGTGGCGATGACGACGGCGTCGAAGTTCTCCGTCGTCTCCGTGCCGGCAACTGCACCGCCGGCACGTACACCACCGGCCGCCCTCTGCGTGGTGATCTCCACCCCGCCGGAGTGGCGGCGGACGCGGACGACCGGGCTGGAGAGCCGGACGTCCGGCAGCGTCGCGGCTACTTTGTCCACGTAGCTGCGAGAGCCGCCGGTGACGGTGCGCCACTGCGGGGAGCCTTTCACGCCAAGGAGCCCGTGGTGGCCAAGGAAGGTAAAGAGGTACCGGGCCGGATACGCCAGAGCCGTGGTGGGGTCGCAGGACCAGACGGCACTCACCACCGGGGTCATGAAGTGGACGATGAAGTAGCTGCTGAACTTTTCCCGGTCCAGGAACTCGCCGAGGGTCAGCTCGGGTGCAGGCGCACTGGCCCCGGCTGCCTCCGCCTCCGCGAGCAGGGCGCGGGCCCGACGGTAGAAGCGGGTGACCTCCAGCAGCATCAGCAGGTAGCGGCCGCGCAACAGGGTGGACGGCCGCGGGATGATGCCGCGAGCGCCGGCCCGGGCGCCGGCGTATTCCAGCCCGCAGCCGTCGCAGCGGATGGACATGCTCATCTCCGAGTCCTGGGTCTGGACCCCGAGGTCCCGGAAGAGCCGCAGCAGGGTGGGGTAGGTCCGTTCGTTGTGCACGATGAACCCGGTGTCGATGCCCAGCACGGACCCGTCGGCCTGGCCGACGTCGTGGGTGTGGGCGTGGCCGCCCAGCCGGGCGTCGGCCTCGAACACCGTCACCTCATCCCGCCGGTTCAGGACGTAGGCCGCGGTCAGGCCGGCCACTCCGCTTCCAATCACGGCAACCCGCCGTCCGTCCGGGATGCTTGCTGCTTGCTGCACTGGTCTGCTCCTGTTGCTTCGCCGGAATCGTCCTGAAAGATCTTGCTAAGGGCGATTCGTAACCGTTGGCCAGCCGGATGAGTCTGATTTCCCCGCAGCTGCTTGAGGACCAATGTGCCAGAATGAAGCGGGATTCCGCTCCCGCCGCACCGCAACCACCGAAGGGCCGACCGTGATCAACCCCGTGCACCTCCGAACGCTGGTTGAAGTGGTCCGGTTGGGCTCGTTTGCGGCGGCCGCCACCCGGCTGGGTTACACGGCATCGGCAGTCTCCCAGCAGATGTCTGCCCTGGAGCGGGACACCGGCGTGGGCCTGTTCCAGCGCTCAGCCCGCAGCATCCACCCCACCGAAGCCGCCGTCGTCATGACCCGGCACGCGGCCAAGGTGCTCACCGACATCGATGCGCTGATGGCGGCGGCGGCCCGCACCGAGAACAGCGCCAGCCAGGAACTCCGGCTGGGGATCTTCCCGTCCCTGGCGACCTACGTGCTTCCCCGGATCCTGCAGAACCCGGCGTGGAAGAAGCTGGGTATCGAGCTGCGGGTGTCAGTGGCCGAACCCGGCCAGACCATTCAGGGGCTGCGCGCCGGTGGGGAGCTCGACGTGGCGCTGGTCTACCAGGTGGGCCAATCCGGTCTGGCATGGCCGCACACCATAAACCGGCAGTGGATTGGCGACGACGACTTCCGGGTGGTGCTGCCGGCGGGCTGGGGTATCGGACCGGGCTCCAAAGTGGCCCCCGACCACCTCTCGGACATGCCCTGGATCATGCACCACCCGGGCACCTCCGATGCGACGGTGATCGAACGGCTCTTCGCCAGCTGCAACCTGCACCCGCGGGTGGTCGCCAACAGCGATGACTTCCACGCCAGCCTCGAGATGGCGGCCGCCGGGCTGGGGGCGGCGCTGGTGCCGGAACTGGCGCTGCTGCACCAGCCCGACGGCGTCGTGGTCCTCGACGTCCCGGAAATCCGGCTGGCGCGAAACGTCTTCGCGCTGCTGCCCAAGGAAAAACAGACGGCCCAGGTCCAGCTGTTCGTGGAGCTGCTCTCGGACACACTGCACAAGCTCGGCACCACCCGCCGGCCCTGAACCCCGGGTGCCCCACTGGGCTGGCAACTGCCCGGACTACTGCCCGGTCTTCTTGCCGGTCTTCCTGCCGAGCCTCTTGCTGAGTTTTCCGGATGGCGAGACGAGGGTGCTGATGATCCGGTGCTTGACCTTGGTGTACGGCGGGAAAATCACCGCCAGGGTCTCCGGCCAGAGCGGCTTCGAGAGGGTGGAACGCTCGTGCGAGAACGTCTTCAGCGAGTACTCGCCGTGGTAATTGCCCATGCCGCTGTTGCCCACCCCGCCAAACGGCAGGCCGGGAACAGTCAGGTGTGCGGCCGGAACATCGAAGCACAGCGCGCCCGAGGAGGTCTGTTCGGCGAACGCCTGCCGGGTGTCGGCGTCGTCGCTGAAGACGTAGAGGGCCAGCGGCTTGTGCCCGG
Organism: Arthrobacter sp. B3I4; assembly: GCF_030816855.1. Lineage (NCBI taxonomy): Bacteria > Bacillati > Actinomycetota > Actinomycetes > Micrococcales > Micrococcaceae > Arthrobacter > Arthrobacter sp. B3I4. The sequence goes on along the minus strand of NZ_JAUSYK010000001.1, from coordinate 2,296,878 downwards.
CGTTGATCGTCCGGATCGCCTCGTCCGCGCCGCTCACCGGGACCAGCGGCAGCAGCGGGCCGAAGATCTCCTCCGCCATCACCGCGTCGCCGGGAGCCGGGCGGAGCAACGTGGGGGCGAAGTGCCGGCTGGCGGCGTCACGCTCGCCGCCGTGCACCACGGTGCTGCTGTCCGCGAGCCCGGCGAGGCGCTGGAAGTGCCGGTCGTTGATGATCCGGCCGTAGGAATCACTGCGCGCCGAGTCCGGTCCGAACAGTGCGCGGATGGCCTTTACCAGTTCTTGCTCCAGCGGTGCCAGCACGTCCTCGGTGGCGAGGATGTAGTCCGGTGCCACACAGGTCTGTCCGGCGTTCATGAACCGGCCCCAGGCGAGCCGTTTGGCGGCCTTCGCCAGGTCCGTCGTCGCATCCACGTAGGCCGGTGACTTTCCGCCGAGCTCCAGGGTGACGGGGGTCAGGTGCTCGGCAGCGGCGCGCATCACCACCTTGGCTGCCACCTCCCCGCCGGTGAAGAAGATGTGGTCAAAGCGCTCCGCCAGCAGTGCCGACGTTTCGGGGATGCCGCCTTCGACGACGGAAGCGGCGCCGGGCAGGTACTCCGGGACCCAGCGGGCCAGGGCGGCCGAGGTCGCCGGGGCGTGCTCGCTGGGCTTCAGCACCACGGTGTTGCCTGCAGCAAGGGCTCCGGCCAGGGGTGCCAGCACCAGCTGCAGCGGATAGTTCCAGGGCCCGATGACCAGCACGACGCCCAGCGGGGTCAACTGGGTCCAGGCTTTCGCGGGCAGCACGGCGAGCGGCACGGACACCGGGCGCGGCCGCAGCCACGCTTCCAGGTGTTTCTCCAGGTGCAGGGCTTCCGCCGTGACAAAGCCGATCTCCGTCATCTGGGACTCGGTCTCATGCTTGCCGAGGTCACTGGCAAGCGCTGCGGCGAACTCGCTGCGCCGCTCGACCAGCATCCGCCGGAGGTTGCCGAGCTGCTCCAGCCGCCAAGCCAGCGGGCGGGTGGTTCCACTGTCAAAGACTTCTCGGGCGCGGGCAACGGTGTCGGCTACTGTCTGCATCCGAACAATCTACCGGTCCGCCGGCCTTTACCGGGGCCGGTATCGGGTAAATGGCCCCGATGCTGGAAAGGGCCCGTATTCAGGGCTATGTTGAAGACATGAGCAAGGTAGCGAGCCGGCATTTCGGAGAGATCGAGCTCAACCACGGGCGTGACCACAACTTCGCCGCCAAACACGAACTTGCCGGCCAGACGCTGGAGCTTGACCTTAACGTCAACGCCCACGACCACTTCGACGAGGCCGCCCTGCACAAGGTCGACTACCGGCTGCGGTTCCTGCCTGAAATCGTGGACCAGGTCCGGGAGATGATTGCCGAGGAGCTGGAGCAGGAGGGCAGCAGCCCGCAGGAATACCTCCGCTTCCACTGCAACGTCATCAAGCCCGAACACCTAAAGCAGATCTTCGGCGTCGACACCAAGTCCGAGCTCACCCACCAGGTCTTCCTGAAAGCGCTGAAGCTGGGCCACGTGGGGATCTTCCCGGGCCAGCCGGAGCGGTACTTCGTGCTCGACTTCACCCTGGGCGCGCACTTCACCGACGAGCTCCTCGTGGCCTCCGCGGACGAGGACGGCGTCGTGGACGACGAGATCCTCTGGGAATCCTGAACCGGCTGCTCCATAACGGTCCTCTTGAGGGGTCAAAAGGGCTTGGGCCCAGCAGTCGATGAGTGAATGCCCTCCCCACGCTTCGCGGTGCAGGTCTATCCTGAGGGCATGATCGAGCTTCCAGCCAGTTACCAGGAGTATCTCGCCGGCCAGAGCGAGAGCGTCGTCAAAGCCGTGCGGCCGGTGTTGATGCAGTCGGCGGCCGACAAGCTGCACGGCGTCCGGGTGGTGATCCATCCGCACGACCACCAGGCCCACCTGGACAGCACCCTCCCGTTCGGTACCATCCTCGAGGACATTGACTGAGGCTCAACGCTGACGTCAACGGCCGCCCGGTTCACTACCGGCGGCCGGCTAGCCCTCGAGCAGAAGCCGCTGGGAGCGCGGCGCCAGGGTGTGCTCCAGCACCAGGCAGGCGGCCCCGATCGCTCCGACGTCGTCGCCGACGCCGGTGCCCACCACCTCGATTCCGTGGATCCTGCGCGTATCGCTGTGTTCGTCGACCAGCCCCGGAACCAGTTCGAGGTACGCCGGTGCGAGGCAGGTCCAGAACGGGCCGCCGAACACCACACGGTCCACGTCCAGGGTGTTGGTGACCGCGGAGACGGCCCGGCTGACCAGCACGGCCGACTTCCGCAAAATGTCCAAGGCCGCCTCGTTGCCGCCGTAAGCCAACGCGCAAAGTTCCGCGAAGCGTTCCTGCACCACCGGGGCGCTCCGGTCCCCGGGGGAACCATCCAGTACGCCGGCCGCCTCCGCCTGGGCGACGAGGACCTGCGGGATCGCGGAGGACTTCACACAGCCGCGCCGGCCGCAGTCGCACAGCGGTCCGTCAGGGTCCACCATGATGTGGCCGATCTCCCCGGCATTTCCCGAGGTCCCGCGGAGCACCTCGTCATTGAGGACCAGGCCGCACCCTATCCCGGTACCCATGTACACGAAAACGAAGCTGCCGGATCCGCTGGGGCCGCCGGCCCAGGTCTCGGCGACGGCGGCGGCCGTCGCGTCCTTGTCCAAAAGCGTGGTCAGGCCGGTCGCCGCGGCCAGGGCATCGCGGAGCGGAACGCGTTCCCAGCCCGGTAGCAGCGGCGGATTCACCACGGCACCGTGTACCAGGTCGATGGGCCCTGGCGAGGCGACACCGAGTCCGGCGATCTTGGAGCGGTCCACGCCGGAGTCGTCAATCACTTGCTTGATCTCGGCGGCGATGGTGTCGATGATCGCCGCCGGATCGGTGCAGGAGGGAGTCTTGATCCGTGAATGCCGGACGACGGCGCCCACGAGGTCCAGTACGACAAAGGTGAGGACAGCCGGGTCCAGGTGGACGCCGACGGCGTACATTCCGCCGGGGTTAAGCCGGAGCATGGTGCGGGGCTTCCCGGGGCCGGTTCCCTCCTTGCCGGCCTCGACGATGAGGTGCTGATCGAGCAGCCGGCGGGAAATATTGGAGATGGTCTGCGGCGAGAGCCCGACGATCTGCGCCAGTTCGACGCGGCTAAGCCCGGCCGGGGCGCGCCGGATCGCATCCAGGATGACCGTAAGGTTGAAATCCCCCATCCGCGGGAGGTTCGTTCCGCGCCGCGGCGAGGGTGTGCGCATCTCAGTCACTGGTACCTCTCAAGGCCGGCCAAGCACTGCTATGTCAAAAATGGTACGTCACCGGCTGCCTGGTCCGTACCGTTGTTTTGATCGCGGTACCGGTGCCGCGCGCCAACCGCGGCGCCGTCGTCGTGATTAGCTTGATGGCTTGCGGACGCTGGCTGTGACCGTGAATTTCGCGTTGCGGCCCACCTCACCGGTGGGGCCAACCAGCCGTTCCAGTGCCGGCTGGTAGTGCAGGTGGCTGTTGAACACTGTCCAAAGTTCGCCGCCGGGAACCAAAACCCGGGCCGCCGCCTCGATGAGCTTGATGCCGGCGCCGGCGTGGACCGCAGCACCGAGGTGGAAGGGCGGATTGAGCAGGACCATGCCGGCGCATCCGTTCGGCAGGGTGCTCATCGCGTCATCCTGGAGGACCTGGATCTGCCGGTCCAGGCCGTTGGCACGGGCGGTGCCGAGGGCCGACTCGACGGCGGCAGCCGACCGGTCGGTGGCAGTAACCGTGGCGTCCGGGTGGCTCCTCGCGTACAGGGCGGCCAGGATCCCGGTGCCGCAGCCCAGGTCGATGGCGTGCTCCACGAACGGCATGTCCGGCAGGAAGCCGGCGAGGAAGCGGGTGCCGATATCCAGTCCGGTCCCGGCAAACACGGCGCCGTGGGCGCAGACCGCGAGATCCAGTTCGGTATTGCGTTCCTCGACCGGAAAGGGCGGGACGCCGCCCGCCGGTCTGGCCGCCCGCGCCCGCAGAATTCGGGATTTCTGCCGAGCCAGTTGCGGCTGCACCTCGCCGAAGTAGCGCGCCAGCACGGCGTTCATGCCGAGGCTCATGTGTTTGACCCTGCCACCGGCCAGCAGCACGACGTCGGCGGCGGCGTGCCGTGCCACGGCGTCGGCGAACTCCTCCAGTTCGGCAAGGGAGCGCGGCAGCTGGAGCAGGACCAACGCGGCGCCGTCCACGGCGGCGGGCAGCGGAAGCTGGGCGAACCCTTCTGTGAATCCGGTTGCCGCGGCGTTCCGGCGCAGTGCGCGTTCGCCGGTGATGAGGTCTTGGTGCACCCGGACGGCGGCGTTGGTGCTGTCCGACAGACCGAGCGCCAGCGCGCCGAGAGTGAGCGCGCCGTAGTTGTCGCCGACGACGGCGATCCTGCCGCCGCGAGGAACTTCCCCCGTTGCCACGAGTTCTGCGGCTGTATCCAGCAGCAGCCGGTCGGTGGCGTCCCAGGCCTGCAGGTTGGCGGCCTCGACGTCGGGGAACCTCCGGAGCCGGGAGAAGAGGAGTTCAAGGTTGGTGTCCGCCACGCGCGGGTCGCCGCCGTTCTTGTCGGGCTGTCAGTGATCAGGCTTGGGGTGTGGTGCAACGTTTTACGTTATCCCGAACCGGCAAGGAGCGCGGCCACCCCGGCCACCGCCGCCCGGCCCGCCCGGTTCGCCCCGATGGTGGACGAGGACGGGCCGTAGCCGACGAGGTGGACGCGCGGCTCCGCGGCAACGCGGGTGCCGTCCATCGTGATACCGCCACCGGGGCCACGCAGGTGCAGCGGGGCCAGGTGTTCGAGTTCGGGCCGGAAGCCGGTGGCCCAAAGGATGACGTCGGCGGCCAGGAAGTTACCGTCCGCCAACCGCACTCCCCCAGGTTCAATGCCGGTGAACATGGGGTGGCGGTCAAGCACCCCGCGGGCCGCCGCTGCGCGCAGTGCCGGCGTCCAAATCAGCCCGGTCACGGAGACGACGCTTTGCGGTGGAAGTCCCTGCCGCACGCGGTCTTCGACCAGGGCGACGGCGCTCCGGCCGGCCTGCCGGTCGAAGGCGTCGTCGCGCCAGACGGGTTCCCGCCGGGTGAACCAGGTAGTCCGGGTGACCTTGGAGATCTCATCGAGCAGACCGACGGCCGAGATGCCTCCGCCCACCACAAGCACGTGCTGCCCGCGGAATTCCTCGGCGGAGACGTAGTCGGCCACATGCAGCTGGCGGCCCCGGAAGCTGGTCTGTCCCGGGTAGATCGGCCAGAACGGCCGGGTCCAGGTGCCGGTAGCGTTGATGATCGCCCGCGCCGACCATGTCCCCCGGCTTGTCTCCAGGAGCAGGCGCCCGGCAGGGTAGGCGTCCGCCCGGCGGACGGCGCGGACCTTGACGGGTCGTTCGACGGCGAGGGCCAGCTCGGCTTCGTAGCCGGCGAAGTAGCGGCTCAGGAAGCTCGAGCTCGCCTCTTCTGGGTCCAGGGCAGGCTGCGGCACGCCGGGCAGGTCGCTGATGCCGTTCACGGTGGACATCAGGAGCGTTTTCCAGCGGTGGCGCCAGGCTCCGCCGGGGCCGTCCTCGGCGTCGAGCACCACGTAGGTCAGTGGCCGAACGGCTGCGGACGCGCCGGCACCCGCACCGGCGGGAACGAAGCCCCGGCGCTGGAGGTGGTAGGCGGCCGATAATCCGGCCTGCCCGGCGCCGATGACCACGACGTCGGCGAGGGCTGAGTTCACTGCTCCATCCTAGGGCGGAGGGACAGTCACTGAGCCGAGGCCCCTTCCCGCGAGGCCGGTGCCCGGGAATCCCGGCCGGAAAACAGTGAGGCCCCGCTCGATGAGCGGGGCCTCGTTCGGTGGAGCTGAGGGGACTCGAACCCCTGACCCCCTGCATGCCATGCAGGTGCGCTACCAGCTGCGCCACAGCCCCGAACTGTTGTCTTGCCTGGCCGGCGGAAAGGCCGGTCTGATAAAGCAACCTGATTAGCTTAAGCCAGATTGCCGCGAGACGCTAATCGGCACGCGCGGCGCGGCGCTCATCCCCGCACAAAAAAATCCGCCGGAACCCTGAAGGGTTCCGGCGGATTCTCGGTGGAGCTGAGGGGACTCGAACCCCTGACCCCCTGCATGCCATGCAGGTGCGCTACCAGCTGCGCCACAGCCCCGAATTTTCGCTGCTCCGAATTCGTTCTCTCCGGAGCAACTCAAATATCTTAGAACAGCACTTCTGAAAATTCCAAATCGGGCATATTCAGGCAGAGGCGCGAATACACCCGCTCCTCTACTCGGTTTCGGTAGCGGCGGAGGCCTTCGCGGAGACGTCGTCTCCAAGCTGCAGATCCACGACCGGGCAGTCCTTCCAGAGCCGTTCCAAGGCGTAGAAAACGCGGTCTTCTTCGTGCTGCACGTGGATGATGACGTCGGCATAGTCGAGCAGGACCCAGCGGCCGCCGGAGCGGCCTTCGCGGCGCACCGGCTTGAGGTCGAACTTGGACAGTTCATCCTCGATGCCGTCGACAATGGCGTTGACCTGGCGCTCGGACGGCGCCGATGCGATCAGGAAGACGTCAGCAAGGGCAAGCCGCTCGCTGACGTCGAGGGCCACAATGTCCTCGGCCAATTTTTCCGCTGCAGCGCGGGCTGCGTGGCGGGCTGTGGCGATGGATGAATCGGTTGCAGTCACGGGACTCCTTGTAGACGGTAAAGCTTATAAGTGGAAAAGATTCGGCGGCCTCAGGGCCGGGAATCGTGAACGGATACAACGGCGAGGGGCTGCTGCGGCCTCGTAGCTAGCGGGCCATCCCGGTAATGATGAGGACGATGCCGGCAATCAAGGCGAGGACGCCGAGCACCAGAATTCCCAGCTGGAGCGCCTGCAGGCGCCGGGCCCGGGCCAATCCGGCGGTGGCGGCGTCCAAGGGGTCGAGGCCGTACGCGGCATTGGCGGCCACCGGCGGCCGCGCCGCGTAATCCTCCTCGGCCAAAATGCCCGAATGCGCGTCGGCCATTTGTGCGGGTGGCTCCGCGAGTGCAGAAGCGGCAGTACCGCGCGTCCGGGCTGCTGCTTGCGCGGCCTCTTCCGCCCTGGCCAGCACGCCCGCCCGGCCCGATACGGGGCCGGCGTCGCGCTGCCGCGGCGAGCCGGGACGGCGTGAAGTCCTCGGTGGCTGGACCTTGGGGCTGGGGTTTGTGACCAGCGGAACGTATGACGTGGCAGGGCGCTTCATAACCGGCCGCTCCACGCCAGGGACCTCGACGAATTCCAGCGGGGTGACCATGGCCAGGTTACTCGCCGTCGAGGGGCCGTTGTCTTGGTTCTCAACGGCGGGGTTGTCAGTTGCCGGCTTGGTGCCGCCGGGCTGGCCGCCGGGCCGCTGGTCAGTGCGCGGCTTCTGGCCGGGTTGTTTTTGGCCGGCCTCCGCGGGCTGGTTGTTTTGCTCGGCCAGCTTCTGCTTCGCGGCCGCACGCCGGTTCAGGACGGCTGCACGTTCGGCCAGGGCGATCTGCTCGGCCAGCACCTCGGGATTGACGGCGTCGGGATCCGTGGCCGCGATATGGTCCATCTTCGCCAGCTGGTTGCGCGCCTGCTCGGCGAGGAGCTCGCGCGCCGCCAGAGCCTGCTCAACGCTCATTCCCTCCGGCCGCTTACCAGCGGTGCCAGCCGAACCAGCCGGGGCAGCGGAGACCGTGTTCGGGCCGGGAGCCGCACTTGAGCCGCCGGCAGCATCAGAGGCGGCAGGAGCCGCGGCCGAGCCCTGGGAGGCGGGAGACTGCTGCGGCCGGGTCCGCGGTGACGGCATCGGAACGATGGGGTTGGCCGAGGTCGCCGGAGCCGTCTCCTCGGCCAGCTGCTGCAGCCGCAGCTGGCGGCGAGTGAGCGGGCCGCCGGGTGAGAGCTGGCCTTCTTTCTCGGCGAGCTCCTTGATCGTACGGAGAGCCGCCCGGTCCCGGGCGCGGATCTGCGAGGAGCGCTGGGCTGCCGACGTGGTCCGCACCGAGTCCACCGGACCGGGAATACGGCGGCGGCCGGTCGTTTCGGCCTCGGTCGGTTCGGCCGGGCGTTCAGACGACGGGCTCGAGCCGGAACCTGCCACACCGTCCTGGCCCGGCGCAGCCCGAACAGCATCGGCACCAGTGGCGCCAGTGTCCGGGTTCACTTCCTGGCGCTCATCCCAGGCCTGGCGCAATTCGCGGCGGCGGCGGATGGGGGGCTGTTCCTGACTCATGAAAGGCTCATTCGGTGCTGGCGGTTTGGTTTGTCTTGAGGAGACCGGCGTCGGGGAGGTCGAGTCCGGCCTCCGGCTGGCCGTCGTAGAGGTCGTACTTGGCGATGTACTGGACCACGCCGTCCGGCACGAGGTACCAGACGGGGTTCCCGGCGGCAACGCGGGCCCGGCAGTCCGTGGAGGAGATGGCCATGGCCGGGATTTCCAGCAGGGTGACATCGTCGCGGCCCATGCCGTCCAGTTCGTGCCCCGGCCTGGTCACACCCACGAAGTGCGCCAGCGACCAAAGTTCGTTGATGTCCTTCCAGGACAGGATCTGGGCCAGCGCGTCGGCACCGGTGATGAAGAACAGATCCGCTTCCGGCCGCAGCGTGTGCAGGTCCCGCAGCGTGTCGATGGTGTAGGTGGGGCCGGGCCGGTCAACGTCGACCCGGCTGACCGTAAACCGCGGATTGGAGGCCGTGGCGATGACGGTCATCAGGTACCGGTGTTCGGCCTGGGTGACTTTCTTGGCGCTCTTTTGCCAGGGCTGCCCGGTCGGAACGAACACCACTTCATCGAGGCCGAACTTCGCCGCGACCTCGCTGGCCGCGACAAGGTGGCCGTGATGGATCGGGTCGAACGTGCCGCCCATCACACCCAGTCGCAGGCGGCGCTTGGCGCCGTGCTGCTTCTCCGTGGCGGAAATATTAGTGCCCTTGGCCGCGGTCGTGCTTGTTGGGGTGCTGACGGTGCGGGTCCGCGTGCTCCTCAACGGCCTCGTGGCGCTTGCCCAGGTTGCCGTAGGACAGCGTGATGAACATCAGGACCAGCAGGAGCACGAACATCGACCCGCCAATAACGAACGGCGGCGCGATCAGCGGCGCGAGTTCCTCGTGTTCGACGGCTGCGGCGACGGACGTGGCGATCTGCTGAAACAGCATGTTCTCCCCTACTAAGTTCAAATATCTACGATGGCTTAACGGCGCCGGTGGAACCCGCCGTTGCTGGCTTCTGTTCCATGTTACCGCGTTGCTAGGCCCGGGTCTGGCCTTCGCCCTGCACGATCCACTTGGTGGTGGTGAGTTCGGTCAGTCCCATCGGGCCGCGGGCATGCAGCTTCTGCGTGGAGATACCCACCTCGGCGCCCAGCCCCAGCTCGCCGCCGTCGGTGAACCGTGTCGATGCGTTCACGATCACAGCGGCCGAATCGACCTCGGCGATGAAGCGCTCGGCGTTTGCCAGGTCGTTGGTGAGGATCGCCTCGGTGTGCCCGGTGGACCAGGTGCGGATGTGCTGTACCGCCTCGTCCAGGCTGTCCACCATGGCCACGGCCAGGTCCAGGTCCATGTATTCAGTGGCCCAGTCCTCGTCGGTGGCGGGAACGGAGTCCACAGCTTCGGGCAGGGCGGCGCGGATCCGCTCGTCCGTGTGCAGGGTGACGCCGGCGCCGCGCAGGGCAGCGGCGACGGCGGGCAGCACGGTGAAGCCGGAATGCACCAGCAGCGTCTCCACCGTGTTGCAGACGCTGGGGCGCTGCGTCTTGGCGTTCAGCAGGATCTCGACGGCCATCTTCTCGTCCGCCGAGGCGTCCAGGAAGATGTGCACGTTGCCTTCACCGGTTTCAATGACGGGCACCGAGGAGTTCATCACCACGGTCTGGATCAGATCGCGTCCGCCGCGGGGAATCAGCACGTCGACCCGGCCCCGGGCGCGCATCAGCACGTTGGCGCCGTCGCGGCCGTAGTCATCGACACTTTGGACGGCGTCGGCGGGCAGGCCCACGGAGTCCAGCGCGTCGCGGAGGACACCCAGCAACGCGGCGTTCGTGGCGGCGGCGGCGCTTCCGCCGCGGAGGATGACGGCGTTGCCGCTCTTGAGCGCCAGGCCGGCGATATCCACGGTCACGTTGGGGCGCGCCTCGTAGATGGCTGCGACCACGCCCATCGGAACGTTGATCTGGCGCAGGCGCAGACCGTTCGGCAGGGTCTGGCCGCGGACGACGTTGCCGACCGGGTCGGGCAGGTTCGCGAGGTTCTCCAGGGCCGCGGCGAGGCTTTGCACGCGGCCGTCGGTGAGGGTAAGGCGGTCCAGCAGCGCAGCCGAGGTTCCGTTGGCACGGCCTGCGGCAACGTCCTGGGCGTTGGCGGCGAGGATGGTGTCCTTGTGCTGCACCAGGGCGGCGCCGATGGCGCGCAGCCCGCGGTCCTTCCAGGCCCGGTTGGCGCGGGCCATCTGGCGGGAAGCGGCCCGGGCACGGTCGGCGATGGCGTGCACGGCGGCTTCGACGTCCACTGCCGCCACCGGCAGGCCGGCGGAGGGCGCATCGGAAACCGGCAGGTCGGGGTGCGAAGTCAATGCCTCAGTCATGTTCCCAGTTTAGGTGCGCAAGGGCCTTAGACCAGCACCAGGTCGTCAACATGAACAACCTCACGGTCATACCCGCGTCCCAGTGCCTTGCCGAGTTCACGGGTGGAACGCCCGAGCATCTGGGGCAGTTCGGCCGCGCCGTAGTTCACCAGTCCGCGGGCGATGACGGTCCCGTCGCTACCGACCATCTCGACGGCGTCGCCGGCTTCGAAGTCGCCGTGGACGGCGCTGATCCCGGCGGGCAGCAGCGAGGTGTGGCGGTCCCGGACGGCGCGCACGGCGCCGTCGTCGAGCACCAGTGTGCCCCGCACGGAGGCCAGGTGCGCCAGCCACAGCAGCCGGATCGGCTTGCGGGAGCCGTTGACGGAGAACCAGGTCCCCACGTCCTCCCCCGCCAGCGCGGCGGCGGCGTTCGCCGTCGAAGTGACCAGGGCATGGATTCCGGAACCGGCGGCGATCGACGCGGCTTCGACTTTGGTGACCATGCCGCCGGTCCCGACCCCGGCCTTGCCGGTGCTGCCGATGGAGATGCCTTCGAGGTCCCGCGGGCCGGAAATGTGCGGAATCCGCTTAGCTCCGTGCGCGGGCGGCCCGTCGTAGAGCGAGTCGACGTCGGAGAGCAGCACGAGCGCGTCGGCGCGGACCAGGTGGGCAACGAGGGCCGCGAGCCGGTCGTTGTCGCCGAAGCGGATCTCATGGGTGGCGACGGTGTCGTTTTCGTTGACCACCGGAACCACACCGAGGTTCAGCAGCCGGTCCAGTGCACGGAAGGCGTTGGTGTGCTGGCTGCGGCGCATGAAGTCATCGGCGGTGAGCAGCACCTGGCTGACCGTGACGCCGTGCGCGCCGAACGCGTGGGTGTAGCGCGCCATCAACAGGCCCTGCCCGACGCTGGCCGCGGCCTGCTGGGTGGCAAGATCGCGGGGCCGTTTGTCCAGTCCCAGCGGCGCCAGCCCGGCGGCGATCGCGCCGGAGGAAACCAGGATGATCTCGGTGCCGGCGTTGCGTTTGTGCGCGAGGGCATCGGCGAGTCCGGTCAGCGCTTCCTCGGCGATGCCGCCCTTGATGGACGTCAGCGAGGAGGAACCGACCTTGACGACGATCCGGCGCGCGCTGGAAAGCAGGGCACGGCCCGGTGCCGCTGCGGGTGAGGCGACGGCGTTACTCGTCATCGGCTTCGCCGATTCCACTCTCCTTGAGCGGCTGGGCAGCGCGGCGGCCACTGACCGATTCGGTCCAGATGCCGGCCTTGCGCTCTGCCTCGAGCTCGGCCCGGGCGGCTGCCTTCGCGTCGCGGCGTTCCTGCTGCTCCTCGCGCTTTTGGCCGCGCGTCGGGCGGTCGCCGATGTCTGCGAAGCGCACATCGGTGCCGCGCGGGGAGGCCAGCAGTTCGGCACCGGCCATCATGGTCGGCTCCCAGTCGAAGACGACGCCGTCGTCCTCGCCGATGACGACCATGTCGCCGGGCTTCGCGCCCTGCTTGAAGAGTTCATTTTCGACGCCGAGCTTGGCGAGGCGGTCAGCGAGGTAGCCGATGGCTTCCTCGTTGGTGAAGTCGGTCTGCTTGACCCAGCGCACCGGCTTCTCGCCCAGTACACGGAACAGCGGCTCGAGGCCCTTTTCCTCGCGGCGGATCGTGAAGCCGGACTCGTTGACCGCGCGCGGGCGCAGCACCGGAGCATGGACCTTGGGCGGCGTCGCAGCGACGGCGTCGCGGGCCGCCTTCACAATCTCGGCCATCGCGAAGCCGAGCTGGCGCAGGCCCTCGTGGCTGGTGGCGGAGATTTCGAAGACCTTGTAGCCGCGCTTTTCAAGTTCCGGACGGACGAACTCGGCCATGTCCTTGCCGTCCGGCAGGTCCACCTTGTTCAAGGCGACCAGCCGGGGACGGTGGTTCAGCGGCACGACTTCGCCGTCGGTGCCGGCGTAGCTCATGTCCACGGCGTACTTTTCCAGTTCGGCTTCGATCACGGCGAGGTCGGACAGCGGATCGCGGTCGGACTCCAGGGTGCCGCAATCCAGCACGTGGACGAGGGCCGCGCAGCGTTCAACGTGGCGCAGGAAGTGGTGGCCGAGGCCCTTACCTTCGCTGGCGCCTTCAATCAGGCCCGGGACGTCGGCGATGGTGAAGCGCACGTCCCCGGCCTGGACGACGCCGAGGTTGGGGATCAGGGTGGTGAACGGGTAATCGGCGATCTTGGGCCGGGCGGCGGACATGGCCGCGATGAGGCTGGACTTGCCCGCGGACGGGAAACCGACCAGCGCGATGTCCGCAATCGACTTCAGTTCCAGGACGACGTCGCTGGACTCACCCTCGATGCCGAGCAGCGCGAAGCCGGGGGCGCGGCGCTTCTGCGAGGACAGCGCGGCGTTGCCGAGGCCGCCCAGGCCGCCGGCGGCGGCGATGAACTCGGTGCCTTCGCCGACCAGGTCGGCCAGGACGGTGCCGTCCTTGCTCTTGACGACCGTGCCCTCGGGAACCGGCAGGATGAGGGTCTCGCCGTTCTTGCCGCCGCGCCAGTCGCCCATGCCGGGACCGCCGTTGGTGGCGTGCCGGTGCGGGGCGTGGTGGTAATCGAGCAGGGTGGTGGTCTGGGGATCCACGCGCAGGATGACGTCGCCGCCGTTGCCGCCGTTGCCGCCGTCGGGCCCGCCCAGGGGCTTGAACTTCTCCCGGTGGACGGAGACACAACCGTGGCCGCCGGTACCGCCGGATACGTGCAGTACTACCCGGTCTACAAAGCTGGCCACGTGGATCTCCTCAGTGCGTTTCCTTGAGCCGCAGGGGCCCAAGATGATTGTAATGCGGTTAAAACACCGGTGGAGCGGACCAACTGGCCCGCCCCACCGATTTAGAACTAGTTGTTACTCTGCAGCTGCAGCAGCCACGATGTTCACAACGCGACGACCGCGGCGGGTGCCGAACTCGACAGCACCGGGGGTCAGGGCGAACAGGGTGTCGTCGCCGCCGCGGCCTACGCCGGCGCCCGGGTGGAAGTGGGTGCCACGCTGGCGGACGATGATCTCGCCTGCGGAAACGACCTGGCCGCCGAAGCGCTTGACGCCGAGGTACTGGGCGTTGGAGTCACGGCCGTTGCGAGTGGAGCTCGCGCCTTTTTTATGTGCCATTTGAAATGCCTGCCTTTAAATTCTGGGGAATCTGCTGAAAACCTGAACAGTAACGCTAGTTACTTGATACCGGTGATCTTGACCTTGGTCAGTTCCTGACGGTGACCCTGGCGCTTCTTGTAACCGGTCTTGTTCTTGAACTTCTGGATGACGATCTTGGGACCACGAAGGTTCTCCAGGATCTCAGCCGTAACCGTTACCTTGGCCAGGTCCGCAGCAGCAGACGTGACCTTGTCACCGTCCACCAGGAGCAGTGCGGGCAGCTCAAAGGTGCTGCCGGCTCCACCGGGGACGCGGTTCAGGGTAACGAAGTCTCCAACGGAAACCTTCTCTTGGCGGCCGCCTGCGCGGACAATCGCGTACACCACTGTGGAACTCACTTCTCTCGACGTTTATTACTAGATTTGCGTGCGGAACCTGGGGTCGAAGTAATCCGACCGGCTCACGCTGTGCCTCAACGCCGGCAGGTTCCCCGGGGGAACCCATGAGCTATCCCGTGGATAATCCTGCCCGTAGTACGGCTGGACTGGTCCTCAAGGTCATAACCCAAGTGTTGGCGTAAGCACCGAAGATCTAGACTACGCTAATTTTGCCTTCGGCCGCAAACGAGGCTGGCCCCGGCGGGTACTGCGTGACAGCCGCCACAGCCTTCCCCTGAAGGGGTCGGACTGGGTGCCGCAGCAACTTCCGGAACCGCGCCCACCACCTTACCGGCTGGCCCCGGCCCGCCTGCTTAGGCGCGCAGCGTCGGCGCGTCGAAGAACTCCAGTTCGTAACGCACGGAATGCCGGAAGGCGGCGGTCATGGCGTTGCGGTCCTGCTCGGAGGCCCGGACGGCAGCTGCGTCCATGTACCGAATTGCCTGCCGGGTCGAGGCGGCAAACGCCTCGTCGGCGTAGGTGCGCAGCCAGTTCGCGTAGGGGTGCCCTGCGGGCGCGCCGGCGGCGAGGAACTCCGCCTGCAGTGTCGCGCCGACTTCGGCGTAGAGCCAGAAGCACGGCAGCGCCGCGGCCACCAGGACGCCGTAACTGCCGGCGAGGGAGGCTGCATGCAGGTGGTCCACGTAGGCCTTGGTGACCCGCCCCGGCTCAGCGTCCACGGCGCGGCCAGCGAGCCAGGATCGGTGCAGTTCGGCTTCCACCTCGAGGCACTGCTGTGCGGAACGGGACCAGAAGAGCTGTTCGGCTTCCGACGGCGCCAGCGCGGCGGCCCGGGACAGCACCCGGGAGTAGCCGTTGAGGTACAGGGCGTCCTGGCCGAGGTAGTAGGCGAACTGCCGCTCCGGGAGGGTCCCGTCCGCGAGGCCGCGGATGAAGTCCAGCGCGTAGATGGCCTCCAGCCCGGCCGCCGCGTGCTCGTCGAGGGCAGCCGCAAATTCACCTTCCCGGGGTGGTTGCTGCACGGGTGTCTGCTGCAGGTGCGTCTGCTTGCCGGGCGTCTGCTGCAGGTGGTGGAAGTGGTGGACCGGTCCGTTGCCGGTGCCGACCCGGAGGCTCTGCGATTCCCGCAGTGCGCCGACCAGCCACGGCTTGACCTCCCGGAGCGCTGCTGCCCAGTCCCCCGTCCTGGCCTGGACGGTGGCCAGCGCCGAGGACAGGGAGCAGCCGGTGCCGTGGCTGTTGCGGGTAGCGATCCGTTCGCCGGGCACCTCGATAGTCTCCCGGCCCAGCAGTCCGGCGGTGTTGACCAGCGCGTCGGGGCAGCCACCGCCGTCGTCGCCGCGGTCGCCGGCGCCGTCGCCGTCCGCGAGGTGCCCGCCCTTGACCAGTACTGTCGTGCCGGCCAGCGCGGCGAGCCGTTTGCCCTGCTCCAGCGCCGCCGCCCAGTCCGCCGCGGGCGGTTCGTCCAGCAGCATGGCCAGTTCCGGCAGGTTGGGGGTGATCAGGTGCGCCAGCGGCAACAGCGCACGCAGGGCAGCCTCGGCGGATTCCTGCAGCAGCCGGTCCCCGCTGGTCGCCACCATCACGGGGTCCAGGACCACGACGGCGGGACGGACTTTCTCGAGCCAGAGGCGGACGGCGTCAATCACCGCGGCGTCACCGAGCATGCCGATCTTGACGGCGTCGATGGTGATGTCGTCGCTGATGGCGTCCAACTGTTCGGTCAGGAACGACGCCGGCGGTACGTGCACGGATCGTACGCCGTGGGTGTTTTGCGCGGTCAGCGCAGTGATCGCGGCCATTCCGTAGCCGCCGTGGGCGGCGATGCTCTTAAGGTCGGCCTGGATGCCGGCGCCGCCGGAAGGATCCGAGCCTGCAATCGCGAGCACCCGCGGGAGCGCCGGCGCACCGGGGGCTGCGGGTGCCCGGAAACTGGTGGGAGCGGCCGAGGGGGCGGGGTTGCCCGGCGCTCCGGGGCTGGTGGCGTGTCCGCCGGTCGCGGCCGGCGCGAAGGCGGACCGCAGGATCGACGTGAGCTGAGTTGATGCGGGCTGGGGCGGTGCAGGCTGAGCTGAAGCGGGCTGGGGTGGCGCAGGCTTGGTCGGTGCAGGTTGGGGCGATGCGGGCTGGGTCGACGAATTCAAGAGACATCCCTTCGCCGGTGCTAACCGGACAGGTTCAACGGGTCTGGATCTCAGCCGGGCTCGTTGCCCGGCACCCCGTGTCGGTTACCAGCCTAACCCTCCCCTGTCCTGCTTTCCCCTGTGGTCAGCCCCCTGCCTGACCTGCACGTTAACGGCCTCGCGGGTACCGTCCGGACTCGACGTGACGTTACGTCGAGTCCGACACGGTACCCGCGAGCCGGGCGGTGCTCCGGATTCCGGATCACCTACTTCGTGGAATGCCGGGTGCTAGAGCTCCGAGGCCGGTACGCCGACACCCAGGATGATCGGCTCGTTTGCAGCCGGCGTCGCAGCCGCTGTCGCCGGCTCCGGCGCCTTCGCTTCATGGACCGAACCGGTAGCGGCCGACGGCGTCGCGGCGCGCTGCTCCACCGACGTCTCGTTGGCGGCGCCCTGGGCGCGGCTGGCGCTGCGGTTACGGCGCACCCGCCGGGACGGGGTTGCCGCCGCCTGAGCCGAAGCCGACGCAACCTGGGCCTGCGCAACCGACTCATTAGCGACCGGCGCCTGCGCCGCGGGGGCTTGAGTACCCTGTGTTTGAGCGGCACGTGTGTCGGCGGCGGGAACCTGCGCGGCCGGCGCCTGGGCACGTGTCCTTCTGGTTTCCTGCCCTGCCGGAGCCTCGGCATCTCGATTCCGTGCGTTCGGCGGCTGGATGCGGGCCGTGCGGGCCCGGCCCCTGCCGCGGGTCGCCCGCGACGGTGCAGCTTCGGTCCCTGCAGACTCGGCCCGCGCAGCCTCAGCCGGGGCGGAACGTTCCGGCCGCTGCTGTTCGGCTACCGGGGCAAGCTCCGCAGGCCTGCCCACAGCAGTGCCAGCGCCGGTACCGGCGCCTGCATCGGCGTCGCCAAGGTTGGCGAACGCCTCAGTGAGCAGATCAAGGGTCAGTGCAGGCTGCGGGGCTTCCTCGGCGTGCTCGACGAACGGCAGGGCAACCTGCTCGCCGCCGAAGGTCAGCACTGCCGCCGGACGTCCGGCAGCCTCCTCGGTTGAGGCCAGTTCCACGGCCGCATCGAGCGCTGCCTGGCGGGTCTCGGCGTCGGGCGCTGCTGTTGCTTCGCCGTCGTGCAGGTGCGCAGCGTGCGCGGCGGCTGCGATGTTGGCCAGAGCGACGCGGGTCGCCTCCGCCTTCGCGTGGCGCTCGGCCTCGGTGGGCTCGGCGTGCACGGCGGCGGGAGCGGACGGCATCCCCTCGGTACCCTGGCCGCCCTTGCCGCGGCGGCGCTTGCGCTCAGTGCGCGCGGCGGGCTGCTGCTCGGTGCGCGGAACGTAGTGCTCGGCGGCGACGGCGTTGGCGCGGCGGTGTTCCACCGGCTCGTCGTGGGTGACGATGCCGCGGCCGGCGCAGGCTTCGCACTGTTCGCCGAAAACTTCCAGCAGCCCGGTGCCCATCCGCTTACGGGTCATCTGCACGAGGCCCAGCGAGGTCACCTCCGCGACCTGGTGCTTGGTCCGGTCCCGGCCGAGGCACTCCACCATGCGCCGCAGCACGAGATCCCGGTTGGACTCCAGCACCATGTCGATGAAGTCGATCACGATGATGCCGCCGATGTCGCGCAGCCGCAGCTGGCGGACGACTTCCTCGGCCGCTTCCAGGTTGTTCTTGGTGACGGTTTCCTCGAGGTTGCCGCCGCTGCCGGTGAACTTGCCGGTGTTGACGTCGACGACGGTCATGGCTTCGGTCCGGTCGATCACCAGTGAGCCGCCGGACGGCAGGAAGACCTTCCGGTCCAGCGCCTTGTGGATCTGCTCGTCAATCCGCCAGGCAGCGAAGATGTCGGTTTCCTTGGTCCACTTTTCCAGCCGGCCAACCAGGTCCGGCGCCACGTAGGTGACGTAGGCCTCGATGGTGTCCCAGGCTTCCTCGCCGGAGACGATGAGCTTGGAGAAGTCCTCGTTGAACACGTCCCGGACCACCTTGATGGTCAGGTCCGGTTCGCCGTAAAGCAGTTCGGGTGCCAGGAGCTTCGTGGACGTGGACTGGCTTTCGATGCCCTCCCACTGGGCGCGCAGCCGGTTGATATCGTGCGTCAGCTCTTCCTCCGACGCGCCTTCAGCCGCCGTGCGGACAATGACGCCGGCATCCTCGGGGAGGCGGTCCTTGAGGATCCGCTTGAGCCGGTTGCGTTCGACGTCGGGCAGTTTCCGGGAGATGCCGGTCATGGAGCCGCCGGGCACGTAGACGAGGTAGCGGCCCGGGAGGGAGATCTGGCTGGTCAGCCTGGCGCCCTTGTGTCCGACCGGGTCTTTGGTGACCTGGACGAGCACCGAGTCGCCGGACTTGAGCGCGTTCTCGATCCGGCGCTGCTTGCCCTCGACGTTGACGGCGTCCCAGTTAACTTCGCCGGCGTACAGCACGGCGTTGCGGCCGCGTCCGATGTCGACGAAGGCAGCTTCCATCGACGGCAGCACGTTCTGGACCTTGCCCAGGTAGACGTTCCCGATCAGGGAGTCCTGCTGGGTCTTGGAAACAAAGTGTTCGGCCAGGACGCCGTCTTCGAGGACGCCGATCTGGATTCTGTCGTCGCGCTGGCGGACGATCATCTGGCGGTCCACGGACTCGCGCCGGGCGAGGAACTCGGCCTCGGTGATGACGGTGCGGCGGCGGCCGGTATCCCGGGATTCGCGGCGGCGCTGCTTCTTCGCTTCCAGCCGCGTGGAGCCCTTGACAGAGGTGACGCGGTTGTTGACGGGTGCATCGCTGACGGCACGCGGCGCGCGGACCCGGGTCACTGTGTTGGGCGGGTCGTCGTCCCCGCCGCCGGTCAGCTCCAGGTCCTGGTCACCGCGGCGACGGCGACGACGACGGCGGGAGGTGACGCCCTCTTCCAGCGCACCCTCGGACTCCTCATCGGCCTCCTCGGCGCCGTCCACGGCAGCGTCGGAGTCAGCGTCGGTTTCGCCGGCGGTGCGGCTGCGTCCGCGGCGTCCGCGGCTGCGGCGCCGACGGCGGTTGCCGGCGTCGTCACCCTCGGCCTCTTCGTCTTCTTCCTCGGCGTCCTCCGCCGCGGCCGGGGCCGCGACGGGGGCCGGGCGGACCACGGCGCTCAGGTCCGGGGCCTGGAAAATCATCGAGGTGACGGCCCCGGGTGCGAGGAACATGGAGGACGCTTCAGGTGATTCGGCAACGGAGTCCGCGGCGGGCGCCTCAGCCGGGGCCTCAGCCGGGGTGTTGCCAGCGGCGTCTTCGACAGCGGTGGTGTCCGCGGCGGCGGGGGCGGCCTGCGGAGTTTCGGCGTCGGCTGTTTCGGCGTCGGTTTCGGTTTGCGCTGTTTCATCGGGCGCGGTTTTAACTTGCGCCGCTTCGATCAAGGCAGGAGCTTCGTCGGTTGCTGCGGGGGCCGGCGCGGCCTTGGCACGGGAGGCCCTGCGGCGGACCGGCTTCTCCGGTGCTTGCCCAGCTGCCGTCATGGCCGTCGCGGCGTCGGCGGTTGTGTGATCGGCCGCCGCGTGGGCGGCCGTCGCGTCTTCAGCCGGCGCCAGGGCAGTGGCCAGGGCATCTCCGGCCGGGTTGACCACGGTCTGGTCGTCTACCTCGACCTTCTTCCGTGACCGGCTCCGGCGGGCTGGGGTCTTGGCTTCCGAGGGGGCCTTGACTTCCGCGGCGGCGTCAGCTGCGGCGATGTCAGCACCGGCTGCCTCGGCGACGGCGCCGGCCGCAACGGCTGCGAGATCCGCTCCCTCCACGGCGGGGGCGGCTTTCCGCCGAGTCCTGGTGGCGCGCTTGGGCGCCGGTGCGGCTGAGATTTCCGGTGCGGCTGAGGTTTCCGCTGCGCTTTCCGGTGCGGCTGCAGATTCGTCGAGCGGTGCTTCGCTCACGGGTGCTTCGTCGTTGCCGGTTACTAGCTGTTCATGATCCATAGGTGGCCACACTCCTGCCCCTGATGTACCGCCACATCCGGCACCCGTGGGGGCAAATATTTGTCAACACCCGCGGGCATTGACAGAAGTCAATTGGATACCCTCAGGTTCGCACCGGCAGTGGGGTGCGGCAGCCCTGGAGGGCCGGCGGAATTGTTCTGAACCCGTTGATCTGTCCGTCACAACTAGGTGCCGTCCAATGGCATTGCGGGATAAACCGGGTCGTACGATCCGGAGTGTCCCTGCTCCTCATTGGCGGTCTTGAAAACAAAGTCGCCGGACTGAAACCCGAATGTGGTTCGTGTCCCAGCCAGCTTCATTGTCTCACAGGAGCCGCAAAAGCAGGGGTAAGCCGGGCATCCGGATCAACGGTCGGGCCGAACCACTGTGGACGGCGGGCGCCTGCCCGGAATCATTCAGCCTCCGGCGATAGAATCGGCCCAAGAGCACCCAACGCAAAGGACTGAGATCCATGCCCAGCAGCATCTCCCCCGCCCAAGGCGACGTCGACGCCCGCGAACGGGACGGCAGCGCGGCCGCGGCGGGCCGCCCTGAGCCAACCATGACCCGCGACCGGCCGTTTGCGTGGCTGTTGCTGATCACCGGCGTCGTCGGCTGGCTTGCCTCGGGGACTCTGGTGCTGGAAAAGCTCGAAGTTCTCAAAGACCCAAGCCACGTCACGGTCTGCGACGTCAACCCCTGGATCTCCTGCGGACAGGTGATGCAGACGTGGCAGAGTTCCCTGTTTGGCTTCCCCAACATGTTCATCGGCATAGTGGCTTTCGCCGTCATCATCACCACCGCCATGGGCATGCTGGCTGGTGCCACGTTCGCCCGCTGGTACTGGATCGGGCTGCAGGCGGGCGTCACCCTGGGCTTTGCTTTTGTCGTGTGGCTCTGGTCCCAGGCACTGTATTCGATCCACATCCTCTGCCCGTTCTGCATGATCGTCTGGGCGGCCATGATCCCGCTGTTCATCTGGGTGACCGTCCGCAACGTCAGCACCGGCCTCATCCCGGTGCCCTCCGGCGCTGCCCGCATCCTGGCGGACTCGGGCTGGATTCTCACAGCTCTGCTCTACGTGGCCGTGATCGCCACCATCTTCTTCGCCTTCATCCAGGTGTTCATCGGCACCTCGGGGTACTAAGCCACCCGCCCGCCCCGCCAGCGAAAAGCGCGAACGTACACTTGGGGCCCCGGTTTCCTAGGAAATCGGGGCCCCAAGTGTACGTTCGCGCTTAGGCGGAGGGTCTTAAGTGTCCGTTCGCGCGGGAGGGGGTTAGAACCAGATCTTGATTTCCCGGTCAGCCGACTCCGCGGAGTCGGAGCCGTGCACGAGGTTCTGCTGGACCTTAACGCCCCAGTCGCGGCCGAAGTCACCGCGGATGGTGCCGGGCGCCGCCGTCGTCGGATCCGTGGTGCCGGCGAGGGAACGGAAGCCCTCGATCACGCGGTGGCCTTCGAAGATCGCCGCGACGACCGGTCCGCTGAGCATGAATTCAACCAGCGGCTCGTAAAAGGGTTTGCCGACGTGCTCCTCGTAGTGCTGTTCAAGGAGTTCACGGGTTGCGTTGACCTTCTTCAGCTCAGCCAGGGTGTAGCCCTTGGCTTCGATCCGGGCGATGATGCTGCCGGTCAGGTTGCGGGCCACGCCGTCGGGCTTGACCAGGACGAGGGTGCGCTCAATGCTCACAGCTGCTCCAATGCGTTGGGGTGGGGTTCGGGACAAGTCTAGTTGCTTTGGCTTTCGGGGTTCGCGGCTTCCCAGGCCGCCTGCTCGCGGTCGCGCTGGGCGGCTTCGCGGTCGATCCGGATGCCGGTCCGGATGCCGTACCACCACGTGATGGCGAACAGCCCGCCGACCAGGAACATGGCGGGCTCGACCAGGCCGGTGAGGATCAGCAGCAGCTGCAGGATCCAGCCCAGCGCCACGCCCCACCCCTTCGTGAGCACGGCACAGGTGGCCACGAGCACCACGCACAGACCGAGGCCGACGCCGAAGACCAGCAGCGGCGGCAGTTCACCCCGGCGCAGGCCGAAGACCGCCAGGGTGCCGAAGAGGGCCACGAAGGCCTCCAGCAGCAGCACCGTGGAGGCGAACATAACTTTGGTGGAGCGGCGTTTCTTGGGAATGCCCGGGCGCCACTCGCGCTGGGCCTTGGTGAGTCTGGCCATGGGTTACGCCTCAGTCTTTCCGAGCAGGATCCGGGCCTCGGCGACCAGCGTGATGGAACCGGTGACGAGGATGCCGCCGGCTAGGTCCTCATTGGACTCGGCGCGTTCCACGGCCCACTCGAGGGCGTCGTCGAGCTTGTCAGCGACGTGGATGTTGTCCTCGCCGAAACCCAGGTCCAGCGCCAGCTCGCCCAGGTCCTCGGCCGGGACGGCGCGCGGCGAGTTGGACTGGGTGAAGCAATATTCCGCGGCGAGGTCACCCAGGGACTCCTTGAGCTGGCGCAGAATTTCCTCGGCGTCCTTTTCCTTCAGCACGCCCACCACCACCACGAGCTTGCTGAAATTGAAAGCCTCGTGGATGGCCTCAGCGGAGACCCGGATGCCTTCGGGGTTGTGCGCGGCGTCGACGATGACGGTCGGCGCGGTGCGCAGCACCTCCAGGCGGCCCGGAGAGGTGACCGAGGCGAAGGCCTCCTGCAGCACCTCGGCGTCGAGCGGTTTTTCGGCGCCGAAGAAGGCTTCCAGCGCTGCGATCGCAACGGCGGCGTTCTCCGCCTGGTGCGCCCCGTGCAGCGGCACCAGCAGGTCCTCGTAGCGGCCCGCGATGCCCTGCACGGTCACCATCTGGCCGCCGACGGCGACGGTGCGGGACTCGACGCCGAACTCCACGCCCTCGAAACGGAACGGCACATCCGCTTCCTTGGCCTTCTCCAGCAGGACCTGGGCCGCGTCAACCGGTTGCGCTGCGCTGATCAGGAAGCCGCCAGGCTTGATGATGCCGGCCTTTTCGTAGGCGATGTCCTCGGTGGTGTCGCCGAGCAGGTCCGTGTGGTCCAGTGAGATCGGAGTGACGACGGCGACCTGGCCGTCGCCGACGTTGGTCGCGTCGGTGATGCCGCCCAGGCCCACCTCGATCACGGCAACGTTGACCGGCTGGTCCGCGAACACGGCAAAGCCGAGGATGGTCAGGCATTCGAAGTAGGTCAGCCGGGGCTGGCCCTCGGCGGCGAGTTCACCGTCCACGATGTCCAGGTACGGGCGGATCTCGTCCCAGATCCGGACGAACGTCTCATCCGAAACCGGTTCGCCGTCGATGCTGATCCGCTCGGTGACCTTGGACAGGTGCGGGCTGGTGTACCGGCCGGTGCTCAGCCCGTGCGCGCGCAGCCCGGCCTCGATCATCCGGGCGGTGGAGGTCTTGCCGTTGGTGCCGGTGATGTGGATGATCGGGAACGCCTTGTTCGGCTCGCCCAGGATGTCCATGGCCCGGCGCAGCGGAGCCAGCCGGGGCTCCATCTTGTTTTCCGGCGCCCGGCCCAGCAGCTCGGCGTAGACGCTTTCTACGGAAAATTCGTCGGTCATTATGCCCCTACTTCTTCGGTTACTTTCGCCACGGAGACCTGCGGGTCCTTGACCTCGGCGAAAACGGTGTCCAGTTCCAGGGTCAGGGTCTCGGTCTTGACCAGGTCGGCGTGGGCCAGCAGCGCCTCGACCGTGTCCTGCTTCGCCGTGACGGTGGTGCGGATCCGGTCGCTGACGTTGAGTCCGGCGTCCTTGCGGGCCTGCTGGATGGCGCGGACCAAGTCCCGGGCGGTGCCCTCGGCTTCCAGCTCCGGGGTCACCTGCGTGTTGAGCACCACGAAACCGCCGCCGGGCAGGACGGCCGCCGCCCGGGAACCCTCGCCCTCGGCTGCCTCCGCCACGACGGTTTCCAGCGTGTATTCCTGCGGCTCCAGTTCCAGGCCGCCGGCGCTAACCACCCCGGCCTCGCTGAGCGACCAGTCGCCGGACTTGGAGCCCTTGATGGCCTGCTGGACGTTCTTGCCCAGCCGCGGGCCGGCGGCGCGGGCGTTCACCACGAGCTTCTGCTCGATGCCGAACTCCTCCGGGGAGGCGCTTTCGGCGTCGAGCAGCCGCACCGAGCGCAGGTTCAGTTCGTCGGCGACGACGGCTGCAAAGCCTTCCAGCGCACCCGCGCCGGGCGCCACGACGGTGAGTTCCTGCAGCGGCAGGCGCACCCGGAGGTTGGCGGCCTTGCGCAGCGAGGAACCGGTGGAGCAGACCTGCTGGACCCGGTTCATCGCCTCGACGAGGTCCGGGTTGGCCGGGAACAGGCCGGCGTCGGGCCAGTCGGCGAGGTGCACGGACCGGCCGCCGGTGAGGCCGCGCCAGATCTCCTCGGTGACCAGCGGCAGCAGCGACGCCGCGACCCGGCAGACCGTTTCCAGGGCGGTGTAGAGCGCGTCGAAGGCGTCGACGTTCTCGTCGAAGAAGCGCTGCCGGCTGCGGCGCACGTACCAGTTGGTGAGCATGTCCAGGTAGCCGCGCAGTTCATCGCAGGCGCCGGAGATGTCGTAGCTGTCCAGCTGCGCGGTCATGTTGCGGACCAGGTCGCCGGTGTTGGCCATCAGGTACTGGTCAAGGGTGTCCGCGTAGCCGTCGTAGCGCAGTTTCGCGTCGTAACCCTTCCCGCCAGCGGCGGCGTTCGTGTACAGCGTGAAGAAGCTGTAGACGTTCCACAGCGGCAGGATGACCTGGCGGACGCCGTCGCGGATCCCCTGCTCGGTGACCACCAGGTTGCCGCCGCGCAGGATGGGGCTGGACATCAGGAACCAGCGCATCGCATCCGAGCCGTCACGGTCCAGGACCTCGGAGACGTCCGGGTAGTTGCGCAGGCTCTTGGACATCTTCTGCCCGTCGGAGCCGAGCACGATGCCGTGGCTGATGACGTTGCGGAACGCCGGCCGGTCGAACAGCGCGGTGGAGAGGATGTGCAGCATGTAGAACCAGCCGCGGGTCTGCCCGATGTACTCGACGATGAAGTCGGCCGGGTTGTGGGTGTCGAACCACTCCTCGTTCTGGAACGGGTAGTGGACCTGGCCGTAGGGCATGGAGCCGGAGTCGAACCAGACGTCCAGGACGTCCTCGACGCGGCGCATCACGGACTGGCCCTCTTCGGGGCTGCGCGGGTCATCCGGGTTGGGACGGGTTAGTTCGTCGATGAAGGGCCGGTGCAGGTCCACTTGGCCGTCCTTGTTCAGCGGCAGGCGGCCGAAGTCCGCTTCGATCTCGGCCAGCGAACCGTAAACGTCGGTGCGCGGGTAGTCCGGGTCGCTGGACTGCCACACCGGGATGGGGCTGCCCCAGTAGCGGTTGCGGCTGATTGACCAGTCACGGGCGTTGGCGAGCCACTTGCCGAACTGGCCGTCCTTGACGTTGCCCGGGATCCAGTTGATCTCCTGGTTCAGCTCGGACATCCGGTCCTTGAACTTGGTGACCTCGACGTACCAGGAGGACACGGCGCGGTAGATCAGCGGGTTGCGGCAGCGCCAGCAGTGCGGGTAGCTGTGCTCGTAGCTGGCCTGGCGGACCAGCCGGCCCTGCGCCCGGAGCACCTGGGTGATGGGCTTGTTGGCGTCGAACACCTGCAGTCCGGCGATCTCGGCAAGGTCGCCGTGGCCGAAGAGCGGCAGGAACTTCGCGCCCTCGTCGACCGAGAGCACCACCGGGATTCCGGCCTCTTCGCAGACCTTCTGGTCGTCTTCACCGTACGCGGGGGCCTGGTGGACGATGCCGGTGCCGTCGGTCGTGGTGACGTAGTCGGCCACGAGGAAGCGCCAGCCGTTTTCGGTGCCGTACTTCTCGGCGTCGGAGAAGTAGTCCCAGAGCGGCTCGTAGGTCAGGCCCTCAAGCTCGGTGCCGGTGTGGCGGGAGGTGACGGCGGCTTCGGCCGCGGCGGCACCCTCCGCGCCGTCGCCGTAGCCGAGGTCCTTGGCGTAGGCGCCCAGCAGGTCCGCGGCGAGCAGGAAGCTGCCGGTGACGGGAGCGTCGGCCGAGGCGGCCTTGATTCCGTTCGGGCCGGCGGGCAGCACAACATAGGTGATGGCTGGCCCGACGGCGAGCGCCAGGTTGGTCGGCAGGGTCCAGGGCGTCGTGGTCCAGGCCAGCGCCTGAACGCCGGCGAGCTGCTGTGAGAGCTCCGAGTCCCCGGCCGTGATCGGGAAGGTCACCGTGACGGTCTGGTCCTGGCGGTTTTTGTAGACGTCATCGTCCATGCGCAGTTCGTGGTTGGACAGCGGCGTCTCGTCCTTCCAGCAGTAGGGCAGCACCCGGTAGCCGTTGTAGGTCAGGCCCTTCTCATGCAGCTGCTTGAAGGCCCAGAGGACGGACTCCATGTACTCGACGTTGAGCGTCTTGTAGTCGTTCTCGAAGTCGACCCAGCGCGCCTGGCGGGTGACGTAGCTCTTCCATTCGTCGGCGTACTTCATCACGGAGGCACGGCAGGCGTCGTTGAACTTGTCGATGCCCATGGCCTCGATCTGGGTCTTGTCCGTCATGCCCAGCTGCTTCATGGCTTCCAGCTCTGCGGGCAGGCCGTGGGTGTCCCAGCCGAAGCGGCGCTCCACCCGGTGGCCGCGCTGCGTCTGGTAGCGGCCTACGAGGTCCTTGGCGTAGCCGGTGAGCAGGTGCCCGTAGTGCGGCAGGCCGTTGGCGAAGGGCGGACCGTCATAGAAGACGAACTCGTTGCTGCCGTTGACCCCGGCATCGCGCTGGTCGATGCTGGCCTGGAAGGTGCCGTCCTGGTCCCAGTACTTGAGGATGCGCTCTTCGATCTCCGGGAACTTCACGGAGGTGGACACGCCCGAGGTGGTGGCGTCTGACGGTGCGGCTGAGGCCTTGGGGTATTGGGTCATCTCGACATCCTGGGTTGAGCTGGTGAACAACGGGATTCATTCAGGATGCGAGGACGGCTCCTGTGCTGTCGGAACAACACCGGCACCGCGGTACCACCTCACTTACCGGCACCGGTTCCGTCCCTCGGAAGGGGCTGCTCCGGCGTCGGCCGCTCGTTGACTGCTGTGACGGGCTTACCCGTCCGGTTCTACCGGCCCTGGCGCGCAAACTGTCGAAACATTCCTGCGCCGGGCGTTCTTCCGGAAGCTCACCGGTGATGGCCGGGTCAAAGCTGATATGTCGATGGTACCGGAAAACTCTTCCGCCCTCCGGAGGGACGTGCCCGGGCCTCGCCGCAGCGGGGGCCGGTGCCTAGACTTGCGCTCATGACTTTCGCGACGGCGGGTCCCGGGCCGGCGACGGCGGCGACCGCGTCCGGCAGGCGCCGCGGCTGGCTGTTGTCCTCCGCGCTGCTTGCGGCTCCGGTGGCTACGTTGTCCGTCTGCCGGGCAACGCCGTGGCAGTGGCCCGAACCTGTGGTCCAGCTACTGGCCTTCACGCCGTGGCTGACGGTGCCGGCCGGGCTGTCGCTGCTCTGCGCGGGCCTGGGCCGGCGGCCCTGGGCGGCGGCCGTCGCCGCGGCGCTGCTGGCCCTGCAGGCGGTGTGGCTGCTGGCCCCAGGCCACGCCGTACCTGCCACGGATTCTTCCCCGGAGTCCGGTTCGGGCCGGCTGGAGCTGGTTGCGATGAGCGTCAACGCCAAGCTGGGCCGGGCCGATGCGGACGAAATCGTCCGGCTGGTCCGCGACAACCGGGTCGCCCTGCTCGCCGTCCAGGAACAGACGCCCGCCCTTGAATCCCGGCTCAGGGCCGCGGGCCTGCCGGAGCTGCTTCCCTACCGGGGTTGGCTCGTCGGCGCCGGACGCAGGCGGCGGCGTGCTCTACTCAAAACACCGTCTGGCCGCCACCGGCGTCCTGTCCGGGACCCGTTTTCGGATGGCCACCGCACGTCTGGAGCTAGCAGGGGACGGGCGCACAGCGGAGCTTGACGTGACGAACGTTCACACCCGTGCCCCCGTCGACGGGGGCCTGCCGCAATGGCGCCGTGAGCTGGCCTTACTGGCACGGGGCGCATCGACTGAGGGAAACGGTCTGCTGCTGGGCGATTTCAACGCCAGCTATGACCATCTTGAGTTCCGCCGGCTTGTCACCCCGAGCCCGGGCGGCGTCGGGCTGGTGGACGTCGGCACCGCCCAAGGGGCGCGGCTGGTTCCCACCTGGCCGCAGGACCTCCCGTTGCCCGGAATCACCCTGGACCATCTGGTGACCAGCGTGTCGGTTCTCAGTGCCGGGTACTCGGTGCACCGCGTGGCCGGAACGGATCACGCCGCCATTCTGGCGACACTCTCAGTCCCGGCCCGGCGCTAGCGGTCAGGACTTGCGGATCACCTTGAAGTTGGACGCCTGCGCCACCGGACGGATCACGATCTGGTCCAGGTTGACGTGGTGCGGGGCGGTTACGGCGTAGCGGACGACGTCGGCGACGTCGCCGGCGGTGAGGGGCTTGTCCACCCCGGCGTAGACCTTCTCGGCAGCGCCCTGGTCGCCCAGCCGGTTCAGTGAGAACTCCTCGGTCTGGACCATGCCAGGGGCGACCTCGACCACGCGGAGGTTGTGCTCGGCTTCTTCCAGCCGGAGCGCCTCGGTGAGGGCGTGCTGGGCGAACTTCGCGGCGTTATAGCCGCCGCCGCCTTCGTAGGCGGACAGCCCCGCCGTCGACGTCAGGTTCAGGACGGTGCCTTCCCCGCAGGCGCGCAGCATGGGCAAGAACGCACGGGTGAGCTTCATGGTGCCCAGCACGTTGACCTCATACATCCATTCCCAGTCCTCGGTCTTCGCGTCGGCGACCTTGTCCGCGCCACGGGCGCCGCCGGCGACGTTGATCAGGGTGTCGATGCCGCCGGCGCGGGTCACCTCGTCCAGAAGCCGGGCAATGTCGGCGTCGTCGGTCACGTCGGCCGGAAGGGCGACGGCGCCGGTCCCGGCAGCGAGCGCCTCGAGCCGCTCGGCCCGGCGGGCGACGGCGAAAACGGTCCAGCCTTCCTGCCGGAGCGCGCGCACCGTGGCCTCGCCGATCCCGGTGCTGGCGCCGGTGACGAGCGCCGCTTTGTCTGCTGCTTTTGCGTTGTGGTCGATTCCCTCAGTCATGGCACCACCCTAATGGACCCGCCCAGCGCCTATGGGAGCATCACCCCTGTGCCATGGTGCCCGCCCGCCGTGGAAGAATTGGCCCATGGCTGAAGACACTCAGGGTACAGACACGCCCACCACTGCCCCCATCAACGTTCCAGACAAGCCCGCGCTGGAGGGGCTGGAAACCGCCCTCACCCGGCGCTGGCTTGACGAGGGGACCTACAAGTTCAACCCGGACACCACGCGCGAGCAGGTCTACTCGATCGACACTCCCCCGCCGACGGCGTCGGGGTCGCTGCACGTGGGACACATGTTCTCCTACACCCAGACCGACGTCCTGGCCCGCTACCAGCGGATGACCGGCAAGAACGTCTTTTACCCGATGGGCTGGGACGACAACGGGCTGCCCACCGAGCGGCGGGTGCAGAACTACTACGGCGTGCGCTGCGATCCGGCCATCCCCTACGACGCCGGCTACCGCCCCCCGGCGGAGCCTGCGAAGAACCAGCGCGACTTTGACGTCATCTCGCGCCGCAACTTCATTGAACTGTGCGAGGAGCTCGCCGTCGAGGACGAAAAGGTCTTCGAGAACCTGTTCCAGACCCTCGGCCTGTCCGTCGACTGGGACCTCACCTACCGAACCATCGACGATAAGTCCCGGGCCATCTCGCAGCGCGCGTTCCTGGCCAACCTTGCGGCCGGCGACGCCTATATGGCCGAGGCCCCCACGCTGTGGGATGTCACCTTCCGCACCGCGGTGGCGCAGGCCGAGCTGGAGGACCGCGAGGTCGCCGGCGCCTACTACCGCTACCCGTTCTTCACCGAAGACGGCGAAAAGATTTTCATCGAGACCACCCGCCCCGAACTGCTCGCCGCCTGCGCTGCCCTGGTGGCGAACCCCGACGACGAGCGGTACCAGCCGCTCTTCGGCAAGAAGGTCACCTCCCCGCTGTTCGGCGTCGAGGTGGAGGTCCGGGCGCACCCGCTGGCCAAGGCGGACAAGGGCTCCGGCATCGCCATGGTCTGCACCTTCGGTGACCTCACCGACGTCACCTGGTGGCGTGAACTGCAGCTGCCCACGCGCGCCATCGTGGGCCGCGACGGCCGCATCATCGGCGACACCCCGGACTGGATCACCAGCGCCGAGGGCCGGGCGGCCTTCGAGAAGATCGCCGGCAAGACCGTCTTCAGCGCCAAGGAAGGCGTGGTGGAACTGCTGGCAGCGGAAAACCTGCTCGACGGCGAACCGAAGAAGATCATGCACCCGGTCAACTTCTTCGAAAAGGGCGACAAGCCCCTCGAAGTTGTCACGTCGCGCCAGTGGTACATCCGCAACGGCGGCCGCGACGAGGACCGCCGCGAACGGCTGATCGGGCGCGGCAAGGAGATCGACTTCCACCCGTCGTTCATGCGCTCGCGCTACGAGAACTGGATCACCGGCCTGAACGGTGACTGGCTGGTCTCCCGCCAGCGGTTCTTTGGTGTGCCCGTGCCGGTCTGGTACCCGCTCGACGCCGACGGCAACCCGGATTACGACGCGCCCATCCTGCCCGCCGACGGCCAGCTTCCGGTGGACCCGGCAGCGGACGCGGCTCCCGGTTACGAGGAAGCCCAGCGGGACGCCCCGGGTGGTTTCACCGGTGACGCCGATGTGCTGGATACCTGGGCGACTTCCTCGCTGACCCCGCAGATCGTCGGCGGCTGGAGCACCGACGAGGCGCTGTTCGCCAAGGTCTTCCCGTTTGACGTCCGCCCGCAGGCCCACGACATCATCCGGACCTGGCTGTTCTCCACCGCCGTCCGCGCCGACGCCCTGCAGGACGTGGCCCCGTGGAAGCACGCGGCGATTTCCGGCTGGATCCTGGACCCGGACCGCAAGAAGATGTCCAAGTCCAAGGGCAACGTCATCGTCCCCACGGACGTGCTCAACGAGTACGGCTCGGACGCGGTCCGCTACTGGGCCGCCTCGGCCAAGCTCGGCGCGGACACCGCCTACGAGATCGCGCAGATGAAGATCGGCCGGCGCCTGGCGATCAAGCTGCTCAACGCGTCCAAGTTCGTGCTGAACCTGGGTGCCACCGAAGACTCGGTGGTCTCCGGTGACCTCTCAGTGCTGACCAATCCCTTGGACCGCGCCGTGCTTGCCCAGCTCTCCGACGTCGTCCAGCAGGCCACCAAGGCGTTTGAGAATTACGACTACGCCCGGGCGCTGCAGATCACCGAAAGCTTCTTCTGGCACTTCACCGACGATTACGTGGAGCTGATCAAGGACCGCGCGTACGGTGCCGCCGGAGAGGAGCAGCAGGCGTCCGTGCTGGCGGCCCTCGCCACCAGCCTGGACACGCTGCTGCGGCTCTTCGCCCCGTTCCTGCCGTTCGCGACGGAGGAAGTCTGGGGCTGGTGGCGGACCGGTTCGGTGCACCGCGCGCAGTGGCCGGCCGCCGTGGAGATCGACGGCGACACCACCCTGCTCGCCACGGTCGGCGCAGCGCTTGGCGGGATCCGCAAGGCCAAGTCCGAGGCGAAGGTCAAACAGCGCACCGAGGTGCTCTCGGCGACCATCACCGCATCGGAGTCGCTGACCACCCAGCTCAAGGCCGGGCTGGGCGACCTCAAGGCCGCCGCGAACGCCCGCGAGCTGGCACTGGTGGCCGGTGACAGCGAACTGACCGTGAGCGACGTCGTCCTGGCTCCGGCCGAGGATCCGCAGGCGTAACGCTTCGACGGACCGTTTGAAGGTAAAACGAAAGGAGGGCCTTCCGGTCCGGCTTCGGCCGGGCGGAAGGCCCTCCTTTCGTCTGACCGGTGAGGTTAGATCTCGGCGGACGTCTCGAAGTGCGTCAGGACCGGCGCTGCGGCCAGCAGGTCTCCGAGTCCGCTCGCCCCCTCGTCGGTGGCGCGCCAGGCGCGGTAGGCGCCGTCGTGTTCCAGAGACTGCCACTTCTCCACCACCAGCACGTGCGCGGGGTTGCTCTGGTCGACCAGCACATCGACGCCGAGGCAGCCGTCGAAGGCGCGCGTGTCGGTGAGGATCCCGCGGAGTACGTCCGGTGCGGTGGGAACGGCTTCGGCTTTGAGGTTCAGGTCCAGGTGGGCGGTGATAGGCATGGCGCTCCAATGCTTGCGGTTGGTCTTGGGCCGGAAATTGCTTGCCTTTGGACCAACCGCGTCAGTGCGGCGGTTGTTCCCCTCCGTGGAGCCCGGTCCCCGGGCTCTCCTCCCGGATGCGGCGTTCGGCTTCGCTGATCGCCCAGGCTGCATTGACCAGTCCGATGTGGCTGAAGGCCTGCGGGAAGTTGCCCAACAGCTCCCGGCTGTCCGGTGCCACTTCCTCGGCCATCAGGCCAAGGCCAGTGGCGAACCCGGCGGCGCGTTCGAAGACGGCCCGGGCCCGTTCCGTCAGTCCGGCCAGGGCCAGGGCCTGTGCGAGCCAGAAGGTGCAGAGCAGGAACGCACCTTCCTCCCCCGGCAGCCCGTCGTCGCCGTGATAGCGGTAGACCAGGCCGCGCCCGTCGGTGAGCCGCTGCTCGATGGCGTCCATCGTGGCGAGGAAGCCGGGGTCTGTCCCGGGCAGGAATCCGACGATCCCGAGCATGAGCGCCGAGGCGTCGAGCTGCTCGGAGCCGTAGGCCTGGGTGTACGCCCGCACGGCCTCGTTCCAGCCGTGGCTGCAAATCGACTCGGTGATGTCATCCCGGGTCTGCTTCCAGCGCGGCACCCGGTCGGGGGTCTGCAGCACGTCCGCGAGGATGATGGCCCGGTCCACCGCCACCCAGCACATCAGCTTTGAATACAGATAGTGCCGGGGCGCACCGCGGACCTCCCAGATGCCCTGGTCGGGGTTTCGCCAGCGGGCGACGGCGGCGTCGGCTGTGTCGGCAAGGAAGCGCAGGGTGTCCGGCGGCAGGTCCGCGAGGAACTCCGGCATGGTCGCGGCCGCGTCAAGCAGTTCGCCGTACACATCGAGCTGCCGCTGGTCCCAGGCGCCGTTACCCACCCGCACCGGGGCGCTGGACCGCCAGCCGGGCAGATGGCTGAGCACCCGCTCGGGCAGGTTCCGCTCGCCGCCGATGCCGTACATGATCTGCAGTTCCTCGCCGCCCGCGAGCTGCCGGGCGGCAGCCGTCGCCAGGAACTGGAAGAAGTTACCGGCCTCGTCCGGGCACGCGGACACCCACAGCGCCTGCAGTGTCATACTGGCATCCCGTACCCAGGTGTAGCGGTAGTCCCAGTTGCGCGTCCCGCCGGCCACCTCCGGCAGCGAGGTGGTCGGGGCGGCGACGATCGCGCCGGTCGGGTAATAGCTGAGCGCCTGTAGCACCCGCCCGCTGGCAGCCACCAGTTCCTGCCAGGGTCCTCGGTAGTTCTGGTGGATGCCGGACCAGCTGGTCCAGCCTTCCAGGGTGTCAGCGAGCCGGTCTGCCATTTCCTGCTGGCCCCAGAAGACCGGCTCCTCCCCCGGGCCGCGCTGGCGGTGCAGGGCGAAACTCATGACGTCCCCTGCCTGGAGCTGAACGACGGCGCTGGCCGTGCCGCCGTCGAGTGCGAACGGCACCGGCGCGGACAGGGTGAGTTCCTCTGTTCCCGTTTTGACCAGAAGACCGCCGTCGACGTTGAGCAGCTCTGGCCGGAGCAGTCCGTAGTCCGGCCGCGGGGCAAAGCCAAACCGGACCTTAACCGACCCCGCGGTGCAGGCGAGCCTGCGCAGCAGGGTTCCGGGTGAGGCCTGGCCGAGGTCATGGCCGCGCCGCCCGGGGCCAAGGACCAGGGCGTCCGTGACAGTGAGACTGCCCTGGCCGGTGGTGTGCAGGGACTCCAGGACCATCGAGGGGCCCAGGTAGCGCCGAGTGGTCGAGTAACGTCCCGCCGGCCGGATCGACCAGTGTCCGGCGTCCTGGCCCAGCAGCCGCCCGAAGACCGAGGGGCTGTCGAACCGCGGGAAGCACAGCCAGTCCACCGACCCCGCGGCGCTCACCAGCGCCGCGGACCAGCAGTCAGAGAGCAACGCGTAGTCGGCGATGGGCTCGGTACTCATGGGTCTACTCTGAAGCCATTTTGACCCTGCCGCTACCGTGGGCGGGAAGAGTTTCGGGCAGGCGTCCTCGGGCGGACGGTTTTCAGCCGAACGTCCTCGGGCGGACGGATTTCGGGCAAAGGGGAAGCCCCATCAGCTTTTCGCGGTTGGTGGGGCTTCGACTTTCGATTGCCACGTGACGTCTAAGGCAGTCTGGCGGGATCCTTGGACTTTCAGGTCTTCCTACCTCGTCACTGGTAGCCATCATCTGACTTTGCCGAAGGCTGCGTCGGATGAGTGTCACTGAATCTTTGGTTCCCGCGTCCCGCTTCTTTCGAAGTGGGTAAGTTCTATTGTTCTCCCGGCATCACACATGCACAAGGGCCCCGGACGAACTACAAGGGAGTAGTTCATCCGGGGCCCTGGCGCGTCCTGCCGTGGCAGCGCGCCTAGTCGAAAACGGGGCTTTCGGTGCGGCTGCGCTTGAGCTCGAAGAAGTACGGGAAGGATGCCAGCGCCACGGTGGCGTCCCAAAGCTTCCCGGCGTCCTCGCCGCGCGGAATCCGGGTAAGCACCGGTCCGAAGAAGGCGGTTCCGTTGAACGCGACCACCGGCGTCCCGACGTCCTGGCCGACCAGGGAGATGCCGGTTTCGTGGCTGGACCGCAGCTGGGCGTCAAACTCATCGCTCTGGCCGGCGGCTGCGAGCTCGACGGGCAGGCCGACCTCGGCCAGCGATTTGGTGATGACCTCGGCGATGTCCTTGTTGCCCTCGTTGTGGATCAGGGTGCCCATGGCGTCGTAGAGCGGCTTGATGTACTCATCGCCGTGCTTGTGGGCGGCGGCGACAATCACGCGTACCGGCGCCCAGGCCTTGGTCAGGAACTCCTTGTAGTCGGCGGGCAGTTCGTCGCGGCCTTCGTTGAGGACGGCCAGGCTCATCACGTGCCATTCGGTCTTGATGTCCCGGACGTCTTCCACTTCCGAGATCCAGCGCGAGGTGACCCAGGCGAAGGGGCACATCGGGTCAAACCAGAAGTCTGCTTTGTTCGTCATGTTTTCAGGCACAGGGGTTCTCCTTAGGACGTGGGCGGCGAGTGTGCACCGGCACTCCGCCAGCAGCTGTGGCTGTGACGGGACGGCGCGTCATTAGGCACAGCGCGCCCCCGGGAAGATATATTCCGGGCGCGGGCCGGAATCAGGCGGACTTTCGCCGTTTCACGTCGTGCGGAACCAAGGTGGGTGCTGCCTTGTTGGCCACCACGTCCTCTGTGATGACCACGCTGGCAACGTCGTCGCGGCTCGGCAGGTCGAACATGACCGGCAGCAGGACTTCCTCCATGATGGCCCGGAGCCCACGGGCACCGGTGCCGCGTTCGAGGGCCTGGTCAGCGATCACATCCAGCGCCTCGTCCTCGAAGACGAGTTCGACGCCGTCGAGCTGGAACATCTTCTGGTACTGCTTGACGAGGGCATTCTTCGGCGTCGACAGGATCTGGATCAGCGCTGCCCGGTCCAGGTTGGAGACTGTCGTGATAACGGGCAGCCGGCCGATAAATTCAGGGATCAGACCGAACTTCAGCAGGTCTTCCGGCATGACCTCGCCGTAGGAGTCCGAGTTGTTCTTGACTTCGTTCAGCGGGGCACCGAAGCCGATGCCCTTGCGGCCGGAGCGGGACCCGATGATCTCCTCTAGGCCCGCGAAAGCGCCGGCCACGATAAAGAGCACGTTGGTGGTGTCGATCTGGATGAATTCCTGGTGCGGGTGCTTGCGGCCGCCCTGCGGCGGGACCGAGGCGACGGTCCCCTCCAGGATTTTCAGGAGCGCCTGCTGGACGCCCTCGCCGGAAACGTCCCGGGTGATCGAGGGGTTCTCGCTCTTCCGTGAGATCTTGTCGATCTCATCGATGTAGATGATTCCCTGCTCGGCCTTCTTGACGTCGTAATCCGCCGCCTGAATCAGCTTTAGCAGGATGTTCTCAACGTCCTCACCCACGTAGCCGGCCTCGGTGAGGGCGGTGGCGTCGGCGACCGCGAACGGGACGTTGAGGCGGCGGGCGAGGGTCTGGGCCAGGTAGGTCTTGCCGCAGCCGGTGGGGCCGATCAGCAGGATATTGGACTTGGCGATCTCGACGTCGTCGTGGTGGCCGGCGTCGGCCAGCGTGCCGCTCTTGGGGGCATGGCCGGCCTGGATCCGCTTGTAGTGGTTGTAGACGGCGACGGCGAGGGACCGCTTGGCGGGCTCCTGGCCGATCACGTATTCCTGCAGGAAGTCGAAAATCTCGCGGGGCTTGGGCAGTTCAAAGCTGCCGAGGTCAGCTACTTCTGCGAGCTCTTCTTCAATGATCTCGTTGCAGAGCTCTATACATTCGTCGCAGATGTAGACGCCGGGCCCGGCAATGAGCTTGCGTACCTGCTTCTGGCTCTTTCCGCAGAAAGAACACTTCAGCAGATCGGTGCTCTCGCCAATCCGAGCCATATGGAAACCCCTTTGTATCTTGCTGCCGGGTGGGTCGTGCTCCTGTGCAGCATTGCACCCGTTACTGGAATCACGGACGTTCCTCTCGGGACACCCGCCGTGACATGTTCCACTCTAGGTCACTTTCGGCCTGATGGGTGGAAAGAAGACGCCGGTGCGGCCCGATTCTGCTGAGCTGCACCGGCGTCCTGGTGTTGAACTGCCTGTTGTTACCGGCTGATGGCCTGCGGCTTGATCTTGCGCGAGTCAAGCACCTGGTCGATCAGGCCGTAGCTCATCGCCTCGGCGGCGGTGAGGATCTTGTCGCGTTCGATGTCGTTGTTGACCTGCTCGGAGGTGCGGCCGGAGTGCTGAGCCAGCGTGTCCTCGAGCCAGGAGCGCATCCGCATGACTTCGGCGGCCTGGATCTCCAAGTCGGAGGCCTGCCCGCCCTGGCCGCCGGAAAGCGCCGGCTGGTGGATCAGCACGCGGGCGTTCGGCAGGGCCAGGCGCTTGCCCGGGGTACCGGCGGCCAGCAGCACCGCGGCGGCGCTGGCTGCCTGGCCGAGGCAGACCGTCTGGATCTCCGGGCGGATGTACTGCATGGTGTCGTAGATCGCCGTCATTGCGGTGAAGGAGCCGCCCGGTGAGTTGATGTACAGCGTGATGTCCCGGTCCGGGTCAGTGGACTCGAGGACCAGCAGCTGCGCCATCACGTCGTCGGCCGAGGCGTCATCGACCTGGACGCCCAGGAAGATGATGCGGTCCTCAAACAGCTTGGTGTACGGGTCCTGGCGCTTGAAGCCGTAGGGGGTGCGCTCTTCAAACTGGGGCAGCACGTAGCGGCTGGTCGGCAGGTTACCGGCAGTCGATCCGAAGTTGTAGTTCATGTTCTTTGCTCCTGAAGTCGGTTCTGTCTGCGTGCCGGTTAGTTTTCGGTCTCGGCGTTGGTTCCGCCGCCGCCAGCCACGGACCCGGCGTGTGCCGCGATCTTGTCGAAGAAGCCGTATTCGAGGGCTTCGGGCGCCGTGAACCACTTGTCGCGGTCGTTGTCCTTGAGGATGGTCTCCACGGTCTGGCCGGTCTGCGCGGCCGTCAGTTCGGCCATGACCTTCTTCATGTGCAGGATGAGCTCGGCCTGGATCTTGATGTCGGAGGCGGTGCCGCCGATTCCGCCGGAGGGCTGGTGCATCAGGATGCGGGCGTTCGGGGTGGCGTAGCGCTTGCCCTTGGTGCCGGACGAGAGCAGGAACTGCCCCATCGACGCAGCCAGGCCGGTTGCCACGGTGACGACGTCGTTCGGGATGAACTGCATCGTGTCGTAGATGGCCATACCGGCGGTGACGGAGCCGCCGGGCGAGTTGATGTACAGGTAGATGTCCTTCTCGGGGTTCTCGGCCGAGAGCAGCAGCAGCTGCGAGCAGATCGCGTTGGCGTTCTCGTCGCGGACCTCGGAGCCGAGCCAGATAATGCGCTCTTTCAGCAGGCGGTTGTAGATGTAGTTGTCCTGGGCTGCCGGATCGACGGTAGCCATCCGGGGTTCCCCTGCTTGCTGTGACATGTGTATAACCTCTCGCTGGCGACGGTGACGCCACTGAACGGCGCCACTGAACTTTCCTACATGGACACTAACGGTTTTCGCGGCCGCTTTGTGCTCAGCCCCCGGGCTGTTCGCTGACGGCGCACGTTTGCCCCGGAGGCTTCGTCCACGGCTTAAAAACCGGCCTTAAATGCGGCACCCCCGGATCGGTGATCCGGGGGTGCGGGCGGGAACTGCGGGGACTGTGCGGCCTAGAACTTCACTGCCGCGGGGTCATCGCTCTTCGGCTCTTCGACGGCGGTTTCTTCGGCTGCTTCGCCCTCGACGTCTGCTTCCTCGAAGGACGCATCCTCGAAGGAAGCCTCTTCGCCGCCGGGGCGGACGAAGTCGCTCAGGTCAACCTTGTTGCCCTCGGAGTCGGTGACCTCGGCCTGGCCGAGGACGACGGCGAGTGCCTTACGGCGGCGCACCTCGGAAACCATCATCGGAACCTGGCCGCTCTGATCGATGATCTGGGCGAACTGGTTCGGGTCCATGCCGTACTGGCTGGCGGTGGTGACGATGTAGTCGATCAACTCGTTCTGAGTGACGTTGACTTCTTCCTTTTCCGCGATGGCGTCAAGGATGATTTCGTTCTGGAAGGCCCGCTCGGTGTTGGCCTTGACCTCGGCGCGGTGCTCCTCGGTGTCGTGGTCGCCTTCACCGTGGGAGTTCTCGGCGCTGAAGTGCTGCTCAAGCTGCTCTTCGACGACGGATTCCGGGACCGGGACCTCGACGAGCTCGACGAGCTTGTCCAGCACCTTGTCGCGGGCCTCGACGCCCTGCTCGACGGTCTTGGAGTCGGCGGCCTGCTTGGCGAGGTCCTCGCGGAGCTCGGCCAGGGTGTCAAACTCGGACGCCAGCTGGGCGAAGTCGTCGTCCGCCTCGGGGAGCTCGCGTTCCTTGACGGCCTTGACGACAACCTTCACCTGAGCGGACTCGCCGGCGTGGTCACCGCCAACGAGAGTGGTGTCGGAGATGGCGTCTTCATCGGCGCTGAGCCCGGTGACGGCCTCGTCCAGGCCCTCGAGCATGGTGCCGGCGCCGACCTGGTAGGACAGGCCGGATGCGGAGTCGACCTCGGCGCCGTCGATCGTGGCGGTGATGTCGATCGTCAGGAAGTCGTTATCGGCGGCCGGGCGGTCAACAGACTTCAGCGTGCCGAAGCGGCCGCGGAGTTCGTCGAGGGCCTTGTCGACGTCGGCGTCGGAGGACTCGGCAGCGGCGACCTCGACCTTGATGCCGGCGTAGTCCGGGAGTTCGATCTCCGGGCGGATGTCGACCTCGGCGTGGAACTTGAGCTCACCGTCGGTGGCGGACGGGTCCGGGACCTCGGTGATTTCAACCTCGGGGCGGCTCAGCGGGCGGATGCCGGTTTCCTGCACGGCGGCCTGGTACCAGCCGTTGAGGCCTTCGTTGATGGCCGTCTCCAGGACGTACCCGCGGCCGACGCGCTGGTCGATGAGCTTGGAAGGGACCTTGCCCTTGCGGAAGCCGGGGACCTGGATCTGCGAAGCAACAGTCTTGTATGCCTCTGCGATGCTGGGCTTCAATTCCTCAAAGGGGACCTCAACATTGAGCTTGACCCGCGTGGGGGTGAGGTTCTCGACAGCGCTCTTCACAGTCTAAGTACTCCTGGTTTTGGGGGATGGGGTTCTGCAATGCCACAGCTGTGGCAGCTGCTGCAGAGTCGGGGTGACAGGATTTGAACCTGCGACTTCCTGCTCCCAAAGCAGGCGCTCTAGCCAAGCTGAGCTACACCCCGTAAGTGCACAGAACAGTCTACGGTCATCATGTGGCCATTTGCACATTTGACACCGGGGCTCTGCATTGGGTTTAGTTATATCCGGCTTCAACAGCCGCCCGGAAGTTTGCTGGAGTTCCAGTAAGTTCCCGGGGACGTAGCTTAATGGTAAAGCCTCAGTCTTCCAAACTGATTACGCGGGTTCGATTCCCGTCGTCCCCTCCGAATATCAGGAAGCAGGGCCCCTCACCGGGGGCCTTTTTTCGTTCCCGGCCGGCTCAGCCTTGCTGGCAGGCCGGGCACCAGTAAAGTTTCCGGGCACCGTGCTCCGTCAGAGCCACGGCCGTTCCGCAGTCCCGGCATGCCTGGCCCTGCCGCCGGTACACGAAGTGCGCGTCCTCCGGCTCGGGCAGCCCGCCTGCGGTGTCCGCCCAGTAGCGCGCCGGGGTGGTGATGATCCGGCCGTCGCGCACGCCGTCGGACATCAGGGCAACCGTGTCGTCCCAGAGCAGCGCGGCCGCTTCAGGCGGCAGTGCCGTTCCGGGCAGCCAGGGGTCCAGCCGTTGCCGGAACAGCAGTTCGGCCCGGTAGACGTTCCCGACGCCGGCAATCACCTTTTGGTCCATCAGCAGGGTGGCCAGCGGGGTGCGCTTCTTCGCCAGGGCCGCGAGAAAGCTGTCCCGGTCGCCGGGCTGGTTCCGCAGCGGATCGGGACCCAGCCGGGCGGTCACGGCAGCGGCCTCGGCATCGGTGAGCGCCTCGCAGGTGGTGGCCCCGCGGAGGTCGGCCCAGCCGCGGCTGCTCGCCAGGCGCACCCGGACGGCGCCCACCGGAGCCGGCGGCCCGGCGTACTCCCCGTCCCCCGGGTGCTCGCTGTCCCCGCCGTCGTCGTAGACCTCGCGCTCCCCTATTCTGCGGGGCGCGCCGATGCTGGAGGCGCCACGGAAACCGGCGTCCCCGCCGAAGTCCCAGGCGCCGTAGAGGCCCAGGTGCACATGCAGCACCAGGCCGTGCTCGAAGCGGAGGAACAGGTGCTTGCCGTGCGCCTCGGACCCGCTGAGGACGTGGCCGTCAAGCAGCGCCGCGCCCTGCACGAAGCGCCCCTGCGGGCTGGACACGGCCAGCCGCTCCCCCACGAAGACGTCCGCGAACTGCCGGGCCAGCCGGTGGACGGAATGCCCTTCCGGCACTACTCGACAACCTCGCCGGTGGCCTCGTAGGCGGCGATCTTGCCGATCCGGCGGACGTGGCGCTCGTCGTTGCTGAAGGGTTCGCTCAGGAAGGCCTCAATGATCTCCGTGGCCTCGTCAACGCTGTGCTGGCGGCCGCCGACAGCGACGACATTGGCGTCGTTGTGCTCGCGGGCCAGCTTGGCCGTGGAGAGGTTCCAGGCCAGGGCGGCCCGGACGCCTTTGACCTTGTTCGCAGCGATCTGTTCACCGTTGCCGGAGCCGCCCAGGACGATGCCGAGGGCCGGGGTGCCGGCTGCCAGGTCAGCCACGACGGCGCGGGCGGCGTTGATGCAGAAGGAGGGGTAGTCATCCTGTGCGTCATAGACCTTCGGGCCGTGGTCGACTACCTCGTAGCCCTTGGCGCCCAGGTGCCCCACGAGGTGGGCGCTGAGTTCCATGCCGGCGTGGTCGGTGGCGATGTGGACGCGCGGGAAGTCGGGGGCAGAGGCCATGGGGACGGTCCGTTCTGTGGGCGCCGGAGAACTTCCGGCGCGGCTGTTCAGGGTTACTCCAAGCCTACTCGGGCTGTCGGAGCGGCGTCCCGCCGGTTCGCACACCTGCCCGCGTCCCGCCGGCCCGCTCAGCTGACCGGGGTCCCACCGTTGCGGCGGGCCCGGGCCGCCACCCGGGAGAGCACCTGCGCCACGTTGTCCGCGGCCGTCACGCTGCCGCCGCTGACTGCCACGCGGCGGCCGTCGGAGCGGTCCACGACGACGGCGGGCCCGCTGGCGACGAGCATCGCCGTCGTGCCGCCGTGGCTGCGGTAGCCCCAGCCGCCGAAGTCGGCGGCCTTGATCTGTTTCGGGGTGGCCGCCGAGATCGCGCCGGCGGGCACGTCCAGGACCCGCACGAACCCGGCGGCGAAGACCCGCAGCCCGCTGCGGTCTACCCGGATCCGGGCGAAGAGGAACAGCGCCGCCAACACCGCGGCAGCCACCAAAAGAGCTGACAGCCAGGGAACCGCGATGCTCAGCAGGGCCGCCGGAAACAGCGTGGCGATCGCCAGCATCACGAAGACGGAACTGCGGGCGTGGACCCAGAGGCTCATGGAGTCCTTGGCCAGGTCGGGGTCGAGTTCCCGTTCCAGCGCCGCCTGCACGGCCCGTTCGTCGTCGGCGGACCACCGTTCGTCCGCTTTGAAGACGAAACCCATCACGACGCCGAGGCCCAGCGCCGCACCGCTGCCCATGGCCAGGATGGTCACGTCCACTTTGGCTTCCCTCGCGTTGGCCAGGCCCAGCTGGCCGACCAGCACCGCGGCCAGCACGGCGGTGACGAAGAGACTCACCGTAAGCCCCATACCCATCATGAACCGGCGCAGGAGCGCCGGGCGGGACAGCGGCGCTGCCTGCAACAGCACAGCCCAGCCGATCAGCACGATCATGGCCGCACCGACCCCCACCACCGCTCCGAAGGGGGCGAAATCAACAGCGCCCGCACCGGACCAGCGGACGGCCAGCGGCTCGGGCAGGTTCGAGCGGATCAGAAGCGCGCAGACCACGAAAGCCGCAGCCAGGGCAAGGGGGAAGCCCACGGCGAAGCGCAGGGCCCTGACATCAACGGATTCCCGAAACTTTCCCATGCCACAACGCTACCCCTGCGCAAGCTGCCGGGAGGCTTCGGGCGGGACCGGCTGACTTGCCAACCACCCGGGGCGTGAAAGAATGATTTCACGTATGGATTCTCCCGTTCCCACCACTCCTGGAGGCACCCCTTGCCCGGTATGAACCTCACCCGCGCCGAGGCCCGCGAGCGCGCCGCCCTCATCGCCGTGGACTCCTATGAAGTCAGCCTCGACCTGACCCGCGGCGATAAGGTCTTCGGCTCCACCACCGCCGTCAGCTTCAGCGCCAAGCCGGGGTCCTCGACTTTCATAGACGCCGTGACCCACACGGTGCACAGCGTCACGCTCAACGGCCGCGAACTGGACCCGGCGGAAGTTTCCGACGGCATCCGGATCCAGCTGCCGGACCTTGCCGTCGAGAACGAGCTGCTGGTCGTCGCCGACGCCCCCTACATGAACACCGGCGAGGGACTGCACCGCTTCGTGGACCCGGTGGACAACGAGGTCTACCTGTACACCCAGTTCGAGGTCCCGGATTCCCGGCGCATGTTCGCCGTCTTCGAACAGCCCGACCTCAAAGCCAGCTTCACCTTCACCGTCACCGCACCCTCGCACTGGGACATCATCTCCAACTCCCCCACCCCGGCACCGGTCGAAACCATTCCCGGCGAAGACGGCACTGCACGTTCGGTCTGGGAATTTGCCCCCACGCCCCGGCTTTCCTCCTACGTCACGGCGCTCATCGCCGGTCCGTACCAGTCCGTCCGCAGCGAAGTGACGTCTGCCGACGGAAAAGTCACCCCGCTGGGGGTGTTCGCCCGCAAGTCGTTGATGCAGTACCTGGACGCGGAGAACATCTTCGAACTCACCCGCCAGGGCTTTGAGTTCTTCGAGGCCCAGTTCGGCTGCCCGTACCCGTTCGAGAAGTACGACCAGCTCTTCGTCCCGGAGTTCAACGCCGGCGCCATGGAAAACGCCGGCGCCGTCACCATCCTGGAAGGCTACGTCTTCCGCAGCAAGGTCACCGACGCCCAGGTGGAACGGCGCGCCATCACCGTGCTGCACGAGCTGGCGCACATGTGGTTCGGCGACCTGGTGACGATGCGCTGGTGGAACGACCTTTGGCTCAACGAATCTTTCGCGGAGTACATGTCCCACCTCGCCGCCGTCGAGAACACCAAGTTCGACGCCGCCTGGACCACCTTCGCGTCGGTGGAGAAGTCCTGGGCCTACCGCCAGGATCAGCTGCCCACCACGCACCCGATTTTCGCCGAGATCAACGACCTGCAGGACGTCGAGGTGAACTTCGACGGCATCACCTACGCCAAGGGCGCCTCCGTGCTCCGGCAGCTGGTGGCCTGGGTGGGGCCGGAGGAGTTCATGGCCGGCGTC
This sequence comes from Arthrobacter sp. B3I4, assembly GCF_030816855.1. Classification (NCBI taxonomy): domain Bacteria; kingdom Bacillati; phylum Actinomycetota; class Actinomycetes; order Micrococcales; family Micrococcaceae; genus Arthrobacter; species Arthrobacter sp. B3I4. The sequence goes on along the minus strand of NZ_JAUSYK010000001.1, from coordinate 2,252,722 downwards.
CGCGAATACTTCCGCAAGCACTCCTGGCAGAACACCGAGCTCAGCGACCTGATGATCGAACTGGAAAAGGCCAGCGGCCGGGACCTGGACCACTGGGGACGGCTCTGGCTGGAAACCGCCGGCGTCAACACGCTCAAGCCCGAACTGACCGTCGGTGAGGACGGCACCATCTCCTCCTTCGCCATCCTGCAGTCAGCCCCTGACGCGCAGCCGACCATCCGCCCGCACCGGCTCGCCGTCGGGTTCTACAACCTGGACGACGCCGGAAAGCTCGAGCGTGTGCACCGCGAGGAGCTCGACGTCGACGGCGAACGCACCCCGGTTCCGGCGCTGGCCGGGCTCGCGCAGCCGGACCTGATCCTGCTCAACGACGACGACCTGGCCTACGCCAAGGTCCGGCTTGATCCGAAGTCGCTGGCCACCGCCACGGCGCACCTCAAGGACTTCAGCCGGAGCCTGCCGCGGACGCTCGTCTGGGGCTCGGCCTGGGACGCCGCACGTGACGGCGAAACCCCGGCCCGCGGCTATGTGGAGCTGATCCTGGCCAACATCGCCGAGGAATCCGACTCGTCCGTCATCCTTGTCCAGCTCCGCCAGCTCGCGACGACGCTGAACTTCTACGTCGCCGCCGAGCACAAGGAAGCCACCGCGACCGCCGCGGCCGACCGGCTCTGGGAGCTCGCGTCCCGGGTCCCGGCCGGCTCCGACGCGCAGCTGCAGTTCGTCAAGTCCTACGCCCTGCTCGCCCGCAGCAGCGCCCAGCTGGACACCGTCACCGGCCTGCTGGAGGGCACTGTGGAACTTAAGGGCCTGACCGTGGACCAGGACCTGCGCTGGGAGCTGCTTACCTCCCTGGTGGTCGGTGGCCGCGCCGGGCAACCGGAGATCGACGCCGAGCTGGCCCACGACAACACCGCCACCGGCCAGAACGCCGCGGCACTGGCCAAGGCCGCGATCCCCACCGCCGAGGCCAAGGCAGCTGCCTGGGAATCGATTGTGGTCAAGGGCGAACTGTCCAACGCACTGCAGGGCTCGGCGGTCGCCGGCTTCACCCGGGTACTGGACACCTCGCTGTTGGAGCCGTACGCGGAGAAGTACTTCGACGCCGTTCCGGGCATCGTGAAGAACCGAACCCACGCGCTCGCGCAGCAGATCGTCGTCGGGCTTTACCCGGCGCAGCTGACCACGCAGGCGACCGTGGACCGCACCGACGAGTTCCTGGCGGCGCTACCGGAAGACAGCGCCGCGCTGCGCCGGATGATGCTGGAAAACCGCGACGGCGTTGCCCGCGCCCTGCGCGCCCGCGCGGCTGACGTCTAGGACCGGAGGCGGCATGAGCCTGGACGAGCACCATTACGCCCTGACCGTCCGCTGGACCGGGAACCTGGGCGGTGGGACCTCCTCTTACCGCGGCTACTCCCGGGACCACGACATCGAGATCCCTGGGCTGCCCGTCCTGAAGGGCTCAGCGGACCCGACGTTCCACGGCGACCGGGAGCGGTACAACCCCGAACAGCTGCTGCTGGCCGCGCTCTCGCAGTGCCACATGCTGTCCTTCCTGCACGTGGCCGTCAAGCACGGCGTGGTGGTGACCGGCTACGAGGACCGGGCGGAGGGCGTCATGCGGACCAACCGGGACGGCAGCGGGCAGTTCGAGTCGGTCACGCTTAGGCCCCACGTCACGACGGCGGCCGCGGTGTCGGCGGAGCTGCTGGCGGAACTGCATCATGCGGCCAACGCCGTCTGCTTCATTGCCCGGAGCGTCAACTTCCCGGTACGGCACGAGCCGTCCGCCAGAGTCGAGGGTCAGGCGGGCTGAGTTTCTGCCCGGAACTCCTGCAGCAGCCGGCGCTCCGTGTCGGGGCTGAGGCCCGCCTTGCGGCCCCGGCCGAGCCCGCGGCGCCGTTCGTCGGCCAGGGTGTCCTGCAGTGTTTCCTGCCACGGACGCAACCGCAGCCCCGCCGACAACGCCGCGGCATTGCGGCGGGTTGCAAACCCCTCGTGGTCCGGCGGCAGCCACAGGGGAAGCGACTCGGGCCCCGCCCAGTAGTTGACCCCGTGTGCGACGAGCCAGTTGGCCGGGACGGGCACCACCTCGGCGGCCGCTCCTGCGACCTGCCGAGATTCCTCAAGGTAGTCAGCGAACGGCACCGGTTCACCGACGGCGTTCAGCGCGCCGGTCACACCGCTGGCCGCTGCGGCGAGCAGCCAGGCGGCAAGGTCCCGGACGTCGATGATCTGCGTGGCGTCCGCCGGGATGTCCGGGGCGAGAACCGGCGCGGCGTCCCGCGCAAACCGGGCGGGCCAGTAGCCGTAACGGTCCGAGCCGTCGCCGGGTCCTCCGATCAGCCCGGCACGGCACAGGTGTGCTTTGTCGGCAGCGAGCTCCGCCGTCGCGTGCTCAATGGCTGACTTCGCCTCGCCGTAATTCTCCGCCGTGGCTTCGCTGCTGGCGGCGAGTGGGGGCAGCAGGGCCGCGTCCTCCGCCGCGCCGGGGACAGAATGGTCGGCGTAAACCGAGCAGCTGGAGACGAACGTCCAGTGCCGGGCGCTTCCGGCCAGAGCTTCCAGCGCCTCCACCGCGAACCGCGGCTCCCGGGCGACGTCGATGACGGCGTCCCACTCCCCCGCAGCAACGGCCGCGTCGTAGGCCGACGGCCCAAGCGAACGGTCCGCCTTCAGCCAGGTCGCACCCTCGGGCGGCGCGGAGCCGGTTCCGCGCGCCAGGCACAGCACGTCGTGGCCGGCGGCGAGCGCCTGCCGGGCGATTTCTGCGGACAGGAAGGCGGTGCCGCCGAGGACCAGAATGCGCATGGGGCCACGCTACGGCGGTAAAGTTGACCTTGGCCAGAGACTAATGCGCCGAACAGAGACTTATGCGCCCGGCGAACGCGGGCGTGCCCAAAGGAGCAACCCCCGCTGATGTACCGTCTGACCGCCGCCGAGCCCATGACGCCGCCGGATATTTCGTCCATCAATCTGCCGGGCGTCCTGATCAGCATCGGGGTCGGTGTCGCGGCGTGGCTGGTGGCATCCTTCGTGATCGTGCGCATCACCAAGCGCGTCGCCGCGGGCACCACCTTCTTCAAGAAACCGCATTTCCGCTGGGTGGCGCCGGCACTGCGCGCCCTGGACCACCAGCGCCGCGAACAGCGTGCCAATACCATCGGGTCGCTGCTCAACAGCGTGGTGAGCGTGCTCGTCGTCGTTATCACGGTGATGTACGTGCTGCAGAACCTCAACGTGAACATCGCCCCGCTGCTGACCAGCGTCGGTATCCTCGGCGTCGCGATCGGTTTCGGCGCCCAGCAGCTGATCCGGGACTTCCTGGCCGGCATCTTCATCACCATCGAGGACCAGTACGGGATCGGCGACGTCATCGAGACCTCGGAAGTGGTGGGCACGGTAGAGTCCATGGGACTGCGCATCACCCGTGTCCGGGCCGACGACGGCACCGTCTGGTACCTGCGCAACGGCGAAATTCTGCGGGTGGGCAACCGCTCGCAGGGCACCTACGTGCCGGTCACCCCGTCCGACGACGGCGCTCCGGCACCCCAGCAACAGGCCGGAGAATAAAATGACCATCCCCATTGCCGGTGAACCCCGCCAGCCGAAACAGCTGATGCAGAACGATCCGTTCAGCCGGCCCGGCTACACGGACAACTTCTACGACGCCGTCGGCGGCCACGAGACTTTCGTGAAGCTGATCGACGTGTTCTACGACGGCGTCGCCACGGACCCGCTGCTTCGCCCGATGTACCCGGAAGAGGACCTGGCGCACGCCAAGCGGCGCTTCCTGATGTTCCTGGAACAGTACTGGGGCGGGCCCACCACGTACGGGGAGGAACGCGGCCACCCGCGGCTCCGGATGCGCCACCAGCCGTTCCGCGTCACACCCGAGGCCAAGGACGCCTGGCTGCACCACATGCGCACCGCCGTTGATGCCCTCGAGCTGCCCCCGCTGTATGAAGGAACGCTCTGGGACTACATGGAACGCGCGGCCCTTTCGATGGTGAACAGCCCCTCCGGAGCCTGAAAACTGTCAGCGCCGTTCCGGCGGGGATGCAAGGGACGCCCGGACGTTTCCCGCAACATGCAGGAGAACCGCGACGACGAGGAACGCGGCGAGCACCTGCGCCGTCGTCGTGAGCGCAGCGCCCCAGCCGCCGTCGAGCGTTGGATCGAGGAAGTCGTAGACGTACCAGCCGTCGATGCCTCCGCGGACCCACGAGAAGATCAGGAAAGCGGCCGGATAGCCGAGCCACGCCAGCGGACGCCACCACCTGCCGCGTACCGTCCGGGTCACCAGCAACCAGTCCAAGGCGGCGAACAGCGGCGCCAGGCGGTGGTGCACAAGTTGGGGCCAGTACAAGTCGACGCTCCACCACGGCTCACCGGGCGGCGCCACGAGGACCACGTAGATGATGCCCGTCATCACCAGATACAGAGCCAGGGCACCGAACAGCCGGTCCCACCACCACGGCAGCCTGGCCCGCGGCCGGGCGGCCGAGACCACGAGCACCAGTCCGAGGGCAAGGTTCGATTGCACCGTGAATTCGGAGTAGAGCTGGGCGATGTCGACGTCGTTGCCGGGGAGCGTCGCATCGTACGTTTTCTGGACCAGGGCGGCGAGCACGAGGACGCCGACCACGAAACGCAGGACCCGGATCCAGTTCTGGTCCGGGTGCATTACCCGGTTGAATTCAGGGTGCCGTCCGACCGGTGGATCCAGCACCGACATGCCGCTCATTTGCCCAGTATGGCAGGCGGGTCAAGACCGGCCGGGTCCCTCAAACGCTGGCCACCTCCGCCGCAACGTGGCCCTGACAGATGGAAAGACCCGGAGGCACTTGGGGGAATGCATCCGGGTCTTTCTGCCTAAATAATACCCGCTGGGGTATGGAGCAGCAAGTGCTGTGGACCCCGTAGGCTGAGGCAATGATCACTATCCGCGAGGATTAGCTGGGGACCGGCCCGCGCTAGCGGCGCTCCGGGCGTCCTGGACCGCGGAGCAGGACTTGACCCCGCATAGCGCCACGTCGCTGGAGCAGGAGGACTTCGACGCGACCTTCAGCGAGTGGCTCGACGCCAACCCGCGCAAGTTCTTCCTGGCCGAGGAAAACGGCCACGCCGTCGGGATGCTGAACCTGATGGTTTTCGAGCGGATGCCCAAACCCGGCACGGTACCCTCGCGCTGGGTCTACCTGGGCAACGTTTACGTGCGTCCCGCTTTCCGGAACGCCGGCGTCGGGGCCCGGCTGGTCGAAGCGGCGATTGATTTCTCCCGGGACATCAAGGCCGTGCGTATCCTGCTTTCGCCGTCGCCCGCTTCGCGGACCTTCTACGCCCGTCTCGGTTTCCAGCCGGCGGAAGCGTTAAACGTTCTCACCTTGTGAGCTTCACTTTGTGGTCTGCCCGATGCGGCTAGGCTGACCGGCATGGCGATCATTCATCAAGCGCAACTGCAACCGACCAAATTGGAACTCCTTGAGGGCTGGCTGCCTGGTCGGCCCTGGTTCACGGCTAAGGGGTCCGGCGTCAGCAAGGTGGGAGCCTTCCGCTTCGACGACCCGGCAGGTGAGGTCGGCCTCGAAACCATTCTTGTCGCCGCAGACGAGGACGTGTACCAGGTGCCTCTGAGCTACCGTGCTTCTCCCCTGGCTGGCGCAGAGGCGTTTCTCGTCGGGACGATGGAGCATTCCGTCCTCGGAAAGCGCTGGGTTTATGACGCCTGTGCAGACCCGTGCTACGCCGAAGTTCTCGCCGCAACAGTCCTCACCGGCCAGCCCCAGGCAAATCACTACCTGGACGTGGACGGGAGGCTCGAGGTGATGCCGGAGTCCGTCGTGGTGGGCAGCACCGGGCCGTTCCTGGCCGAACGGCCCGCAGTCAGGCAGATCACGGCACGTGACACTGCCACGGGGACGGTGGTCCGGGCTGGGGATTTGGAAGTGCTGGTCAAACGCAGGCTCGACATTCCGGCGCAGCCCGCCCCGGCCCGGTCCATGACCGGAACCTGGGAGGGCCAAAGCGGTCCGGTGATTTTGGCTGTCGCTGCGGGCGGGGCCTAAAGACCCGAACCCGTCCGGACGAGGACATGGCCCCGGCCGCTGCTGAGCCGGAACCAGCGGCCCGCCTGGAAGAGGGCCTGCTCGCCGTCGCCGAGGAAGCCCAGGGTCAGTGCCGCAAACGCTGCCCCGGCAGGCAGCCCGCCGGCGTCGGCCAGCGCCCGCCCCCAGACGGTGGCCCTAGCGTTGTTAACTATCAGCGCGCCGGGTTTGTCCGGGATGATGCCGGCGATCTCGGTGATGCCTGCTTCCGCGGCCTGCCGCAGCGCCAGGTCGGAAAGCGTCCCACGCTGCACCCAGCCGCTGCGGGGCGCCCCTACGCCGGCCCAGGACTCGGTGACGGTCATCGGCGGCACCGGGAGTTCGACGTCGTCCGCGCCCGCACGCGCCAGCCGGTCCAGGACGGCGGACAGCGGGACCGTCACATCGAGCTCGGCCGGCTCTGCGAGCCCCACGGTCCGCAGCCCGAGGATGGTCGGCGTCGCCTCACCCAGCAAACGCGGCCGCAGAACGCACACATAGGCGGCCAGGACCGGTCCGGCCGCGCTCAGCCGGATGGCGCCGTCGTCAACGGCCCTGGCCCGGGTGGCAAACGTGCGCAGGTCATCAAGGTCCCGGTGGTCGGTGAACTGCAGGGGCTGGGTTAGGACGTCAGACACAATCCCGACTCTACCGGCTGTGCCTCTTTTGAGCCGCGCCGGGGTGCCGTCTAGAGTCAAACCATGACTGAAGCCGAAGCAGGAATGCCGGGGTTGTCCCTTGAGGACCCCACCACCTCGCTCATCGAACTGCTGAACCTCGGTGAGCTGGAGGGCGCACGCACGGACGAGGACATTTTCATCGGCCCGTCCCAGAAGCAACCGAGGCAGCGCGTCTTCGGCGGTCAGGTACTGGCACAGTCCCTCGTGGCCGGCAGCCGCACCGTACCGGAAGGGCGCGGCGTGCACTCCATGCACGGCTATTTCCTCCGTCCCGGCGACGCCAACAAGCCGATCACCTTCGGCGTCCAGCGGCTGCGCGACGGCCGCTCCTTCTCAGCCCGCCGGGTCCACGCGTACCAGGAGGGCACGCCCATCCTGTCGATGATCGCGTCCTTCCAGGACGAGGACGAGGGAATTGAACACCAGACCGAGATGCCGGCCGGCGTCCCCGACCCGGAGTCGCTACCGAGCACCGCGGACCTGCTGGGCAAGTACGACCACCCGGTGGCCCGGCACTGGGCCTACGAACGCCCCTTCGACATCCGCCACGTTGACCCGGCCCTGTACGTGTCCGCGAAGGGCCCCAAAGAGGCCCGCAACGCGGTCTGGATGCGGACCTTCGGACGCATGCCGGATGATCCGGAGCTGCACCGGGCGGCACTGGCATATGCGAGCGACTACACGCTGCTCGAGTCGATCCTGCGCAAACACGGCATGAGCTGGATTACGCCCGGGATGTCCGTGGCGAGCCTCGACCACGCGATGTGGTGGCACCGCCCGGTCCGCGTGGACGAATGGCTGCTCTACGTGCAGGAGTCCCCCAGCGCCCAGGGGGCACGCGGCCTGGCCACCGGGAAGATCTTCAGCCGCGACGGCCGGCACGTGGCGACCGTGGCCCAGGAGGGCATGATCCGGGTGCCGACCGACTTCAAGAACAAGGTCAAGGGCGCCGTCCAGACGAAGGTGCTGGAGCACCAGATGCGCAAGGCCGACCGGGGCTGACCTAGACCCGTACGCGGACACACAAAAGGCAGGCTCCTTAGGAGCCTGCCTTTTGTGTTGGGTCTGCGGAACTATTCCGCCGGGCTTCTTTCCGGACCTAGTCCCGGGTAAGGCGGCGGTGCGTCACCCGGTGCGGCTTGGCCGCGTCCGGGCCGAGGCGCTCGACCTTGTTCTCCTCGTAGGATTCGAAGTTGCCCTCGAACCAGTACCACTTGGAGGGGTTCTCCTCGTCGCCTTCGTAGGCGAGGATGTGGGTGGCCACCCGGTCCAGGAACCAGCGGTCGTGCGAGACCACGACGGCGCAGCCCGGGAATTCGAGCAGGGCGTTTTCGAGGCTGCTGAGCGTCTCAACGTCCAGGTCGTTGGTGGGTTCGTCGAGGAGCAGCAGGTTTCCGCCCTGCTTGAGGGTCAGGGCCAGGTTCAGGCGGTTTCGCTCACCGCCGGAAAGCACCCCGGCCTTCTTCTGCTGGTCCGGTCCTTTGAAGCCGAAGGCGGCGACATAGGCACGGGACGGCATCTCGACCTGGCCGACCTGGATGAAGTCGAGCCCGTCGGAAACGACTTCCCACAGGGTCTTGTTCGGGTCGATGCCGCCGCGGCTCTGGTCAGCGTAGGAGATCTTGACGGAATCACCGATCTTCAGGTCGCCGCCGTCGAGGGGTTCCAGACCGACGATAGTCTTGAACAGCGTGGTCTTGCCGACGCCGTTGGGGCCGATCACGCCGACGATGCCGTTGCGTGGCAGCGTGAAGGACAGTCCGTCGATCAGGGTGCGGTCTTCGAAGCCCTTTTGCAGGTTCTTGGCTTCCAGGACCAGGCCGCCCAGCCGCGGTCCCGGCGGGATCTGGATCTCTTCGAAGTCGAGCTTGCGGGTGCGGTCCGCCTCGGCGGCCATTTCCTCGTAGCGGGCCAGACGGGCCTTGGACTTGGTCTGCCGACCCTTGGCGTTGGAGCGGGACCCACTCCAGTTCCTCGGTAAGCCGCTTGGCCTGCTTGGCGTCCTTCTTGCCCTGGACTTCGAGTCGGGCGCGCTTCTTCTCGAGGTAAGTCGAGTAGTTTCCCTCGTACGGGTAGAGGTGCCCGCGGTCCACTTCCGCGATCCATTCGGCGACGTGGTCGAGGAAGTAACGGTCGTGGGTGACGGCGAGGACAGCCCCGGGGTAGCTGGAAAGGTGCTGCTCGAGCCACAGCACGCTTTCGGCGTCAAGGTGGTTGGTGGGCTCGTCCAGCAGCAAAAGATCGGGCTTCTGCAGCAGCAGCTTGCAGAGGGCGACCCGGCGGCGCTCACCACCGGAGAGCAGCGTAACGTCCGCGTCGGCCGGCGGGCAGCGCAAAGCGTCCATGGCCTGCTCCAGCTGGGAGTCGAGGTCCCAGGCGTCGGCGGCGTCGATGGCCTCCTGCAGCTGGCCCATCTCCTCGAGGAGGACGTCATAGTCAGCGTCCGGGCTGGCCATTTCCTCGGAGATCTCGTTGAAGCGCTGGATCTTGCCGTAGATCTCGCCAACGCCTTCCTGGACGTTGCCCAGGACGGTCTTCTCCTCGTTCAGCGGCGGCTCCTGCAGCAGGATACCGACGGTGTAGCCGGGGCTCAGCCGCGCCTCACCGTTGGAGGGGGTGTCCAGCCCGGCCATGATCTTGAGGATGGTGGACTTACCGGCTCCGTTAGGGCCAACGACACCAATCTTGGCGCCGGGGAAAAAGGACATGCTCACATCGTCGAGGATGAGTTTTTCGCCAACGGCCTTACGGGCCTTGCTCATTGTGTAGATAAATTCCGCCATGCCTACAAATCTAGTGGCTTGAAGCCGATATCTCACATTTGCGCGCCTGGCACCGGAGTCCGGGCCGCGGGCTCACCCCGACGGTGACGTTGGCGAACCCGCCCGGCAATGAACTTCTGCCGGCACAGCAGGTCCGTCACCGCCACGGCGCCGTTCCGCAACCGGCGCGGCTGCTTGTCCTCTCAGGCTGCAGGCTCCTTCAGTTCGCCGGTTTCCTCGTCAAATTCCAGCTCGTCGTCGGCATCAGCCTCACCCTCAACGTCCCCGCCCTCCCCGACGGCTGAAAGGTGGCGGAACGGGTCGTCCAGGCCGGGCCCGCCCTCGATCCGCCCCGGGAAGGCTGCATCCCGGGCGTTCGCCGGGTTGTGGCCGGCGTTCCGGGTGAAATTGGCGGAGCCCCACATGAGGTCGTGGCCCACGGAATCGGCGTCAATATCAACGGCGTGGTGGACCCGGCCGTCGGATTCCCAGCTGCGGACCTTGAGCCGACCGACGACTATGACAGCCTGGCCCTTCTTGATGCTGCAACCCATGTTTCCTGCGAGCTGCCGGTATCCCTGCACCGTGAACCAGTTGGTATTCAGGTCCACCCAGGTGTTGGTGGCGCGGTCAAAGCGGCGCCCGGTTGAACCCAGCCGGAAGGAGGCGGTTGCAACACCGCCCGGCGTCGTCGAACTCTTAATGTCGGTGGCAACAAAGCCGCGGACCGTAATGCTGTCATTCATTGGTCTGTCCTGTCTCGATGGGTTATTTCCTGGCTCTCCCAGCCTCCTGCCGGGGCCGGACGCGAGGCAGTGGGCAACTGGGCTATGTGGAAAACCCGGACCGGTCCATTGCCCGGACCCCGGGTCGTGAACACCGGGCGTCCCTGACGTGCTGCGCGTGCCGGGCACGGTAAACTTCTTGAGGCATCGCCCGGCAGCAACCAGGCTGGCGCCATGCCCCAGTAGCTCAGGGGATAGAGCAGCGGCCTTCTAATCCGCCGGTCGGGGGTTCGATTCCCTCCTGGGGCACATTGTGCGGCTCTGGTCGCGGACTATCCGCCGGCCAGGGCCGCTTTCTTGTTGCCGGCTCCGTCGCGGCCGGGCCAGGGCCGCAAACAACGAAGAACCTGATCCCCCTCCACGCTCAAAGTCGTAAGTACCCTTAGGATTGGAGTAACAAGCGGGGCACTTGAAAGCCTGCCCGTCCCGCGAGCAACCGAAAGGTATGGCCGCCATGACCCAAACACCCCGTGGATTCGATCCCCAGGAGCCTGTCGAAGGCTCGAACACGCGATACCCGACTACCGGAAACGCTTCGGCCGAAACCCCCGACACCGGCTACCCAGCCGGCGGCCCGGCGGCCGGGACCAGCGGGGTAACAGGTGCCCGGTCCGACGCCGTGGCGACTTCGCCCGCGGAGGCTCCCCGCACCGCGACTGCCGGCACGCGCGCGCCAGCCGCTGAGCATCACAAGGTCACCCGCGCCGGCATGGTCTGGGTCGCGGTTGCCAGCGCGCTCGTGGTCCTGGTCCTGCTGATCGTCTTCATCCTGCAAAACCAGGTCTATGTTCAGGTGGCGTTCTTTGGTCTTCAGGGATCCGTCCCCCTCGGCATTGCCCTCTTCATCGCCGCGGTCGGCGGCGGGATCCTGGTGGCGATCGCGGGCGCTGCGCGCATCATCCAGTTGCGTCGTGCAGCGCACCGCCAGCGCGTCGGCCAGAGCGCGCGGACGCGCTGAACCGCTCGGAGCTAGCTCCGACCCAGCAGCGACAGCACCGTTGAGATAACCGGGCCGTCCGCAACAACCGCCAACGCGCGGCCGCTGCGGGCGGCCCGGTGTGGTTGGGCCGCGCGCCGCCCGCAATAGGTGGCCACTGCGGGCGGCCCGGCGTCGTTGGACCGCGCGCCCGGCCCATGCGGCCGCCGCTGGCGGCCCGGCGTCGTTCCTCTAGAGTGATTCCATGTCTGGGCCCGACCTGGTCTCACTGATCCGTTCCTCGCTGTCGGCCGCTGCCGATCCGGCGCGGGCGGCAGCGGCGCAAAGGTATCTGAAGTCGGACATGCCGATGCTTGGCGTGCGCGCGCCCGAGGTCCGCAGGATCGTTCGCGACGCGGTTGCAGCGTCCCCGCCGGCTGCGCTGGAAGAGCTCAAGGCGGTTGTCCTTGCCCTGTGGCGGGAGGCTCGGTGGCGGGAGGAACGCTACGCCGCAATCGACCTCACGGGTTGGCGTCCGGCGGCCGGTGAGCTTGCGATGCTTCCGGTCTACGAGGAAATCATCCGCAGCGGTGCCTGGTGGGATCTGGTCGACGGCGTCGCGCACCGCCTCCGGCAACTGCTTCGGGCGCATCCGACGGAGATGGCCGCGGTACTGCGTCGCTGGAGCACCGACCGGGATTTCTGGATCCGGCGGGCCTCCATTACCGCGCAGCTCGGGGCGAAGAACGCCACCGACCGGGACCTGCTCGGCGACGTCATCGAGGCCAATCTGGCCGAATCCGAGTTCTTCATCCGCAAGGCGATCGGCTGGGCGCTGCGCGACTTCTCGGCCACGGATCCGGACTGGGTGCGCAGCTTCGTGCAGCAGCACCCGAAGCTGAGTCCGTTGTCGCGCAAGGAAGCGTTGCGCAAGCTTAGATAACGGGCCTGGTGGTGACAGGTTCTGCTGGCTTGCTGAACAGCTGCTTGGTCTTCGGGTCCAGGAAGATCAAATACAGCGCGAAGAGCAGAGCGATGATGGCCGCGGCGTTCCGGGCAAGTGCGAGGGCGAGCCCGAGGTCCCCGGTCTGCAGGTACGGGAAGACTTCGAGCTGGTCCGAGATGGCGTAGACCATGAAGAAGGACACCATGAAGTAAAGCGCCTTCACCTGCCAGTCGTCCCTGATGCCGGTGACGGCGAACAGCGGGATGAGCCAGACGACGTACCAGGACTGGATCATCGGTGCCAGGAACACGACGGCGGCGAACGCCAGGGTGAGGCGGCGCATCAGCCGGTCGAAGTCCCCGCGGAAAATCTGCCAGGCGACGATGCCCAGCGCGAGCAGCTTGCCGGCGTCGTACACCCACTTGGCCATCCCCCAGCCGTCCCAGCCGAAGGCGTTGAAAATTGAGGCAACAATGAGCCCGAGCAGACCCACCGGCGCGTACCAGATCCAGATGCTGCCGGGCGCGGAGAGCCCGTTGATCCAGCCAAACCCGAAGCCGTTGACCAGGCTCATGGCGTACAGCAGCGCCAGGCTGATCCCGGCGGTCAGGGCCCAGAAGACGAACTTTCGCGGCCAACTGGCGTTCTTTCCCGCCCACAACAGGCCGATAAACGGCAGGAAAACGATGGTGATGGGCTTGACCGAGATGGACAACGTGACCAGGACCAGGCCGAAGAGCACCCGTTTGGTGGCGCAGTAGTAGAGGCCCGCCAAGGCCAGGCCGATCATCAGCGCGTCATTGTGCACGCTGGCGATGAAGTTCGTCAGGAAGAGCGGGTTGGCGGCAGTTAGCCACAGCGCCCGGTGCGGGTTGACGCCGTGGAGCTCCGCCAGTTTGGGCACGTAGATGATGCAAAGCACGATGCCGATCAGGGCAGCCAACCGGAACAGCATGATGCTGGCTTCGGGGTGCACGTTGGTGGACCAGACGACGAACTGTTCGATCCAGAGGAAAAGCTGCCCGTACGGCACCGGCGCTTCGGTCCACATTTTGTCCGCGCCCAGCTGGAAGTAGTTCGACAGCGCCGAAATGCCGTTCTCGTAGGGGTTGAATCCCTCGACCATCAACCGGCCCTGGCCGATATAGGCATAGACGTCGCGGCTGAACAAAGGCACCGAGAACATCATCGGCAGCCCCCACGCCGCCACCGCCGCCAGCGTTGCCGTCCGGGCGCCCTCGCCCCAGTGACGTACACGCTGCCCCAGCCTTAGCCACGCCCGGACCAGCAGCATGCCGCCCACGGCGAGGAGCACGATGCTCAGCCCGACGCCCACGGCTTCGGTGCGCATCCAGATGAACAGGGGCAGCCGGCGCAGTTCGGAAACCGGTGCCAGCCAGCCGACACCAAGCGAGCCGACTGCCATGAACATGGAACCCATGAATCCCGCCAGGATGGGCGAGCGGGCGTTGTCGACGTCGGCAAGAACTGCCTTTGATGAGGTCCGGGACGTACCGACGGCCTTTTCCCCCGCCGCAGGTACAGGCGCCGTCATCTCAGGATCGTCCAATCTGTTGTGGGGCTGGTGTTGTGGGGCTGGTGCCGGCCCTCTTCCGGCCGGCGAAGCAGCCAGGGGGCACGCCGCGATGACGAAAAACTTCGACCGCCGCGTACCCGAAATCCTAGCACCGGACCGCTCTGCGGCGAGGGAACGGTACGCTTGGCGGGTGCCTATTTCTAATGAACGCATCGTGTGGATCGACTGCGAAATGACCGGCCTGGACACCAAGAATGACGCCTTGATTGAGGTGGCTGCCCTGGTGACGGACTCGGAACTGAACATCCTCGGCGACGGCGTCGACGTCGTAATCAAACCCGACGACGCCGCGCTGGCCCAGATGAACGACTTTGTGCGCGACATGCACACCCGGTCGGGGCTCCTGGCGGAGCTTCCGCACGGCAAAACCATGGACGAGGCCCAGGCCCTGGTGCTCGACTACATCAAGAAGTGGGTGCCGGACCCGAAGAAGGCACCTCTGGGCGGCAACTCCGTGGGCACCGACCGCGTCTTCCTGGTCCGTGACATGCCCGAACTGGTGGAGCACCTGCACTACCGCGTAATCGACGTCAGCACCATCAAGGAACTGTCCCGCCGCTGGTACGCCCGGGCGTACTTCCAGTCCCCCGCCAAGCTCGGCGGCCACCGGGCCCTGGGGGACATCCAGGACTCCATCGACGAACTCCGGTACTACCGTGAGGCCGTGTTCGTCCCGGCACCCGGACCGGACAGCGCGACCGCACAGCGGATCGCCAAGTCGGTCATGGCACCCGCCGAAGCACCCGCCGAAGCACCCGCAACCGCGCCTGCGGAGTAATCTGCGCCACGTTTACGGTAAATTTCCGAGGTTTTCCCGGAAAGTGGCGAAAGTACTCCCGAACAGCAGGTAAGCTATTTGTCGTTGCCTTTTCAACCCGCCGGATCTCCGGAGGGCATGGCGGGGCACATGGTGGGCGTAGCTCAGTTGGCAGAGCGCCTGGTTGTGGTCCAGGAGGTCGCGGGTTCAACCCCCGTCGCTCACCCTCACCAAGGACGGCAGAACTGTCTGACCTTGCCAAAGGCCGCACCGGATATCCGGTGCGGCCTTTGTTGTTTGTCCGTGCACGGAAGGAAACCGCAGTGAAGCGCCAGCTCTTTGAAGAAGACCACGAGATGTTCCGTGAGATGGCCGCGGAGTTCAACACCCGGGCAGTTGCCCCGCACTACGGTCAGTGGGACCAGGACCACATCATGCCCCGCGAGCTGTGGACGGCGGCGGGTGAACAGGGCCTGCTGGGCCTGGCGGTCCCCGAGGAGTTCGGCGGCCTGGGCATGGCCGACTACCGGTTCCGGGCCGTGCTGGACGAGGAGTTCGCCAAGAGCAACCACCTCGCCGTGGGCCTGGCCTTCCATCTGCACGACGACATGGTCCTCCCCCACCTGCTGGCGTACGGCTCGGACGATTTGAAGCACCGCTGGCTGCCGGGCATGGTCTCGGGCGAGACGGTGACCTCGGTCGCCTGGACCGAGCCGGGCGCGGGGTCCGATCTGCGCGGCGTACGCACCAAGGCCGTGCGCGACGGCGACGACTGGCTGATCAGCGGCCAGAAAACGTTCATCGGCAACGGGATCTCCGGCGACGCCTCCCTGGTCCTGGCCCGGACCGACGGCAGCAGCGGACGCGGCGGGGCCGGGTCTTTCTCGCTGTTCATGGTCCGCAAGGGCGAGGGCTACAACACCGGCAGGCAGCTGGACAAGATGGGCCTCAAGGCGTCCGATACGGCCGAGCTCTTCTTCGACAACGTCCGGGTGCCGCACGCGGATCTGGTCGGAGAAGAAGGCAAGGGGCTGCAGTACTGCGCGGAGCAGCTGCCGCAGGGCCGGCTGGCCATCGCCGTCGCCGGTTCCGCCGTCGCGCGTGCTGTTTACGAAGCGACCGTGACCTACACCAAGGACCGCAATGCCTTCGGCGAGCGGATCATCGATTTCCAGAACAGCCGCTTTGAACTGGCCGACATCCTCACCGAGGTCGAGGTCACCGAAGGGTACGTGGACCGGGCGATGCTCGCCTTCAACGCCGGCGAACTGGGCGCTGCCTCAGCGGCGCGGGCCAAGCTGTGGGCCTCGGAGCGGGCGAAATCCGTTACCGACCGCTGCCTGCAGCTGCACGGCGGCTACGGTTACATCCTGGAATACCCGGTGGCACAGGCCTACCTCGCCACGCGGCTGCTCACCATCTTCGGGGGCACCAACGAGATCATGCGCGACGTCGTCGGCCGCACCATCGCCGGCTGACTACACCAGCACCAGCATCAAAGGAACTCTTTCGCTATGACAGTCCTACCCATCACCATCTGGGGCGAGCCCGTGCTGCACCGCCGGGCCGCCGAGGTCGACGTCTTCGACGATGAGCTGCGCACCCTGATCGCGGACATGTTCGAGACGAACGACGCGGCCAACGGTGTGGGGCTCGCGGCGCCCCAGGTCGGCGTCGGCAAGCGGCTTTTCGTATATAAATACGCCAACGACGACGGCGCCCCTCCGGCCGGCGTCGTCGTCAACCCGGTGCTGACGCTGTCCAAGGTCTCCGGGGCGCTCCCGGACCCGGACGAGGAAGAAGAAGGCTGCCTGTCTTTCCCTGGCGGCCAGTACCCGCTGAAACGCGCCGAATGGGCCCGGGTGCAGGGTCTCGATGGTGACGGCAAGCCGGTCGAGTTCGAGGCCACGGGCTGGTTCGCCCGCGTGATCCAGCACGAATATGACCACCTCGACGGCAAGCTGTACGTCAACCGGCTGGTCGACCGCTATGCCCGCAAGGCCATGAAGCAGGCCAAGAAAAGCGGCTGGGGCGTGCCGGGGCTGACCTGGATGCCGGGCGTGGACCCGGATCCCTTCGGCCACTGAGCCGGGCTACTCCTCCCCCGGCTCCTGCAGCAGCGTTGCGCTGTCCGGCACGTAGCGGAAGAGGTCCCGGGGCGGGCGCGTGTAGTCGACTGCGCGCGGCCGTTCCGGCAAGGTCACCGGCTCCGTCCGGACTTCGGTGTAGTCGATGCTGGACAACAAATGGGCGATCATGTTGATCCGGGCCCGGCGCTTGTCCTCTGCTTCGACGACAAACCATGGTGATTCGGCGGTATCCGTCTGCATAAACATGTCGTCCTTGGCCCGCGAGTAGTCTTCCCACCGCAGGATCGCTTCCCGGTCCATGGGCGAGAGTTTCCACTGCCGCAAGGGGTCCTCCAGGCGGGACCTGAAGCGCCGTTCCTGCTCCTCGTGGCTGATCGAGAACCAGTACTTGAACAACAGAATGCCTTCCTGCACCAGCAGCCGCTCAAAGACCGGGCACTGGGCCATGAACCGCTTGTGTTCCGCGGGCGTACAAAATCCCATCACCCGTTCGACGCCGGCGCGGTTGTACCAGGAGCGGTCCATCAGGACGATCTCCCCGGCGGCCGGGAGATGCTCCACGTACCGCTGGAAGTACCACTGGCCGCGTTCCCGTTCGGTGGGCGCCGGCAGGACGACGATGCGGGCCACGCGTGGGTTCAGGTATTCCGTGACCCGCTTGATCGCGCTGCCCTTGCCCGCGGCGTCGCGTCCTTCAAAAGGACCAGCACGCGCGCGCCCGTGCTGCGCACCCACTCCTGCAGCGCCACCAGCTCCGCCTGGAGTCGGGAGAGCTCGGCCTCGTAAACGCGGCGCGGTAACCGCTCGGGCTTTCCCGACGCCGGTACCATTGCTCGCTTCCGGACGCCCTCCCCACCGGAACCCCCCTTGCCTGGGCCCCCTTTGCCGGCCGCTCCCTTGCCGCGTGCTCCCTTGCCGTGTGCCATCGTGTCCGCCCTGGTCGCGCCCCGCGGTGTGGTGCCGCCTGCCCTGCCGCGCCCATTTTCTCCCCGCGGCCGCCCGCCTACAAGGGGTTCCGGCCCGCACCACGGCTGCGTCTCCTATGCTGGGCGCATGGATGCTTCCACACCGGCGCGGATGTTGCCTATCCTCACGGTCACCGTGAATCCAGCCCTGGACATCAGCACCACGACGGAAAAGGTACTGAGCGGCCACAAGCTCCGTTGCGGACCCAGCCGGCTGGACCCGGGCGGCGGCGGCGTCAACGTTGCCCGGGTGGTCCAGCGGCTCGGCGGGCGGCCGCTGGCCGTCTACACCGCCGGTGGTCCCACCGGCGAGGCCTACCGCAGGCTCATCGAGGCCGAGCGGCTGCCCACCCTGGTGGTGCCCATCCAGGGCAGCACCCGGCAGGACTTCACCGTCGATGAGGGTTCCACCGGCGAGCAGTTCCGGTTTGTGCTCCAGGGCCCGGAACTGAGCGAGTCCGAATGGCGCCTGTGCCTGACGCTGGTGGCCGACTCGATCCAGCCGGGCGGCTATGTGGTCGCCAGCGGAAGCCTTCCTCCGGGGGTTCCGGATGATTTCTATGCCGAGGTGGCACGTCTGGCCAAGGAACAGGGCGCGCGCTGCGTGGTGGATGCCTCCGGCCCGGCCCTGGCCGCTGCCCTGGCCGAAGGGGTTTTCCTGGTCAAACCGAGCCGCCGGGAACTCGGATTGCACTTTGGCACCACACTGGACAGCGAACAAAGCGAACTCGAGGCCGCGATGGCACTGGTGGCCGACGGATCCACCGAGCACGTAGCCCTGACCCTCGGCGGGAGGGGTGCTGTCCTGGCCTCGCGGGAGCAAACGCTCCGGCTGGCGGTCCCGCAGGTCCGGGTGCAGAGCACCGTCGGCGCGGGCGACAGCTTCCTGGCCGCCTTCGTGCTCCGCCTGGCGCAGGGCCGCAGCCTGGCGGAGGCGTTCCGGTCCGCCGTCGCCGCCGGCAGCGCGACCGTCACCACCCAGGCCACCGAGCTGTGCCACCGGGAAGATGTCGAGCGTCTGGAGGCCGAACTGGCAACGCAGGACCTCGGCGCCTGACCGTCTTCTGACCGCAGCCGCTTGTCCGCCAAGAACCTTGACGGGTACCCGTATGGTTTGGATATTGAGCACGCACCAAGGGTGACCAAAAGGAGCACACGATGACCACCAACACACCTCGAAGCGTGGGCACTCTCGGCGACCTGCGAGCAGCGGACGGCAAGGGCATCGTACGGCTTGAAGACCGATTCGACACCGCTATCGAGGACCTCTGGTCGGCCCTTACAGACCCCGTTCTTCTCGCCCGCTGGCTCGGCGAGGTAGAGGGCGATCTCCGCGAGGGCGGTGTTTTCCGTGCGCGCTACTTTGCCAGCGGATGGGAAGGCACCTGTCGCGTTCAGGCGTGCTAGCCCCGGCAGCGGCTGATGATCCTGACCAGCTCTCCGGACGAACCGGAAGGCATCATCGAGGTCACCCTAGCCACTGACGGCGGCCAGACCATCCTGGTCTTGGAAGACCAGGGCCTGCCCCTGGCGCAGATCGCCGCCTACGGAGCAGGAGACCAGATTCACCTCGAAGATCTTGCCGCCTTCCTAGCGGGCCGCGACCGCTGCGACGCGCGGGCCAGGTGGCAAGAACTTCACCCCGCTTACCAGGAACTGGCCGCACGTCTCACCTAGAAGGCTGAAAATCTCCAGGCTGGCGCACCTAAGGCATCACCTTGTAGAGGTCGATGACAGTTTCTACCGGTGGCAAGGTGAAGCGGGGACGCCGGTCAACGGGACTAAATTTCACCGGGTCCTCAGCACGGGGCCTCAGCGCGGGGCCTCAGTGCGGCACGATGGTTTGCTGACCAGGGCAAGCACCGAGAACACGCTTCATCGCGTCCTTTTCAGCCGGCGTCACCCATAGCCGATAGGCAGCCTTGACCGAAATCTGCCGGGCGACGTAGTGGCAGCGGAAGGACTTGTTCGGCGGCAGCCAGGTGGCGGCGTCGGCGGCGCTCTTGTCCTGGTTCGCCTGGCCGTCCGCCGCCACGAGGTTCAGCGGATCATTGGCCAGGTGCTGACGCTGCACGGCTGAGAGCTGCTGGGCACCCTTTTGCCAGGCGTCCCCGAGGGCGACGACGTGGTCGATTTGCACCGCTTTACTGGAGTCCGTCCCCCGCTGGAACTGGGTGGTCCGGCCGGTGTAGGGCTCCTGGAAGGTTCCTGCACCGATCCGGCAGCGGGACCCGTCGGTGAAGCGGGCGCCGGTGAGGTCACGGCGGAGGATGTCGTTGCGGGTGTCGCAGCCGTTGCGGTCGACGTCGAGCCAGGCTTGGCCGAAGACGCTGCGGTCGTAGGTGTTTCCCGCTGCCCGGCCTTTGACCGGCAGGGTTTCCAGCACGTCGGCGGCACGGCCGGCAGGTACGGACTGGACAGCGTCGACGGCTTTCATCCAGCCTGCCGCCAGAACCGGGGCTTCCGTGGGCCCGGCGGGCGGCGGTTCGGCCAGGAGAAACTGGCCAACGGTGAAGAACCAGCTGAGCGCTGCGAGCGTTGCCAGCGCCCCGGCAGCCAACAGGACCCACGCCTGGCGGGACCGGCGCCGTGCGCGCCGGAAGTCGTTCCAAGTGGCGGTCACGGGGAGTCCCGCACGGCGTGGGCCTGCTGCACCCCCAACAGCGTAGGCGGGATCACGGTGCGGTTGCCGCTTATCCACAATGTGCAGGACAAGTGCCGTCGCGGGTTGCCGTCCGCCGCCGTTGACCAGGCTGCACGGCTGCACAGCCGTGCGGGCCCGGGGCTTACTGCTCCCTGGTGACCCGGCGGAGGTCCTCGTCGGCAAGGTTCAGCAGCGCTTCCAGCTGGCTGACCCGCGCGTCGTCGATCTCGCCGGCGGCGCGTTTGGCGCGTGCGTCGTCGACGAGGCGCTTGGCTTCTTTGGCGTTTTTCCGCGCGACGTCGAGCGCATGCTCGAGGGTTGTTTCGTGTTCCAGAGCCGGGTTCTGTTCCATGGCTCCATTGTGGTTCGCTTTCCCGGCCGATTCCAGAGAAACGGCCGGGAAAGATCAACCCTGGGTGGCTAGCCGACCTGGACCGGCAGGCCTGCGGCCTCAAGAACGGCGGCGGCGTCCTTGGCGGGGAACGACGGGGGGTTCACGCCGGCCATTTCCTCCATAACGCGGACCACCTGGCAGCTGTAGCCGAACTCGTTGTCGTACCAGACGTACAGCACAAGGTTTTTCTCGTTCGAGATGGTCGCGAGGCCGTCAACGATGCCGGCGCGGCGGGAGCCGACGAAGTCGGTGGAGACCACCTCGGGCGAATCGATGTAGTCCACCTGCTTGCGCAGCTCGGAGTGCAGCGACATTTCCCGCAGGTAGTCGTTGACCTCATCCTTGGTGGTGCCGTTTTCCAGGCTCAGGTTCAGGATGGCCAGCGATACGTCCGGGGTGGGCACGCGGATGGAGCTGCCGGTCAGTTTTCCGAGCAGCTCCGGCAACGCCTTGGCCACTGCCTTGGCAGCACCGGTCTCGGTGATGACCATGTTCAGCGCGGCGGACCGGCCGCGGCGGTCGCCCTTGTGGAAGTTGTCGATCAGGTTCTGGTCGTTGGTGAAGGAGTGGACCGTCTCAACGTGGCCGTGCACGACGCCGTAGCGGTCATTGATGGCCTTCAGCACCGGCGTGATGGCGTTGGTGGTGCAGGACGCCGCCGAAACGATCTTGTCCTCGTCGGTGATCGTCGCGTGGTTGATGCCGTGCACGATGTTCTTGAGCTCGCCCTTGCCCGGAGCGGTCAAGAGCACGCGGGCAACGCCCTTGCTCTGCAGGTGCTGGGACAGGCCCTCAGCGTCGCGCCAGCGGCCGGTGTTGTCGACCACCAGCGCGTCCTGGATGCCATAGGCGGTGTAGTCCACGGTGGCGGGGTTGTCCGAGTAGATGACCTGGATCTGGACGCCGTTGGCGGTGATCGTGTCGTTTTCCAGGTCGACCTTGATGGTGCCCTCGAAGGAGCCGTGCACCGAGTCACGGCGCAGCAGGCTGGCGCGCTTGCTGAGGTCATTGTCCGAGCCGCGGCGGACGACGATCGCGCGCAGCCGCAGCCCGTGGCCGCCACCGGCCTTTTCGATCAGGAGGCGGGCCAGGAGCCGGCCGATGCGGCCAAAGCCGTAGAGAACGACGTCGGTGCTGGTGCGGTCGTCGCCGCCGCGCTTGCCGACGACGTCGGCGAGTTCCTCGCGCAGGAACTCGTCCAGGCTGGCGCCGTTGCCTTCGGCGCGGTACTTCTCGGTCAGCCGGGCGATATCGATGGCGGCAGCGCCGAGGTCCAGCTTGGTGAGGGCATCGAGCAGGGGCGCGGTCTCTTCGAGGCGCAGCTCTTCCTTGCTCATCCGGCGGGCGAAGCGGTGCGCCTTGAGAATGTTCATGGTGGACTTGTTGATCAGGCTCCGGCCATGGATGGACGTCACCACGTTGTTTTCGCGGTACAGCCGGCCGATCACCGGAATCATGGCCTCGGCGAGCGCCTCCCGGCCCATCCACGTATCAAGACAAGAATCTGACGTCTGGCTCACAGAACTACCTTCCTAGAATCCACCACATACGTCCTCGTACGTGGAAGTCGGCTGCCGGCGGGTCTCCGGAACCTGGGCGGCACGGGGATTCGGTCCACCCCGCCCGCCTGCGTCGAGCGCAAAGAGAAAGCCACCGGCTGCGAACGCAGAACCGATGGCAGAACTTCTACGTTCACTCTCCATTCTAGGGCGGCCCTGTGGTACCGACGGGCGGGGACGGCGTGAAATCACTCACACGCCCTTGCACGCCCTCCCGAGTCCCCCGACGTAGGATGGCCGAATGGGACTCATCGTTGCACTACTTGTCATCTGGCTCATCCTTTCGATCCTGGGCTTCGTCGTGAAGGGCCTGCTTTGGCTGGCCATCATCGGCCTGGTCCTGTTTGTCGCCACAGCGGTATGGGGCTGGGTGAAGCGGCGGGTCTAGGCCTGCTCCGATATTCGGCTTTAACCCCCAAGAGGCTGGCACCGTCGGTGCCGGCCTCTTGCGGTTGGTGGGATGGGTTGACCGATACGCCGGGTTCTGACTAATTCGCCGCTACTGTGGGGATTCCGGCCCGGTCATGGGCAAATCATGGGCAACCAGGCTAATCAGCCCATCCGTTAGGGCAGCCGCCCGGGTGTCATCCGACGGCCACAAATGCGCGTAGGTCTTCAACGTCTCCGTCGCATCCTTGTGTCCGAGGCGGTGGGCAACGGCCACGACGGACATGCCCCCGGAGATCAGCTGGCTCGCGTGATAGTGGCGGAGCTCATGCCACCCGTCACCCAGACCCGCCACCTTCTTCCGTACGTCGCGCCATGCCTCCCCTGCGGTGCCCCTCATGATCGCCCTGCCGGACGAGTGAAACACGACGTCCCCAGCACCCTGCGGCCCTTCCCGGAGATCTTTGAGCAGCTGCATGGTCTGGGCGCCAACATGGATTCGGCGCCGACTGGACTTCGTTTTCAACGGACCCCACTCCGGGGCGGACGAATTGTTCCCCACGAGCTGCCTGTCCACACTGATCATCGATGCGTCAAAATCGACCCGGTCCCAGGTCAGACCGCGCAGCTCGGAGGATCGCAGGCCGGTAGCGGCGCAGAACACCACCATGGGCCGGTACGGCCGCCAGATCCTGTCAGCCAGCTCCTGCACCGTCTCCGTGCGCAACGGCACGACTGCGACGTCCTCCACCGTTGGCAGCCGGATCCCCACGCACGGACTCACGGCCACAACGCCGTCAAGGACCGCGGCCTTGTACATGGACGCCAAGTACCCGTACGTGACTTTCACCGTGGACGGGGCCAGCGTTGCGGACCACTCCCCCACAGCTTCCTGCACATCGGCGCGTTGGATAGCGTCCAGCGCCCGGTGCCCGAAGCTGGGCAGAATGTAGTGCTTGAACTTTGGGGCGATCTGCCCACGCGAGGATTGGCGCTGATGCAGCTGGTTCTTCTGCCACGTGTCGGCGTAATCGGCGAGCAGGACCTTGCGGCGCTTCGCCACGTAGGTGCCACGGTTGATCCCGGTGACCTGCTCGGCGAGGAAGTCCATGGCCGCCGCCTTCGTGGCGAAGCTCTTGCGGTGCTTGTTCTCCCCCGGAGGGGTCCACTCG
Source organism: Arthrobacter sp. B3I4 (assembly GCF_030816855.1). Lineage (NCBI taxonomy): Bacteria > Bacillati > Actinomycetota > Actinomycetes > Micrococcales > Micrococcaceae > Arthrobacter > Arthrobacter sp. B3I4. Next base: position 2,228,979 of record NZ_JAUSYK010000001.1, on the reverse strand, counting down.
GCCCGGTAGCGCATGCCCTTGCCGTAGACGGGTGTGCGGGTTCTGTCTTTCCGGACCCAGAGGTCTTCTACCCTGGCCAATCAGACCAGCCTCCGCACAGGAGGTCGCTGCCGGGTCTGCGTGCGCTGGTCCTTGAGCCTGCCGACGGCCTGCGGGTTCCAGGCGTACGCATCCGGCAGGTCAAGGATCCGGTTCACTTCCTGCCAGAACCGCGTGCCGGACAGGGCGTATTCTTCGCGGGCCTGCCGTTCCCGGGCGGCCGGGTATTTGAATGGTGCGGCCGCGAGCCGGATCAGACCTTTATCGCGGCCAGTCAGCGTGTCCATTGATCTCCTTTCGGAAGTAGATGAGTTCCTCCAGAGTGAGGGATTGTTCGAAGGCGCGCACATCGTCGGGCATGACGTGGAGCCGGTGCGCGATGGACACGAGGTCGTCCGTGATGCGGGCAGCGTCGATGAAGGCGGCCGGGCGGATGATGTGGCGGGGCGGCCCATGCGCGGGCCTGCTGCTCCTGCTTAGGGGTGCAACCGATGTGGCGGTAGTGCGCGTGCCCGAGTTCGTGCCAGGCCGTCGAGCGCAGCTGCACGTAGCCGAGGTCGGGCCTGAGGGTGATGCGGTGGTGGTCCGGGTCGTAGCTTCCCCACCAGCCATGCGGCGGGTATCCGGATACGATGCGGACGCCCATCTCCTCCGCTTTCCGTTCGAACCCCATGGGGCAAGAACTTACAGCGGGTGTCTGACAGTTTTAGCGTGAGGCTTTGGAACGGTAGGCCGACTGCAGTTCCCGGGACATGCCGACCAGCAGGTTTTGCGCGGAATCCGGGAGGTCGCGGGCGCCGGCCAGCACGAGGGCCGATTCGTCCGGGCCACCCATGTTGAGACCCAGGTCCTTGGCGCAGGCGCCGACCACTTCGCCGACGGTGACGTTGAGGCCGCGGGCCAGGCCCAGGATGGTTTCCGGGTCCGGGAAGAGCTTGATGGGAGCGGTGGAGATCTGCTGGAGCCGGGACTGGGTGGGGATGCCCCCGCAGTCACGGGACAACTCTACGTTGTTCCGCTCACCGCGGAGGTTTTTGATGAGGCTTTGCAGCGCCTTACCTTCTGACATGGGTGTGGTCCTTTTCGTGGGTGATGCTTGTGGAGCTGGCGACGGATGGGCTAGCTGGTAAGCAGCTGGCCGCCGAGGGCGCTCTGGGCTTTCTCTGCCTGGTACTGGTCAGCGGCGATCAGCCAGTTCTTTCCTTGCACCCAGCGCCGGCCAGCCTTCAGGGGGTTCTTTTGCTTGATTTCCTCGCGCTTGGCATCCGAGGTGAACATCATGACGATGCCCGTGGGTCCGCACTGGTCCTGGGTCCAGCCGTTCTTCTCGATGTTCGGTGCCGTGCCCGAGCACTTCACTCCGTCGCCGACGGCCTGCTCGTACGCCTTGCCCAGCTCGCTGATGTCCTTGTATTCGGCGTCTTTGGTGACGCCGCAGCCGGCCAGTGCCATGCCGGCCACAACTGTCACGACGACGAGGTGTCGTTTCAATGGTCCCCCTACGTATCTTCTGGCAGTTGGTCGTGCCCGATGTGTTCGTCGGCTTCGCGGGCTGCGAGCCGGTAGTCGTCCTGGTTGGTCTCGGTGCTGGCGACCTCGAGTTCGAGGCGCCGGATGGTGCGGTTCTCTTTGAGGAACACGCGGGCTATGTCGATGATCACTTTCCGCTGTTCGGGCGATAGCGTGTCCACGTCCGGGGGAAGCTGGTCGGCAAGCCGGGCTTGCGGCGGTACTTCGTTGGCTGCTTCATAAACCTGTGCCACTGGTACTCCTGATAGTCGCGAAAGCGCCTCCAAGGTCTTGCGGCTCGGACGTGACGTGTACGTGCCGGCAATGATCTTGTCGACTGTCGTGTAGGACAGTGTGAGACCTTTTCGTTCTGCTATTCGGCCCAGCTGACGCCCCCTAGCGCCCCCGTTGTTGTCGGAAGCCGCCTGGGCGATTTCCTTCAACGTCTTTGGTGTGCTGTCCATGGGCTTCATCCTCATACCGGTTGTACTACTTGTGCCAACAATCGAAAGTTTTCCAAATACAAGTAAATCCCCTGCATCCCTGTATTTGCGGGGCAAACAAGCGCGTGTTGTTGACAAGTAAGCGACAAGTGCGGCACGCTTCACTTGTCAGCAAATGCGAAAGGATGAAAGATGTACATGTACCAAGGAAAACTCAAGGACCGGCGCTGCTCAGTACGCCGGCCAAGAACACGACTCCGGGGGGAGGTCTTTATGAAGCCCATCAGCACGGCCACGCTCAAGAAGCGTCGGGAACGTGAAGGCTACTCGCAGCGCCAGCTAGCGCTGCTCTGCAAATGCACCCAGGCTGCGATCTCCGCACTCGAATGCGGGACCATGACGCAGTGCTCCGAGGACCTTGCAAACCAAATCGCCAAATGGCTGCGCCGTGACGTCGACGAGCTCTTCATCAAGAACGTCGACTCACGCGTGCCGAGAATGACAAACGCGGCAGGCACCAAACGCCAGCTCGCCAACGCCTAACCCAGACAGGACACCCATGGCAGACACATCCACGATCACCACTGTCGCCGCACCGACCCAGGCACTGAGAGACCTCATCGAAGGCAACGCCTGTGCAATGGTCACGGCCGACGAACTCCACAACGCCCTACTCGATCTGGAAACGCTCATGGGCTGGACACTCACCAAACCAACAGAAGCGGAGCTCTCGTGACGCAAGCAGCCGTCCTCGAAGAGGACTGGAAGGCGAACGCCTTCGACCACCTTGAAGCCCTGGCCAAATCAGGGGCCACTTTCACCGCCGACACACTCCGGGCACGAGGTGTTGGGGAGCCCCCGCATCCCAACCAGTGGGGCAGCGTCTTCGGGACGGCGAGCCGCCGCGGGATCATCACCAAGGCGGACTACTCCTCCAGCACCAGGAAGTCACGGCACGGAGGGTTCCTCCACGCATGGAGAGGGGTGCCCGATGCCGGCGCCTAGCCCAACACTCCCCCGCCGGGCGTACACGCTGCAGGAAGTCGCAGAGATGCTGGCCGAACCGGTCCAAACCATCAAACGGCACTGCCAGACGCAGGCCCTCCGCGGGGCGTACAAGACGGGCGGAAAGACGAGCCCGTGGCGGATCCCACCCAAAGCGATCGACCACTACCAGGCGACGAGGAGTAACCAGTGAGCAAGGATGAAGCGCTTAGCACCTTGGCGTCAGCGCACGAGGCTGCGGTGGAGGCGGAGTCAGCTGCGTCCGCGGCCCAGGATCGGAAGCGGGCCGCCGTGCGGCAGGCATTCGACGCTGGCTGCACTGCCCCAGAGGTGGCCGCCGTGCTGGGCTCGTCGGCGCAGTGGGCGTACCAGCTGAGGGATAAGCCGCCGCTCAACGCGGCGTAAAAACAAGTTGCGCTTGTTTTTGTCACAAGTAGTAGATAGAGTCGGGTCATCAACAAAAAGAGGTCCACGGGCTGCAACCCATGGACCTCACGCCCACCGAAACCACGAAAAGGATCACTTCGATGAACGAGTACGAGTTTACCAAAGAACAGGCCGTAGCTGTGGCACGGCATCTGATCGTAGGGTACTGGGAATCCCACAACAACGCCGACCAGGACGCCGAGCGTCTCGCCTGCCGCCTGACCGGCGCACTCGAAATCTTCGTGCTTCCGTCTGATGTCGAAAACGCTTTCAACTGGCTCGACGACCTAGCCCGGCTGGCAGACAACACGCACGACATGCTCGTGGTCAACGCCGCCGGCACCCTCGACAACTCCGCCGAGCTCGCCGACTACTTCGAATCCGAGCTGACGACAGCGATCAACGACGTCGTCTCCAGCTTCAAAACCCGATACGAGCTCGCGGCGTGAACGACCACGACGCGATCGACCAGATCAACGCCGTCCTTGACCGGCACTTCCGCGGCGAACTCACCCAGGCCCAGACTCTCGCCCAGATCTGCACCATCACCGGTCAGAACAGCATCCAGCACGCGGAAGCAAAGAAGGAGCAGCCATGATCTGCAAGCGCATCCACCTCACCGCACGCGGCGAATGGGTCCGCGACGGGCTCGGTGCCCTGGCCGCCTTCCTCGTCCTCCCGGGCACCGTCCTGATCGCCGGGAAGCTGGCCGGACTGTGAACGCCTGCGAGCACCCGGCCACCACGTACGACAAGGGCGCGATGACGTGCTCGGCCTGCGGAACGGACCTGTCATGACGGTCTGCTATTGCGGCGGCCACTACCGCTGCGAGACCTGCCGCCTGGACGTCTGCTTCTGCCCCGGCCACGAAGACCCAACCCCGCAGCACGCCACCCCCGACTACACGCACCCCGCCCGCCCCGGGATCGACGCCCGGGCCCAGAAATTGGAGCTGACACGATGACCACCAAGACCAAAATTCCGCCGAAGGGGTTGACCTTCACCCACAACGGGCACCGGTACAAGCTCGACGGGCTCCCCGTCACCGGAGTTACCACCATCCTGAATGGCGGCATCCCGAAGCCGGCACTCGTCTACTGGGCCGGGAAAACCGTTGCCGAGTACGTCGAAGCGAACCCGGCGGAGATCGACTCGCTCCGCAGCCGGGACGACGTCGACATGGTCCGGGAACTGGCAGCCATCCCGGCGAAGGTCCGCGACGACGCAGGCGTTCGCGGCACCGCGGTGCACGACTTCGCCGAAGCCCTGGCCACCACCGGCACCGTCGAAGGCGTCCCGGATGAGCTGGCCGGGTACGTCGAGGGCTACGCGGACTTCCTTGACCGCTTCCAGATCACCCCGCTCCTCATGGAGCGGCCGGTCGCGTCCCGCAAGGACTGGTACGCGGGGAAGTTCGACATGATCGCCACCTCCCCCCTGCTGAACGACGGTATGCCGGTCATGATCGACCTCAAGACCTCCAAGTTCGTCTACGGCGAAACCGGGCTGCAATGCGGGGCTTACTCGCTCGCCGAGTTCTACATGGACGAGGACGGCAATGAGCACCCCATGCCGGAGATCGTGGCGACCTACGTCGCCCACGTGACGCCCATGGACCGGGCCGGCGAGAACGCCCGGTACGGGGACGCCCCGCTCGGCACCACCCTGTACCCGCTCGCGAAGAACCGGGACGAGATGAAGGGGCACTACGCGATGTTCCTGGCCGCGGCCTACACCCACAAGACCACCAAGCTCCGGGAAGCCATCGTCGGCGCCCCGGTCACGCCAGCCGCCCAGGTTGCAGCGTGATGGCCACCTTCGAGTACGTCGACCACGAACACGAGCGCGGCCTCTCCCTCTACTACGAGGACGAAAGCATCGCCCTCGATACCTGGGACCGCAAGCGCCACCCCAGCGGCGACCACGAGATCCTCCTCAACCCCGCCACCGTTGAACTCCTCATCGAAACACTCACAACCATGCAGGCTGGCATCCGCAGCCGCTACCAGAAAGCGATCGAAGCATGAGCGAAGTAGCAATCCCCCAGGCGGCCCCCGTCGCCGCATTCAACGCCGCCGGCCTCGCGCCGACCCCCGCGACCGTGTCACTCATGGAGTGGGCGCAGGAGCTCGGCGCCGCCCATCAGCTCGGCACCGCGCTGTGCAGCACCGAGTTCGTGCCCGCATCGTTCCGTGGGAAGCCGGAAGCCGCGGCCGCGGCGATCCTCGCTGGCAAGTCTCTGGGCCTCGACCCGATGAACGCGCTGGCGAACATCTTTGTCGTCTCCGGACGCCCCTCGATGTACGCCCGCACCATGGCCGCCCTCGTCATGCAGGCAGGGCACACGATCCGCCGGATCGAAGCGACCGAGCAGCGCGTCATTTACGAAGGCCGCCGCAAGGGCGAGACCACCTTCACCCGCGTGGAGTGGACCATCGCCCGCGCACAGAAGGCCGGGTACACCTCGAACAAGAAGTACCAGACTGACCCCATCGGCATGCTCACCGCGAAGTGCCAGGCCGAGATCTGCCGTGTCATCGCCCCCGACGTGCTCACCGGTATCGCGGCGACGTCGGTCGAAGAGGTCGAGCTCGACGACCTCGGCGAACAGGCGCCGGCCGAGACTGAGGCGCCCAAGGCGAAGCGCACCATCAAGCGAGCAGCTGCGCCAACACCGGACCTCCCCAACGTAGTCCACGAGGCCCCGCAGGATGAGCCTGAGTCGGAGCAGCCCGCCGAGCCGCTGGCCACCACTGCCCAACTCACCAAGATCCACGTCATCCTCGGCAAGCTCGGCGCCAGCGACCGCGAATCCGGTCTGGCGGAGCTCTCCAACTTCACGGGCCGAGCCATCGTAACGTCCAAGGACCTGACGAAGGCTGAAGCCTCACGGTTCATCGAAGAGGCCGAGAACCCGCCGGTCGATGAGCAGGGCGAGCTGGACGCCGACGCGCAGTGGCTTGCAGGGGCGTCGAACTGATGGCGGGCGAAACCACGATCACTGTGATCGGCAATCTCACGAACGATCCCGAGCTTCGCTTCACCCCTTCAGGGTCGGCGGTCGCAAACGGCACTATCGCTTCGACGCCGCGGACGTTCGACCGGCAGAAGAACGAGTTTGTCGACGGGGAGACCCTGTTCCTTCGTTACTCGGTATGGCGGGAGGCGGCTGAGAACGTGGCCGAGTCCCTCACGAAGGGCATGCGCGTGATCGTGTCTGGCCGGTTGAAGTCCCGCTCCTACGAAACTAAGGAGGGCGAGAAGCGGACCGTGATCGAACTGGAGGTCGACGAGATCGGCCCGTCCCTGCGGTACGCGAACGCCAAGGTGAACCGGACGCAGCGGCAGAATGCTGCCGGGGGCGGCGGTAACCAGAGCTCCGGTGGCGGCTGGGGCGGCAATCAGGGCTCGACCGGCAATAACTCGCCGGACGCCTGGGCCACACCCGGAGCGAGCACCGCCGGCGGATGGGCCAACGGCGCCGACGACGAACCACCCTACTAAACACCCCCGACCCCTCGCGGACGCCTGCCCTGGGAAACCAGTCGCAGGCGTCCGCTACCAGTCCAACTAGGAGAACCCTTGACTGTCACCGACCTCACCCAGCGCATCCAGGCACGCGACGGCGTCGCCGTCGTCCTCTACAGCAAGCCGCAGTGCCAGCCCTGCCGGATCACTAAGAAGAAACTCGACGACGCAGGCATCTATTACACCGAAGTCGACGTCACCGTGGACGCCAGCGCTCTTGCTTACGTCAAGGAGACCCTCGGCTACACCGGCGCCCCCGTCGTCTACGTCTCGACCCTCGACGGCGACCACCACTGGTACGGGCTCCGCAAAGACCTCATCGAAGAGCACATCACCCACCGGGCAGACGCCGCATGAGCGGGCAGGAACGTTGCCCGTCCTGCAACGGGGTCATCAACCCGCAAACGGCCGAGTGCCGCTGCTCCGACTAAGAACGCTGCTCCCACTACGAAAGTGACCTCACCTTGAAATTCACCCTCACCGCGGACGCCCTCGCCGACGCCGCCGCATTCGCTTCCAAGGGCATCAGCGCCCGCCCCTCCAGTCCCCGTCCTCTCCGGCCTCCTGATCGAAGCCCAGCAGGGCGGTCTCCGCATCAGCGGCTTCGACTACGAGAAGTCCGCCCGCACCCAGGTCGCTGCTGAGGTGGCCGAGCCGGGCACGGTCCTGCTGCAGGGCCGCATGTTCACCGACATCATCCGAAAGTTCGGCAAGAAGACCGTCACCGTGACAGTCGACGACCGCCGGGCCACGCTCACGGCCGGATCGGCGGTGTTCACCATGGCCGCGATGCCCGTCTCCGAGTTCCCGCCCATGCCCGACCTCCCGCCCGTTGCGGGCAAGATCGACGGCGACGTGTTCGCCGCGGCCGTCGGCCAGGTCATCGGCGCCGCCTCCACCGACGACTCGGTGCCCGTCCTCATGGGCGTGCAGATCGTCTCCGATGGCGACGAGCTGACCATGCGCACGACTGACCGGTACCGACTAGCCGAGGTCACCATCCCTTGGCAGCCCGCCGGAGGCGACGTCGACCTCCTGGTGCGTGCATCTTGGCTCACCGACGTCGTCAAGACTCTGGCCGGGGAAGCGTCCTTCCTTGCGGACGGGAACCTCGTCGGCATCCGCACGGGTAACCGCGCCACCACGGCGATCATGCTCGACGGCGACTTCCCCAAGATCAAGACCCTCTTCCCGGACACGACCGCGACTGACGTCACCGTGGACCGCGCAGAGTTCGCCGACGTCCTCGGCCGCGTCTCCCTCGTTGCCGAGCGCAACACCCCGGTCCGGCTCACCACCAAAGACGGCTCCATGACCGTGGACGCGGGCACCGGCGAAGACGCTACGGGTACCGAAACCATCCAGTGCCTCGTCTCCGGAGACGACGTCGAGGTCGCGTTCAACCCGATGTACCTCGCATGGTCGCTGGCCGTCACCCCGGCGTCCGCCGTCGTCCTCGGCTTCCAGGACAACACCAAGAAGCCCGCCCTCGTATCCGGCCAAGAAGGGCTCCGCCACCTCCTCATGCCGGTGAGGCTCTAATGGCCGAGCAGACGCCAGCCCAGAAGCTGGCCGAGATCCGGAAGACCCTTACCCAGGCCAAGCGCGCCGAGCAGAAGGCCGTGCTGGAACTTCCCCGAGAGGAATGGAACCGGGACTACCAGTGGCGGAAAGGCCGCACCCTCAGCGGCTCGAAAACGGTGGACGTCGACGTTGATTTCGAGATCGAAAAAGAAGACCTCGAAGCCCTCGGCTACCACCACGAAGACGACTGCGGCGGCAGCTACGACGACACGGACGTTCCCGACCACGAGACGAACCGCCGACGACTCTCCGACTGGCACGAGCACGCGCACGGTCTGACCCTCTGGGCCAGCTGCGTTTACGAACCCTGCAACCACCTCACCGACGAATTCAGGAAGACACCATGAGCCTCACCATGACTGACATGTTCTGCGGCGCCGGCGGCAGTTCCACCGGAGCGACGTCGCTCCCAGGGATCACCGTCAAGACCGCCCTCAACCACTGGGACAAGGCACTGGAGTCCCACAACGCGAACCACCCGGACACCATCCACGTCCAGGCCGACATCAAAGAAACCGACCCCCGCTACATCGGCCACTCAGACATCCTCTGGGCCTCCCCCGAATGCACCAACCACTCCGTGGCCAAGGGCCGGAAGCGCATCACCAACCAGCCCGACCTGTTCGGCGACGCCCTGCCCGACGAGGCCGCCGACCGATCCCGCGCCACCATGTGGGATGTCCCCCGGTTCGCCGAAGTCCACAAGTACCGGGCCATCATCACCGAGAACGTTGTAGACGCCGCCAAATGGGTCATGTTCGACGCCTGGCTGATGGCCATGAAGTCACTCGGCTACGAACACCGCATCCAGTACCTCAACTCCATGCACGCCCAGCACGGCGGCCTCCCCGCACCCCAGTCCAGGGACCGCATGTACGTGCTCTTCTGGCTCAAAGGCAACAAGGCGCCGGACGTGGAAAAGTACTTCCGGCCCAAGGCCTACTGCTCGAGCTGCGACGAGATCGTGGACGCGCTGCAGGTGTTCAAGAAGACGGAGCAGTGGGGACGCTACCGGGCCCAGTACGTCTACCGCTGCCCGAAGGCCGCCTGCCGTAACCAGGTTGTCGAGCCGGGCTGGCTGCCGGCCTCCCACGCGATCGACTGGTCACTGCGCGGCGAGCGCATCGGGGACCGAAAGCGCCCCCTCGCCGACAAGACTCTGGCGCGGATCCGGGCCGGGCTCGCTAAGTACGGCAACCAGCGCCTGGCCATCGACTCCGTGCGAGGCTCGCAGATCCTGACACCGGTCGATCGTGAAGCGTTCGCCACGCAGACGACGAGCTACACGCGGGGGCTCCTGACCCCACTCATCGTGAACAACCTGAGCGGATCGGACAACACCCGCACGGCCACCGTCGGCGATCCCCTCCGGACCCTCGTGGCCGGCGGCCTGCACGAGTCGCTGCTCATTCCCGTGGAGGGCCGCGAAGGGAAACAGGCTCAGGCCGTTCACGAGGCGATGCGGACCCAGACCACCCGCAACGAGACCGGGGTCCTCACGGCGCCACGGGACCACATGCTCATGGAGTACTACGGCAACGGTCAAATGCACCCCACCTCCAAGGCAATCCCGACCATCACCACGCATGACCGGTTCGCGATGATCACCACCCTCCGCGGCACCAACGCACCCAAGGACGTCGGGCAGCCGCTCGACACGTTCGCCGCCAACGGGCTCCACCACGGCCTGGCCGAATGGAAAGTCCCCGACATCGACAACTGCGAGTTCCGGATGCTCGAACCCCACGAAATCAAGGCAGGCATGGCCTTCCCGAAGGAATACATCATGCTCGGCAACAAACGCGAACAGGTCAAGATGGCCGGCAACGCCGTCACACCCCCGGCCGCCCGTGACCTCGTAGCCTGCATGGCGGAAACGCTGGTGGCCTCATGAGCGAGTACACCGAGTTCTTGAAGGCGAAGGCCGACTTCGAACGTGACTATGGCCAGCCTGTCCCGGCGACGGCCGTTAACCCCATCCTGAAAGACCACCAGCGGGACATTGTCCGCTGGGCGGTCGAAGGCGGGCGGCGGGCGATCTTCGCCGCGTTCGGCATGGGCAAGTCCATAATGCAGCTGGAGACGCTGCGGCTCACCCTCGCGCACGCCGGCGGCCGGGCCCTGATCGTCGCGCCCCTCGGGGTCCGCGGCGAGTTCATCCGCGACGGCCGCAAACTCGACATCGACGTGCGCTTCATCCGCCGGGCTGAGGACATCGACGGCGACGGCATCTACATCACCAACTACGAGACCGTCCGCGACGGGAAACTCGACGTCAACGAGTTCACCGCGGTCAGCCTCGACGAGGCCGGGGTGTTGCGCAGCTTCGGCTCCAAGACCTACCAGACCTTCCTCAGCCTCTTCGCCGACGTCGCCTACCGGTTCGTGGCCACTGCGACCCCGTCACCCAACCGGTACAAGGAGCTCATCCACTACGCCGGGTTCCTCGGCGTCATGGACACCGGCCAGGCGCTCACCCGGTGGTTCCAGCGCGACTCCACGCAGGCGAACAACCTCACGCTTTACCCGCACAAACGGGAAGAGTTCTTCATGTGGCTGAACTCGTGGTCGATCTTCCTGCAAAAGCCCTCCGACCTCGGCTACTCCGACGAAGGCTACGATCTGCCGCCGCTGGCCATCGACTGGGTAGAGGTCCCCGTGGACCACACGACGGCCGGAGTCGATCGCGACGGGCAGGCGCGGCTCTTCCGCGGCGGCGCCAAAGACCTGCAGGGGGTGGCCAAGGAGAAACGTGACAGCCTCCCCGCCCGGATCGCGAAGCTCATGGAAATGGTCGCCGCGCACCATGCGAGCGACGACGGCCAGATCATCCTCTGGTGCGACCTCAACGCCGAACAGGACGCGATCGAGGCGGCCCTCAAAGCCGCCGGCATCAGCTACTCCAGTGTCCACGGCTCGCTCGACACCGATGAGGCCGAGCGGCGCCTCGACCAGTGGCGGGACAAGGAGACCTACGCCCTCATCGGGAAGCCTGTGATGCTCGGCCAGGGCCTGAACCTGCAGCAGGCCAACGTCGCCGTCTTCGCCGGCGTCACCTACAAGTTCAACGACACCATCCAGGCCTGCCACCGCATCCAACGCTTCGGCCAGACCCGCCCCTGCACCGCGCACCTCATCCACGCCGAATCCGAAGGCGAAGTCGTCACCGCCCTGAAAGACAAATGGGCGCAACACAGAGAGCTGACCTCCACCATGACCGACATCATCAAGCAGTACGGCCTCTCCCGGAACTCGATCACCGAAGCACTGACCCGCACCATGGGCGTCGAACGCATCGAAACTTTCGGCGAAGGCTGGACCCTGGCCAACAACGACTGCGTGGACGAAACCACCCACCACATGGCCGAGAACAGTGTCGACATGATCGTCACATCCATCCCGTTCTCCAACCACTACGAGTACACGCCCGACTACAGCGACTTCGGGCACACCGACGACAACGACCACTTCTGGGCGCAGATGGACTTCCTCACCCCGCAGCTGCTGAAGGTCCTCAAGCCTGGCCGGATCTACGCCTGCCACGTCAAGGACCGGATCAACTTCGGCAACGTCACCGGCGCTGGCATCCCCACGGTCTCCCCGTTCCATGCCGAGGCGCTCTTCCACGGGGTAAAGCACGGCTTCGACTACATGGGGATGATCACCGTCGTCACCGACGTCGTCCGCGAAAACAACCAGACCTACCGCCTCGGCTACACGGAGATGCGGAAGGACGGCACGAAGATGGGCGTCGGCTCCCCCGAGTACATCCTGCTCTTCCACAAGCCCCAGACAGACCGGTCGAAGGGGTACGCGGACGACCGGGTGGTGAAGTCCGTTGACGACTACTCGCTGGCACGGTGGCAGGTCGACGCACACGCGAACTGGCGCTCCAGCGGCAACCGGCACCTCACCCCTGACGAGCTCGCAGGCCTGCCCGTCGAGCAGCGCTCTAGGCTGTTCACGGAGCAGACCCTGACCGAGGTCTACGACTACGAAACCCACGTCCGGATTGGCGAGGCGCTGCAGGGCAAGGGCGCGCTCCCGGCCACGTTCATGTCCCTCATGCCCGGGTCCTGGGCGCCGGATGTCTGGCACGACGTGAACCGGATGCTCACCCTCAACGGCGAGCAGAAACGCCGCAACGTCCAGATGCACGTCTGCCCGCTCCAGTTCGACATCGTCGACCGGCTCATCGAGCGGTACACCAACCCCGGAGACCTCGTGTTCGACCCCTTCGGCGGCCTCGGAACCGTCCCGCTCCGGGCCCTGAAGCTCGGCCGGCAGGGCCGGTCGAGCGAACTGAACCCCGGATACTTCCTCGACTCCGTCAAATACCTCGAAGCCGAAGAACGGAAGCAGGACATGCCCACCCTGTTCGACCTGGCCACAGTGGAAGACAACACCTTCAAGGCCGCCGTTTAGCCATGCCCGCAGTAACCAGTCGCGCTTGTTGCAAAACGGGCGCGGCTGGTTCAGCACCACCAGAAAGGACCATCGTGGAGAAGGCTGACAAGGACAAACGGCCATACATCACGGTCACGAATGAGCTGTTCCGGCACCCAAAGTTCCGACGCCTCTCGGACAAGGCCAAGCTCTACCTGCTGGAGCTGTGGGGCACCTGCAACGAGTTCCAGACGGACGGCCTCATCGAGCACGCCGTCCTCCACGCCCAAGGGAAGAAAGTCGCCGACGAGCTCCTCAACGGCTGGGTGGAAACCACCAAAACCACCGGTGTCTACTACATGCACGACTACCTCGTGCACCAGAAATCAAAGGTCGAGATCGAACTGCACAAGGCGAAGAAATCCACCGCCGGGGCAATAGGGGCGCACACCAGGCACCACGAAAAAAAGGGCATCGTCGACATCAGCTGCGAGTACTGCCGAGCCTCCCGAACCGGTTAGCACCTGCTAAAGCACCTGCCATAGCAAACCCTTAGCAGCGGATTAGCACCATTAACCACTAACCACTCTTACTCACCTAAGAGATAACGCTCATCACTGTTTTTACTCACCAGTTGTAAGAAGAAATCAGTCAATCGTCACCTAAGTGACGCGGGAAGGACGTGAACACTTGACTGACCACCAGCCCATCACCAAACCCCAGGCCGAGGCGCTGGCCGGGATCCTCCACCAGCTCCGGCCCGAATGGGGCACCCCAGCACTCATGACCCTCATCGGCCGGAACCGGGACCACCCCGCCCCGTACCCGCTACTCGTCCTCGCAGCAGTCACCGCAGCGAACCGCCGCAACCCAGACGGCACACACACCGCCCGCACCCCCGCAGTCATCTACCAGCCAGGCCGCCACTGGGACCACCCCATCGGCGAAACCCCCAACCCCCAACCACCAGGGCCGCCCTGCGAAGACCACCCAACCTTCCAGGCCCACAACTGCCGCTGCTGCTGGGCAGACATCAAAGCCGGACTCAGGCCCACAGAGGCACTCGGCAAACACCACACCGAAAAGGAGCAAGCATCATGAGCATCTGGAACCACGACCTCCCCAGACTGACCGAAAAGCAGAGGGCCGCGCTCGAACTAGCCGCACGCAGGGTCGAGAACATGCATGGCTCGCACCTCGGCTTCTGGGGAATTGTGTACGCCGAAGAAGTGCGCCCAGGACGCGGCCACGACATCACCGCGTGGGCGGCAGACGGCGAAGCGATAGCCACCCAGTACCTCGACCCCTACGGCAACGGACCCCTCGTCTTCAGCCAGACCGAACTCATCCACAACGACGCCGACGAAGACCACCACGACGAAGACGGCAACTGCGAATGCACAGGAGCGAAGGCATGACCATCCAGACCCACCCCGTAGGGGCAACCACACACCACACAGAGCAGACCCTCCGAGCGCGCTACCAGGAAGCCCTCGACGTGTATGAGGCGTGGTCGGATCGGGTCCGTTCGTCGGGTGGTCAGGACAGGGTGGCGGCGGAGTTGCAGCGGGATGATGCGTGGTCGTGGGTGGAGACCACGCGGGTGGAACTGGAGGCGTTCCGTGCGGCGCATCGCGAGCGGGCCGCGGCGCCGGGCTGGACGCGTCCGCACGGGCGGTCCGGGGTGGTTGGCCGTCCGAACCGTTGCTAGGCCCTCAGAAACGCGTACAGCGCGTTACGCTCACAAGTACTGATCTACGAAAGCAGGAACGATGACCAAGTACCACCGCCAGAAGGGCGCAACGTTCGAGACGCTGACGGCCGGCTACCTGAACAAGCATGTTGACGACCGGATCGAACGGAGGACAAAGAACGGCTCGAAGGACCGCGGAGACATCGCCGGGCTCCGGCACCTCGGCCAGCGCCTCGTCATCGAATGCAAGAACACGGCGAAGACGCTGCTCGGCCCATGGGCGGCTGAGGCCGAGGTGGAGCGGGGCAACGATGACGCCCTGGCCGGCGTGGTGGTGCACAAGCGGCACGGGAAGGGCCGGCCGGAGGATCAGTGGGTGACGATGACGCTCGGCGAGTTCGTGGCGATCCTGAACGGAAACCGCGACCACATCGACTCATAGTCGTTGCTCAAACAAGTTCAACTTGTTACACTTACGAGTACACATCATCCCGGCAATTCGGAGCTGCAACTCCCCCGGTCCACGAAAAGGAAACCCATGACCACCACACCAGCAACCACCCGGCAGCCTGTGCCGGAACTTGAGGCGGCGAAGCTGTACCGCCAGGTCCGTATTGCGAAGGTCGCAAGTGAGCGGGCGGACGCTGACGCTTCCCGCGCCGCGTCCGAGGCGCAGGAGGCACGGACCCGCCTCGCCTCTGTGGAGGCCGAGTACCGGGCCGCGAAGCTTGGGTGTGTCGCATGAGCTCCCGTCAGCAGGCCCGGAACGCGTTGTTCTCGGCGGCCCTTGAAGCACCGCAGCCGCGGGACTACCCGACGCATGCCGCCTACGCTCAGGCGTTCGACGCCTACCAGGCCGGGACGATGCAGCCCCTCCGCGACAAGCTGGCAGCCGCATGAGCGCCCACACCGTCACCGTCACCGCAGTGCCCAACACCGACGTGGAGGGCATTCCGGAGGAGGACTACATCGATTCGGTGCAATTCACCGTCGAATGCCCGGACGATGGCAGCTGCCGCGTCTGGTGGGAATGCAAGCAGTGCGCCGACTACAGTCCGACTGAAGCCGAGGAAGACGACGGCGAGTTCACCCGCCATGGCGTCCTTCACCAGAACATCGAAGGCGACTGGATGACCGAATCCAACGACTGTGCCGCCACAGCTGCTGACTCCGCGAGTGACGCCATGCAGGAGGAAGCCGAGAACGCCGGCCTGGGCGTCCACCAGATCGAACTGGACTACGAAGGCGACGGGTACTGGTCAGCGCGCCGGGTCATACCGCAGGAAGAGCGGGATCGGGTCAACGCAAAGGCCCTTGAGCTGTTCACTGCGAACGGCGGCAATGACTGGGACCACTCCTGCGCCCATATCCGGGACTACTGGCGGGGCCGGGCATACAACGACCTGAAGAAGGGGGCTACGACGTGAGGGCGGCGCGTTGGACGCTCCGCCGCCGCCTCGCATGCCTCTTCGGGGAGCAACTCGTCCCCGGCCGGCACCTGCAACCGCGGGTGAAGGCATGAGCGACTTGATCGACGTCCTGTATCGCCTGCGTGACATGGCCGGCAAAGAAGCGGACAAGCTGCAAGCCTCCATCAATGAGGCTCAGGCGGTAGCTGACCGGCTGCACTCGTTCGCTCTCAACGCCGAGGATGTCGCACAACTCGCCGCCGCATCCGACCTGTTTCCGAACGCCAGCGCATTAGTGCCCGAGCGGTCCGGACTGGTCAGAAAGGAGCCCGGCCTGTGAGCGACTACACGGAGCACCTGAACTCGCTGGCCGGCGGCGACGGGGAGCCCTGCCGGTGTTGGACGGAACCGGCCCGGGTGCATGCCGGGCACTGCTGCATGGCTGCCGCGGGCCAGACCTGCCACCAGATCGAAGGGCTGACCGCCCACCAGGAAGGAACACAATGAGCGAGGCTGACCGGCTACCTTCCGGAAGTGCGCTTGGCGAGGTGCTTCACCCGCCACGCGTTCCAGCCGGGGACCACTTCGTCCAGAAGGCCAAGCTGCTCAGCCGTCAGCCGCCCTGTGCCGTAGGCCTGCCGCTGAGCATGAAGCCACACCCCCAGCACACGCTCTTGCTCATCTTTGGCAGCGCGGAAGGTGGGCCACCGCCCCTCAGCGGCTCGGAAGGCGATCAGCTGCCCAAGTCGGGCCTTCCAGCGTTCACCGGCGAGTCGAGCCCGCTGGTTATCGGCCCAGCCGGGCAGGACAGACATAAGCTGTTGCCGATCCTCCGGAAGGGTGCCGGCCCGGAGACGAGCCCTTTGCACCATAAGCCACTGGCCAAGCCCTCGGGCGACACCATCGTGGTCGGCCGTCGTAGGGTACCTTTCATGCGCCTGCCAGTACTCGGCCACCGCACGGAGGTTCGCCAGCCAGGCGCCGCTCGGCGGCCGCGGCCTCTGCGCCGGCCGGTTCGCCAGGTGCTCCGCCTCCATGTCCGGGTGGAGCGCCCGCTGCGCCCGGATGTGCCAGCCCACCGTTTGCCGGACCACGGAACACAGGTCCGCGATCCGGGCCACGGTGAGGCCCTTCCGGTACATCAGATCCCACTCAGGATGAAGCGACTCGCGCCCCCGGAACGATCCCCCCGCAGTCATTATCAGACCACTTTAGGCCTCGAGCATTCTGATAATTTCATCTATACCGCCCTCAACGACTTTCGTTACGGCGGAGACCCCCACAAGCTTCGCTATCTTCATCGCCACGGTAAACCACTTCTTTCGGTCGTTCGGATTGGGCGTTGTAACCGCCAACGTGGTCATGGCACCGACGAGCTCCATGGAAACTTTTCGGGCCGGTGCGTTTCCGTTCTCGTCCATGTTTTGCACGGCATACCTGAGTTCCTCAATCAGGCCGAGAAGATACCGCTTCGTAGCATCAGCTATGGAAAGGTCGTCACGAAGAAGCTGCTCCGCATGAGTAAGCGTCTCGAAGATGTCGGCCTCTTCACCTGGCCAGGCAGGCTCCCAGTTGACGACATCGAGGAGGCTGGCGAGTGCACCAAGCATGTTCAGTTTGTCTTCGGATATGAGCTCTCGCGGGTTCGTGCCCTGTGTGTGCCAGGGCAACGGCATCGAGAAGATGGCCGAATACCAGGCTGGAACCGCGGAACGATAGGCGGACATGTCAGTCCCGGTCGTCGCCAACGCGTTCAGTGCCGATTCAACGTCATCCATCAATTGCATGGCGAGTCGGTGCTCGGCCCAGAACTGCATGGATGCCGGGTTGCCGTCGCCTCGTCGCGCAACCGAAGTGCTCGCCGTGCTCGTCCTCCAGCCGTCGATCAGCACCAGCAGCCGTCGTGCGGAATTCATTGCCCCCCCAGAAAAGTTCTATCGAGCCAGATCAAGGAGACTACATGATGTCCCGCGACTCAATGATGCAGCTTACGCCGGAGGTCACGGCGGGGCCGTGACCTCCGTGACCCCAATCCCTGACGTGCCGGAGTGTGAGGCGGAGCGCCGGAACGTCCAAGCCCTACACGCAATGGAAGTCGACTGGGGCGCTGGTATCTTCGACTACGGCAAGATCAAGGGCATCCTCACGGGCCGTGACAACGGAGACTGCGATGGTGAGCTCCGCTGAGGACTCAGCGTCCCTTGGCGGCTTCTTCTTCGCCCGGGAACCTCACGAAGGCCTCTGATCGCTGCCGTTCCAAGATTGTCCCGGTCATGAACACGAGGGTGAAGAACAATGCCACGGCAGTGATAGAGACGATGACGTCCGTGCCTGGGTTCGGCGCCTGCACCCCAAATACGTAAAGGCATAGGAACGTCGACGTGGTGCCACCACTGACGGCCGCAAACCGTACGTGATGCACGAAAGAGAAGAACCTTCGCGTCGAGGGTGACACGATCGGCAGCCGCCCCTCGATGAGGATGGCGAGCATGAGTGCTGGATAAACCTGGGCGACTAGGGCCGCTAAATCAGGAGTGATGTGCATGCGAAATGGTAGCCCTTACGATCCGAAAACGGCTGAGAAGCGATAATCAACTATCATCACCTCTGACAGGATGAGCACATGAACGACGATGAGATTGCCCGCCGCGCCGCCGAGGCCGCCCAATCTGCAGCTGACGCCGCCTGGGTCTCCGCATACTCCGCCCTCGCGACGGCTGTCTTATCCCTTCTGCTCGTGGTGGGCGCTTATCTTGCCTGGCGAGTCGCCAAAGCCACGCTCGAGCAGAGCAAAGCGGCCAACCGCCAGATGGAGCTAGACAGCATCGAGCAAACGCGTCCCTACGTGTACGCCAGAATCGTTCCCAGCATTGGGGGGGACGCCGCATGGGACCTCATCGTTCGCAACTCGGGCCGCTCCTCCGCCAAGAACCTCACCGTTCAGGTGTCCGGTTGGCCGGAGGAGGGACGCAGTGACCACAGCGCTCCGCAAAATGTTCGAGCACCCCCAGATCCTCCCACCAGACACGAGCATCCGCACATACTGGTCACTCGGCAAAAGGGACGCGCAAGGCTCATCGGGAGCAACCGGATTCGACATCCCCGTCGACATGACGGTTACCTACTCGGGCCCCGATTCTCGCACTTACACCGAAACGTTCCACCATGATCCTGCGACTCTCGGCCTGACACCCGAAGCAGCAGCCGGCGTGAACCTCAATGAGCCAACCGAAGAGCTGAAGAAGATGCGCGAGATCGTCAAGGCACTGAACGAACTACGAAGAGGCCAATAGACGTGCGACCTGATCAATATCTCGATGACTCCTGCTACCGAGCGGTGCGGGCTCAGGGACAGGGCCGAGCGAATGAATGACCAGACCCTGTGGACATCCGGCACGGCCGTCGTCGTTGCCTTCTTCACGACTGTCATTGCGCAGTACGTCTTCGCGCCGACCCTTGAAGCCAGGAAGCAGACACTGCTGGATCGTTCGAAGGTCGCATCTGGAATCGCCGATGACATACGTGCAATGCATTTTCAGCTCGTCCTGACCACAACTAAGCTCTTCAAGCTCAACGACGTCTACCACCACGCAGAACATAGCGCACCCTTCTTTGAGCTTTCGGAGAAATTTGATGCAGCAGACAGCCTGAAACACTCCGGCCTCAAGTCGAGGTACGTCAATCTGGCATTATCAGCGCAAATAGAAGCGGATCTGTTCACCATGCGCCTCACCCCGCCACGCCACGAGGAGTATGACCGATTGATGAGAATCCTCGACCACACGGCCAAGGCACTGGACCCGGCCCGCCTTCCACTGACCCGGCGTTTTCACTGCTGGCAAGGCATCAAAGCTACAGGCATAGCCCGTCGTAGCTCCGAGAAAGTTGGTAGCAGTGACCGATAAGTGTGGGGCTAAGCTCCGGGGCAAGCAGGCTGGCAAGACGTGTGCGAACGCCCCGGCGGAGGGTGCGAAGCGTTGCTGGCGGCACGGTGGGAAGGCGCCGCAGGTGAAGGCCGCTGCCGAGCGGCGGGTGGCTGAGGCTGCGGCCCGCGAAACCATGACCAAGGCGGTGCGCACGTTGGGCCTGCCCATCGACGTCGATCCCGGCAAAGCGCTGCTGGATGAGATCCACTGGACGGCCGGGCATGTTGCCTGGTTGCGGGACAAAGTGCAGGAGCTCCAGGATGACGACCTGGTGTGGGGCCGTGCCTCCACGGAGGTGGGCATCGGGCCGGAGGGCCCGATCGACAAGACCACTGAGAAGGCAGACGCCTCCGTCTGGTACCAGCTGTACCTGAAGGAGCGTGAGCACCTCGCCAAGGTGTGCTCCCTCGCCCTCCGTGCCGGCATTGAGGAGCGGAAGGTCAAGCTGGCCGAGTCCCAGGGCCTCCTCGTTGCGGACGCGATCCGGCGGATCCTGGGCGCCCTTGGCCTCACCCCCGAACAGCAGGAGCTGGTACCCGTCATCGTCCCCCGGGAACTGCGTGCTCTTGCCAGTGGAAACGCGTAGAACTTGGTACAATAACGAGTGATAAGCAGGGGTCTCGGAGGGGGAGCTAAGTGGTCGAACAGGTGCAATGCACGGGCGCGGAACACCCAACCAACGCGCAAGGGGTGACCCTCTGCCACAACTGCACCACCCGGCTCGAAGCACTCCTCCGCGATGTCCGCGACGTGTGGGCGAACCTCATGGTCACCGCGGCCCGCCTCGACAAAGGCGCAGCATCCATCGGTTCTAGCGGGCACTCAGCCCCGGCAGCCCCGTGTAACTTCGACGCAATCGAAGACGGGGACCAGCTCGCAGCCGTCCTCCGCGGCTGGGCGGAACAGCTCGCCGTCGTCAGCCCACACTTCACCCCGCCCCAGGTCGCGGAGCGCCTACTGAACCAGGTCAAGCAGATCCGGCGGCGGGACTGGGCCGGCGACTTGCTCCACGAGCTGCGGGACGCCCTCAACGCCGCCCGCCGGGTCACCGACCGGGGCGCCGAACGGGTGTTCGCAGGCATGTGCCCCACCGAGACCGGCGGGGCCGAATGCGGGGCCGCCGTCTTCACCGCCCCCGGCCGGCCCGTAGCCCGCTGCCAGAAGTGCCGGTCCGAATGGGATGTGACCGAGTGGCGGGGCCGGGCGATCAGCGCCGCCGGCATCCACCACGGCACACCCGCCGAACTGTCCCGCATGATCTCCGACCCCGTTACCGGTGAAGCGCTCCCCCAGGACCGGATCCGGCAGTGGGTGCGGCGCGGGAAGCTCACCCCCATTGGGGCCAACGCGAACGGGCGCCCCACCTACCAGGTCCGGAAGGTCCGGAATCTGTGGGCCCGGATGCAGGCCTCGGCGTACGGGAATCCGTCGAACAAGAAACAACTTGAACTCGCCGCATAGGCGCTTGCAATTCGTAGACTTGTCACGTAGGTTGAACCCATACTGCGATACGTGTCCTTGAGATGCGACCAGTCAAAAGCCGTCACTCCCCCAGCTGTGGCGGGCTTTGTCATGCGGTGCGGGTCAACACTGGACGCGTACACAAGGTGAAGGCCGGCCGGGCGTAACCTTTCTGGCGCCTGCAATGGACGGTCCTGCCCAAACCCGCAGACCACAACTGAATAGCCCGCTCCCCTGCCATGAGACCTCAGGGGCGACGGGAGGGCTGAACGGTCAGGGCGTTTCCCGTCCGCAGGTTCGATTCCTGCCAGCCCACGGCGGCCCCAGTGCCGCTCCCATGAGTAAGACCGCCGGACCCTTCCACCCGGCAGGACTGAGGACGGCCGTCCGCGGCAGGCCCGGTGCGATGTTCGACCCGTCGCCAGTCCACTGACAGCTCCCCACCCCGGCCAACCATTGCGATGAGCGGGCAGATGCGGGAGCCGTCCACCCACCCCAGCGCGGCGGCTGGGTGAGACCGCCGAAACGCCGGACCCCGCCACAGTGCACACGTGGCGGGGCCTGGCACCAAGGATCAGAAGACCTGAGCCGTCCGCACCTTCGAGGCTTCCTGCGGGGCATCGTTCGCGGTGACAAAGTTGTAGGCCTTCGCCAACTCGACCACGCCCGCAAGGTTAGCCTGCGGTGTGAACTCGGCGATCTGGTTCAGGAGCGCGATACGGGCGACCTTGTCAGCCTCACGGATCTCGGAAGATACAGCCATGATGATTCCCTTTCTCTAGACGTGCGGCCCAGCGCCGACGTACTGGACCACAGCCTAGACGTGAGCACCGACACTTTTGCTTCGGGAGGCCTGCCGTGACCGTCGACATGTGGGAAGCAGCTGCCCGCATGTTCGAACCGATGCGGCACGACTGGGCGACACCCGGCGACCTGGCGAAGGCGATTGAGCCCTCAACGGTGCAGACACCGGCACTGGATCTCATCGACGAGTACTTAGTGAAGGTTGAGTCCGGGGAGATTGACCGGCTCATAATCAACTTGCCCCCGCAGGAGGGTAAGTCGACCCGGGTCACGACGATCGGTCCGCTGTGGTTCCTCACCCGGAACAAGAACCGGCGCATAGCCATCGTCTCCTACGCACAAGATCTGGCCGACGAGTTCGGCCGGAATATCCGCAACCACATCTCCTCCAACACCGGCGACGATGAAACCCTCGACCTCGGCCTCCGCGTCGCGAAGGACAACGGGGCAGCGCGGCGCTGGCAGCTCGAAGGCGCACGCGGCGGTGTCCGTGCGGTGGGTATCCGCGGTGGCCTGACCGGCCGGCCCGTTGACGCGCTGTTCATCGACGACCCGATCAGCAACCTCGAGCAAGCGAACTCCAAGACGTACCGGGATCAGGCGTGGGGTTTCTGGCAGTCCGTCGGCAACACCCGTCTCGCACCCGGCGCCCCCGTGATTCTCGTCCTCACCCGCTGGCATGCTGATGACCTCGCCGGGCGTCTCCTCGCCGCCGAGGACGCGCACCGTTGGACGGTCCTCAACATCCCCGCCGCCGCTGAGGAGAACGACCCACTCGGCCGGAAACCAGGGGAATGGCTCGAATCGTCCCGGAAACGCACCGCTAAGCAGTGGGAGCAGATCAAGGTCGCTGTCGGTCCCAAAGTGTGGCAGTCCCTCTACCAAGGCAACCCCAGCCTCGACGAAGGCGGGGTCCTCCCCACAACCTGGACGCACTACGACCAGCCGCTTTGGCTTGTCGACCACGCCGGGGCGCACACCGTCCCCGGTATCGGCCGCGACGACCACGAGCTCGTCCAGTCCTGGGACCTCACGTTCAAGGGCGGTGACACGTCCGACTACGTGGTTGGGCAGGTGTGGTTGCGGGTCGGCAACACCGCTTACCTGCTGGACCAGGTCCGCCGGCGCATGAACTTCAACGAGACGTGCGAGGCGATCAAGGCGATGTCCGCGAAGTGGCCGCAAGCCGTGGCCAAATTTGTGGAGGACAAAGCCAACGGGCCCGCGGTGATGAACGCGCTCAGCTCTACCGTGGCCGGATTGATTCCGATTGAGCCGGAGGGCAGCAAATACGCCCGCGTCAGCGCCGTTTCGCCCCTGGCGTGGTCCGGGAACGTGCAACTGCCGTCCACGAGGCTCGCACCATGGGTGGAGACGTTCCTTCAAGAGGCCTTGTCCTTCCCCTCCGGGGCGAACGACGACCAGTTGGACGCCTTCTCTCAGGCGATCAACCGTCTGCTGCTCATGCCCATCCTGAACCAGGGCAACATCATCGAACCCGACGTGTACGACGTCTACAACGAACAGGGCTGGTCAATCAGCCCGGTCTAGGGGGCCACTGTGGGCATGCTCCGTCAGCTGCTCGGCCTTCAAGAAGCCGCAAACGCGTCCGAAGGCAAGGTCGTTGAGGGCCAGGTCGCCACCCTGCAGTACCGGCTGGAGGAATCCCTCGCCCAGCTGGAACTTTCCCGCGAAAACGCGGGGTGGATGCGCATGTCGGAGCAGTACGCGCAGGAGTTCACCCGTGAGGGCTTGAACAAGGCCGCCGAGATGGGCCGGATCTTCGGTATCGCGAACCCCATCATCAAGCGGGGCCGGGAAATCCGGCACGCCTACGTGTGGGGCCAAGGCGTCACGATCGGCGCCCGCGACCAGGACGTGAACGACGTCCTCCAAGCGTTTGTCGATGACGAGGGCAACCGGGAAGCGTTCTACGGGGCGCAGGCCCGGCAGCAGTACGAGGGGTGCCTGTTCGATGAGGGCAACTTCTTCCTCGCCCACTTCACAAACCCGCTCACAGGACGGGTGAAGGTCCGCTCCATCCCGTTCGATGAGGTCAAGGACGTCATCACTGCACCCGGTGACAAGGCCACCCCGTGGTTCTACCTGCGCCAGTGGGCGGAGGTGGGTGCGGACGGTAAAGACGTTCAGATGAAGGCCTACTACCCGGCGCTGAAGTACCAGCCGCGCATGAAGACGATCCGCATCGACGGGACACCCGTCATCTGGGATGCCCCGGTTCGGCATGTGAAGGTCAACGCCGGCAACGGGTGGAAGTTCGGCATAGGTGACTCCTACGCGGCGATCCCGTGGGCTCTGTCGCACAAGGGCTTCCTCGAAGACTGGGCGCTCCTGATGAAGGCCCTCGCGAAGATCGCATTCACGACGTCGTCGAAGTCGACCGGCGCCGCGCAGGCGAAGCGGGCGCAGATCCAGTCACTCGGCGGGATGCCGGCCGGTTCCACGGTGTCCATGTCGGATGATCAGAAGCTGGAGGCCGTCCCGAAGTCAGGCGCCACCATCGACTCTGAGTCGTCCCGGCCGCTGGCGACGATGGCGGCGTCCGCCATGGGCGTCCCGGTCACCATCATCCTCGCCGACCCGGGCCAGACCGGTGCGAGGGCGACAGCTGAGACGCTTGACCTGCCGACCAGGCTGATCATGCAGGCCCGGCAGGAACTCCACACGGAGGTGTACCGGGATTCCATTGGGTACGCCATCGAACAGGCCGTCATCGCACCCCAGGGCCCGCTCCGGCGGTTCGGCAAGGTCGTCAGGGACGAGGACCGGCTCACCGTCGCGTTCAACGACCCGGCCACAGCAACCGTCGAGGTCGTCTGGCCTTCGCTGGACGAGGTCGACGTGAAGGTCCTCATCGACGCGATCGTCGCGGCAGACGGCCTGCCGGACATGCCGAAGCTGCCCCTGATCAAGCTTGCGCTGCAGGCGTTGCGGATCCGGGACGTGGACGAGCTGATCGACAAGATCACCGACGCCGACGGGAACCTCATCCCGACGGACACGACAGCGGGCGACGTCGCAGCCACCGCGTTCCGCAACGGTCAAGACCCTGCAGCTGCACTCAAGTGATCTGCCGTTTGCTTGGGCATAAGGGCAAGTGGTGGCCATGGTCCCGGACCTGGCGGTGCCGCTGGTGCCACGAGGAAGTAACCCCGCTCTACAGGTAAGGAGGCAGCATGGCGGTCACGGCCGACACCCTGCGCATTGTGGACCGCCTCCGCGCCGACCTGGCCCGCATGACCGACGCCCAAACCGTGGCGCTGGTCCGGGCGTGGACTGAGGCGTGGGATGTCCTCCGGGCCGACTTCGAACTGGCCCTGGTCGAGCTGCTCGCCGGCGCCGTGGACGGGAAGGTGTCCCGGGCGACGGCCGCCAAGAACATCCGGTTGCGGGACGCCTTGCAGCAGTCCCGGACCATGCTCGACGAACTGGCCAAAACCACCGAAGCGACGATCACGAACGACGTCGGCCAGGCTGTCCTCGACGCACTCGACGGGCACGCCGCTCTCATCAACTCGCAACTGCCGCCGAACCCGGGCAGCGCGGGTGCCTCGTTCACCCGGATGTCCCCGGACGCGCTTGCTGCCATCGTGGAGCGCACCGCCCAGCAGATCCACTCCGCCACCCGGCCCCTCCCGGCCGACGTGGAGCGGGTCATGAAGCGGGAGCTCATCCGCGGCATCGCCGTCGGGGACAACCCCCGCCGGACCGCGGCCAGGATGCTCCAACAAACCGAGTCACGCTTCAACGGCGGTCTCACCCGGGCCCTCACCATCTCCCGCACCGAGACCCTCGACGCTCACCGGGCAGCCACCAAAGCATCAGAGCAGGCCAACAAGACCATCCTCCAAGAGTGGGAATGGCACGCCGACCTTGGCCCCCGCACATGTCCGTCATGCTGGGCGAAGCACGGCACCCGGCACCCGCTAGACGAAGACGGGCCGAACGACCACCAGAACGGCCGTTGCGCCCGCGTCACCGTAACCAAGTCGTGGAAGGACCTCGGCATCGACATCGAGGAGCCCCCTTCGGCGACGAAGGATGCGGAGACCGTGTTCAACGAGCTGACGCGGGCCACGCAGCGGGACATCATGGGCGCCCAACGACTGGAGTTGCTCCAGTCGGGGAAGGTGTCCTGGTCAGACCTGACCGCGGTCAAACAAACCGACGGGTGGCGCGACTCCCACGTGGTCGTCCCGGTGAAGGACCTCCTCGCGAAAGCGGGCTAGGTCCCGTCGCTCAGGGACGACTCGTACTGCACAGCCCCGCACCATTTGCAGGCCACGGACATGGAGCCACCGGTCGAGCGCAGGTAAACCCCATGGACCTTCCACTCGTGCCCGGGACACTCCCCGGGCACGCCAGCGCTCTCGTTCCGGTCGTCTAGGCCCACACCGCCATTCTAGGAGCCACATGTCCCAGACGCCCAGCATCGGACGGATCGTGCATTTCTACCCGGCCCAGTCGCTGCCGGACTGCGCGAACGGCCCGTGGGCGGCGATCATCACGGCAGTGCACCGGCGCGGCAGCCACGTACCGGACGGCGGCATCAGTGCTTCGGTATTCCTTCCCTCCGGTACGGCGGCAGGGTACCCGTTCCTCCCCTTCAGCGAGACACCGAAGCCCGGCCACTGGTCCTGGCCCCCACGCACCTAAGGAGACCATCAATGGCCAAGCTCATTCACGAGGCCGGAACACTCAGCACCGCTGCAGGCCCCGGCAAGCTGCTCATCCAGCTCATCACCCCCGGCTGGGGCTCGTCCGGCTACTACTCCCCCGCCCTGCTCGAGCAGGCCGCCGCGGACAAGGTCTTCGCCAAAGGCACCCAGATGCACATCGACCACATGTCGAGCCGGGAACGCCACGAACAGCCCGCTGGATCAGTGAAGACGCTGGCCGCCGTCCTCACGGAGGACGCCGTGTGGGACGGGGAACGCCTTGTCGCTGAGGCGATGCTCGGCTCGCAGTACCGGGATGTAATCACGGAGTTCGCCGAGTACATCGGTACTTCCATCGCGGCCGGCGCCGAAGTCACCATCGGCGAGGCCGAGGGCCGGAAGGGAACCATCGTCGAGAAGCTTTACCCCGACGCCCTGAACCGGGTCGATTTTGTCACCGTCGCCGGCCGCGGAGGAAAGGTCGAGAAAGTCCTCGAATCCATTGCCGGGCGCGCCGTAGAGGCCACCGCGAACGAAACCCGCGCAGCGATCAGCACCGCCGTCCGTGACGCCTACCAGGACGACGGCATGTGGGTATGGGTCCTCGACTACGACGAGACGAACGTCTGGTTCGAGCAGGAGTCCGCCGACGCCTCCAAGACCTGGCAGCAGGGCTACACGATGAACGGCGCAGTTGCGGATCTGACCGGTGACCTGATCGAGGTCCGCCGCGTCACCAACTACGAGCCGATCGAAACACCCGCGGCTGAGGCCGCCAAAGATTCCCCATCCGCTCCGGCTGGGGTTACCGAAAATGAAAAGGAGCCGACCGTGGCCACCATTCAGATCGAGGAAAGCATTCACGCTGACCTCATCGCACAGTCCAGCCGGACCACCGCGCTGGAAGCAGAAGTCACCACCGCCACCGGACGTGCCACCGCGGCCGAAGCTGGGCTGACAGAGGCCAACGACGAGGCAGCCGCCGCCGTCGTGGAAGCAGCATTCACCGCCGCCGGGATCAGCGCCCCCAAGACCGCCGCACGGCTGTCCAAGGGCTACCCGGTCAAGGAGAACGGCGTCCTCAACGCCGAAGAGCTCAAGACCGACGTGGCTGAGTCCATCGCCGAACTGCAGGTCGCCTCAGGCGCCGGCGCCGTCCGCGGCCTCGGCGAACCCGTGACCGAGTCCAAAACCATCTCTGACGACGACGTCGTCAACGCGCTCTAAGGGGGCAGACAAGCATGGCAAAGAACCAGCGCTACACCCACAACCGCCACATCGCACTCACCGCTGACAAGGCGATCGAATCCGGCTCCCCGGTCAAGATCGGCCAGTACGTCGGCGTCGCCCAGACCAAGGCCGCCGCCGGTGAAAAGGTCACCGTCTGGCTGGACGGCTCCTACGACGTCACCGTCGCCGGCGCAGTGTCCGAGGCCGGGATCGTCTACATCAAGGGCGACAACACCCTCACCGCCACCGCCACCGGGAACTACCCGTTCGGTGTGGCCAACGCCTCCAAGGCCGCCGGGTCCGGCGTCGTCGAGGTCGCACCGTTCGGCAAGATCACCAACACCGCCGCCCTGGCGTAAGGAGAATGACAATGGACCTTTTCGAAAACAAGGGGTGGCGGAAAGCCCCGACCCGCGACGAGCGGGTCTTCGAGGCCGCCAAGTTCTTCGGTCAGGGCCGCTCCGGCGGCCCCCTCGCCCAGGCGGAGGTCGCGGAAGCGTTCTCCACCTCCGACTTCCCCATCCTGCTGGGCGCCGCCTTCACCAAGAAGGCCGTGGCCGCGCAGAAGGCGGCCGTCGACGAGTTCGCCCCGGTCCTCACGCACACCACGGCCCCCGACTTTGAGCGGCACAAGCTCATCGACCTGTGGTCCGGTGACGAATTCGAGCGAGTCCGTCAGGGCGAGGAGTACAAGGGCGGCACGCTCAACGAGACCGACCTCGACCACGGCACCGCTAAGTACGGCAAGTCCTACGGGCTGACGTTCGAACTGCGCATGCGCCGCGTGTTCTCCGACCTCGCGAACTTCCCGAACCTGCTCGGTTCGGGTGCGGTCAAGGCGAAGAACAGCGCCGTAGCGCAGCTCCTCGTCGAGGCCGGCGCCTGGGACCCGGCGTTCTTCGGCACGGTCGCGAACGTGGCCCTCTCCCCTGAGGCCCTGGACGCTGCCCTGAAGGACCTCGCAACCCGTGAAGACCACCGCGGTGACCTCGTGGACACGTCCAACCTGGTCCTCATGGTCGGCCCCGGCCTGCAGTCGGAGGCGAACCGGATCCTGAACGCGGACAAGATCGTCATGGAGGTGACCAACGGTTCGAAGGTCACCAAGACGGAGATCGCCAACCCGTTCCGCGGGGTCGTCACTCTGCTCGTGTCGCGCCGTGTCGGCAAAGAGCTGGGAGCGAACCAGGGCAAGGCGTGGGCGCTGATCCAGGGCAAGGACACCACCCTGCCGTCGATTATTGACACCGGCCTCGAAGGCCACGACGGCAACGTCGACATCCGCGTGAAGCGGGACCAGGGCGACAACGTCAACGGCGGACCCGTCTCCATCGAAGAGGGTTCGTTCAACGACGACACCATCTGGTTCCGTGGCCGAAACTTCTTCGGCATCGACAAGGGCTTCACCACGGGCGTTTACGCGTCCAACGGCGGCTAAACACCGCCACCCGTGGCGCCGGGGTGACAAATAGGGCAAATCAACCCCACCCCGGCACCACCCACAACTTCACACAGGAGGCGGATCATGGCCGAACTCACCGACGTCGAAATTGTCCGCCTCAACATCACGGACATCGCTGCTGAGCAGCTGTTCACTGATGACCAGCTCAGTGCCTGGCTGGCCCAGTACGGCGGATCGGTGAACCGTGCCACGTACCGGGCGCTGATCACGATCGCCACCTCCGAGGTCCTCCTTGGGAAGAAGATCCGCACCCAGGACCTGTCCACGGACGGTCCCGCGGTCGCTGCGGAACTCCGGGCCTTGGCGGCCACGTACAAGGCGGAGGCTGACGACGAGGACGCCGCGGCTGGTTCGTTCTTCGAAGTCGTGCCCTTGTTCGACCCGAAACCGGAGGGGGCCGAGTACCGGTGGTAGGACTCCCCAACGCGAAGGTCATCCCCGATGGGTGGGCCGGGCATCACCGGCCGGTCGCTGAGGCGACGATGACGGAGCAGGGCGGCATTTACCGGATCACGGCCGGTCCGCCCCCATACCCCAAGCCCGAGGGCTGGACCGGGGAGACGCTACTCCATGAGGCCCTCTTCCGGGTGCAGCAGCTGAACCGTGAAGGCGGCGGCACCCCCGGCGAGCAGCCCACCCGCGAGCGCCAGTACTTGCTCACCACGAAGATCGGCGTCCCGAAACTGCAGACCGGGGAACGTGGCGACCTGGTCCGGGTGGCGGGCCGCGAGTTCCGGGTCCAGCAGGTCCTGTTCGGTTCCCTCCTGTGGGAGATCGACCTGCTCTGCACGGACAACCTGACCCAGCAGAACCCGGTCTGATGGGTGACGGCGCGGAGGCGCTCCGCAAACTTTCCGCCGACATCGCGAAGGCGGCCGCCACCACGGAGGCGCGGGCGCAGGTCGTGGTCCGGAAGACCGCGTACGACATCGAACGGACCGCGAAGAACCTCGTCCCGGTGGACACGGGCAACTTGAAGGGCTCGATTGGGCACAGTGACGCCCGCTCTGTGGGCCGCTCCGGGACTCTGGCTATTGAGATCGGCCCGACCGCCAACTATGGCGTGTTCGTCGAGCAGGGGACGTCCCGCATGGCCCCGCAACCGTTCATGGGCCCGGCAGCGGACACGCATGAGCCGGCGTTCACACAGGCCATGCAGCAGCTCGGATTGGAGGGCCTGAATGGCTGACCCCGTACAGTGCGCCGCCGACATCATGGCCGCCCTGGCTGCCGTCCCGGGCATCACCGGGTACGACGGGTTCGTGCCGGTGAAGGTCCCGGAGACCGGCGGGTTCATCGACCCGTACGTCGTCCTCTGGGCCGGGACCGGTGACGAACCCGGCGAGCTTCCCGCCGACGGCCGTCAAACCTGGGACACCATCATCTGGGACTTCCAAACCACCGCCGTCGGCGCCACCCCGGGCATCTGTCGGGCAGTGGACCAGGCAGTGGCCGCCGTCCTCACCAACCTCGCCATGGGGACTGGCCGGGTGCGCCGCAACCCTGACGGGTTCAACCAGCAAGCCCCCATCCTCGACACCCAAACCACCCCGTCCCGCTTCATGCTGCCCCGGCAGTGGCGGCTCATCACCAACTAGGAGACACCTCATGGCTGAGAACGACTTCATCATGGCCGTGGACCCGGGCGGAAACAAGCGCCTAGTCCCGGCACACTACCTGGACAACCCGGCTCTCGGGTTCAAGCTTCCCCCTTCGGACCGGGTGAAAGAGCCCGCTGACACTTCCGGCACCAGCACGGTGCGGGAGCCTGCAGCGGTCAACCCGACCGTCGAACAGGTGGAGGAACCGGCTGCGGCCGCCCCCAAGACAAGCAAGCGAACCGGCGCAGCCGGAGAAAACGAGGAGGCTAGCTAATGAAAGTAGCAGCTGACGGCAAGAAGAAATTCACTCTGTTGCTCACCAAGCCTGCGGCGCTCAAGCCGACGGCCGCCGAGCTGAACGCAGGCAAGGACATCTCCTGCGCCGTGCTGGACTCGGACGCCAACTGGACCAACACGGCCAGCGACCGCTTCGGCGAGAAGCCCGCCTGCACCACGGGCAACAGCCAGGCGCTCGGCGCATCCAACTACGACACGGCGCTCACGTTCCTGCGCGAGTACTTGGTCGGGGGCGGCATCGACGGCACCGGGCTGGACGCAGGATACCAAGCGGTCAAGACAAAGGGCACCACGGTCTGGATTTACCTGCGCGAGACGGACAAGCTCTCCACCGCAGCCTGGGCTGTGGGTGACGAAATTCACCTTGGTGGTGAGGTTGTTTCCGACGCTCCGATGCGGGTGAACAACGACGGCAACCTCAAGCGCCGCATCGAGTTCCTTCCGCAGAACATGATCAGCGAAGTGCTGGTCACCGCCTAAGAGGAGGCTCGAATGGCTATTGCAACACAGCAGGTGCCCCGCCTTGACGGCGTGGGCCCCAGCTATGCAACCCCGGCGGCTACCGAGACGGTGGAAATGGGTATGTTGCTGATCGTCAAGAACGGCAGCGCAGCTTCCATCAACGTAACCCTGGACACCCCCGGAAACCTGCCGACAGGTGACGCGTACCCCGACAAGGTGTACGCAGTTCCCGCTGCGGCTGAACGCTGGATTCCCATCCTGGCGGACTATCGGCAGCCCGGTGGGCTAGCCAACGTGGCGTTCTCCGCTACGGCGTCGGTGACGGTCGCGGCTATCAACCGCGTGTAGTGAACCAGGTGGCGGGCCGTTCTCAGGCTCCGGCCCGCCACCTTCATACCCCCGAGCCTGCACCCACCCAAACTTAGGAGCCTGAAACCCTATGTCCCGACGCATAAATCTAGATAAGCCCAACCTCCCGGACCCGCAATGCATGGCATGGCTGGAGGCGAACGGCATTGACCCGAGCGGCGTTCCTGCCGCGCAGGAGGTTCTTGTTGAGGACGACCAGATCACCCTCGTGGAGTACGTACGGAGCCTGGATGGGTTCAAACTGCCCGTCCACGACAGCAACGGCGAACTCTGCGGCTGGAAGAAGCACCTCGTGACCGTGCCTATGCTGTCCGCCCCCGAAAACCACGGACTCTAGGAGCCTGTCATGACCGAAGAACTTCACCCCACTGCCGACCCGGCCGCCTTCGACGTCGAAGGGTGGTTGCAGGACGCCCATCTGCCCGAGGAATCCGCCACGGTGTACAAGCGACCGGACGTGGTGGCGGAACTGACCGACCTAAAGCGGCGCATCGAGCTGGAAGAGCGGGCGGCCGGCGGTGAGCGGGCGGCCGCCGAACAGGAGGTCACCCCGCTGGAAGCGGAGTACGCAACCCTTCTGGACGCCTTCAGCAAGTCCGCGCTGACGGTGTACGTACAGGCCCTCACGGACGACAAGCTGCGCAGCCTGCGGGCCGAGGTCGACGCAGCCACCAAGGACCTGACCCTGGTCGAACAGAACGCCGAATTCGGCTACGCCCTGCTGGCGGCCGCAATCGTCGCCGTGAAGCCCGCCGGCGGCCACCGCACCCCCGCCACGTTCACCACAGCCAAGGTCAAGGCTTTGGTTGACTCCGTCGGGCAGACGCAGGTGGGCTTAGTGCTCGCGGCCCGGCAGCAAGCGCAGAACGCGCTGCCATCTGTGGACGCCGATTTTTTGCACAAGCGCTCTGGCTCGGAACCTGGCCAGGAGTAATACGGGTTCTGCGCACGGCAAGGGCGGCGGGTAAGCCCCCGTCGCACTGGTTCAGCCGCAACCGGGGCGACTGGCAGGAGCGCGACTACGTGCTGGCGCTGGCGCTCACCATCTACGAGGACGGCCTGTGCGGCTGCGGGCAGCCGGTGATCCTCGCCCACCACGACCAAAACGACGGCTGGTACGACGCGCACAAGCGCCAGTGCCACAGCTGCGCCGCCCGCGAGCGCGCCACCGCCGGCAACGGGAAAGACCCTTACGTGCCGAAGCCTGGCGAGAAGGTCTACACCGAGTACACCCGCCCCGCTAGTAAGCCGCTCAAGCCCTAGGAGGCACCCTTGGCCGCACGTTCCGTTATTGTCCGCCTAGAGGCGGAAGTTGCCAGCTACATCGCTGGGATGGGCCGTGCGGCACAGGCTACCGACAACGTAGCCCGCCAGGCCGTCAACAGCCGCAGGTCCATCTCCGACAACGCCGACGCCATGGACAAAGCCGGCAAGACCATGATGGCGTTCGGCACGGTATCCATGGCGGCACTGGGTGCCAGTGCCAAGGCTGCTATGGACTGGGAGTCCGCCTGGGCTGGAGTCACCAAGACGGTAAACGGCACCCCGGACGAGATGCGGGACCTGGAGTCGAGCCTGCGGGGCTTGGCCAAGACCCTGCCCAGCACCCACACCGAGATCGCTGG
The DNA here is from genome assembly GCF_030816855.1 of Arthrobacter sp. B3I4. NCBI lineage: Bacteria > Bacillati > Actinomycetota > Actinomycetes > Micrococcales > Micrococcaceae > Arthrobacter > Arthrobacter sp. B3I4. The sequence continues at coordinate 2,195,041 of NZ_JAUSYK010000001.1, read as the reverse complement.
CGTGGCCGAGGCGGCCGGGCAACTGGGTGTCGCCCGAAAAGACGTGGTGGGCTTCACCAAGACCATGATCGACCTGGGCGTAAGCACCAACCTCACCGCGGAAGAAGCAGCCACCAACATCGCCCAGATCAGCAACGTGATGGGCACCATGAAGCGTGAGGGCAGCGTCGGCGTCGAGCGCTTCGGCGCTACCCTCGTGGCCCTTGGTAACGCCGGCGCCAGCACGGAAGCTGAGATTCTCAGCATGGCCCAGCGAATCGCTGGCGCAGGCGCCACGGTAGGCGCCAGCGAGGTCGAGGTCCTGGCGCTGTCCAACACGCTGGCGTCCATGGGCGTCAAGGCGGAATTGGGTGGTGGCGTCACCACCCGCGTGCTGCTCAAGATGTACTCCGCCATCCAGGAGGGCGGCCCCAAGCTGGCCGCGTTCGCCAAGACGGCCGGCGTCAGCGCCGACGAGTTTGCTAAGAAGTTTGCGGACTCCCCTGTGGCGGCGCTGGACATGGTGGACAAGGGCCTGAACCGGGTCAAGAACGAGGGCGGCAACGTCGTCCAGACCATGAAAGATATGGGGCTCAAAGGCACTGAGGAAACCCAGGTCATGCTGTCCCTGGCCGCCAGCGGGGACTTGCTCAGCGACAGCCTGAAGCTTGGCAACACGTCCTGGCAGGAGAACACCGCCCTGGTGGCGGAAGCTACCAAGCGGTACGAGACCACCGAGTCCAAGGTCAAGATCGCCTGGAACAACATCAAGGACGCAGCTATCGACGCTGGGGCCGCGATACTGCCCGTGGTCCAGGGTGTGGCCGAGTCGGTGTCCGGCCTGGCGCAGACGTTCGGCAGCCTGCCCGCCCCCGTGCAGTCCGCAGTGGTTATCCTCACCGGGGTGGTCGGGGCGGCTGCTCTGGCGGGCGGGGCCCTGCTCACGCTCACCCCCAAGATCGTCGCCACGCGGGCAGCGTTCGCCACACTGAACAGCGCAGGCAGCCGCATCCCCGCCATGTTCGGCGGCATCGCCAAGGGCGCAGGCGTGGCCCTGGGCGCGGTCATCGCGTTCGAGGCAGTCAAGGGCATCTACAACGCCACGCAGCCCGCCACCCAGGGCGTTGAGGCGTTCACCAACAGCCTGATCGGCCTGGGTAAGCAGTCCGGCTCCATGGATGAGGTCTTCAAGAAGATCGAGTTCGGCACCGGGGACAAGCTCGTAGGCCAGATCAACAACGCTGGTGACGCTATGAAGCACCTGCTACACCAGGACTTCAATGACGCCACAGCCAGCTTCGGCGCAACGGTGCTGGGTATTGACAACGGCATGTCCAAGATCGCCGACGCGGTCAAGAAGTCCGACCAGGCCATCGCCGGGGCGGCCAGCAGCGGCCACACTGAGATGGCCGCCAAGGGCTTCAAGGCCATCGCGGACAGCGCCAAGGCGCAGGGCGTCGAGATCGAGGACACCGCCAAGCGTTTCCCGCAGTATAAGGATGCGCTGCTGTCCGTGGCCCACGCGGCCGGGAAGACCGTCACAGACACCGAGCTGCTGAACTGGATGATGGGTAAGACCCCCGCTGCTATGGAGGCCGCCGCTGCAGGCGGTGACAAGGCGGCCGGGGGCATCGGTGCCGCAGGTGACGCCAGCGGCAAGGCTGCACCTATGAGCAAGGAACTCTCCGACGCGCTGGCCGAGATTGGGGTCAACGCGGACGGCACGGCCGGGGACCTGGTCAAGTTCGCGGACGCACTGCTCAACGCGGGCCTGCTGAACTTGTCGGCCCGTGACGCGGCCCGTAACTACCAGGAAGCCATTGACGCAGTCAGTGAGTCCATCACCAAGAACGGCACCAGCCTTGATATCCACACAGAAAAGGGTCGTGCCAACCAGGCGGCCCTGGACGCCATCGCCGGGTCGGGAATGGCAGTGGTGCAGGCCAACGCCAAGAACGGCGAGTCTCAGGAGGCCCTGCAGGGCAACCTGAACGACACCTACAACGACCTGATAGCCGGTGCCGGGCAGTTCGGGATCACGGGGCAGGCCGCCATCGACCTTGCCCGCGACATCCTGAAAGTTCCACCAGGGGTCAGCATTGAGTCCTGGATGTCATCTGCTGCCAAAACCATGGCAGAGAACACTAAGGCCGCGCTGGGTGAGATCGACGGCAAGACGGTCAACACCTACGTCAACCACCACGAGACAACGTTCATCGAGACCGTGCGCTCCGACTCGGGGGCCAACAGCGGGCAGGGCACCAGCCACGACGGCCGGCGGGAAGCCTACGCTTCCGGCGGCGCCATCGTGGGACCCGGCACCAGCACCAGCGATGAAGTACTGATCGCAGCCTCGAGCGGTGAGCACATGTTCGATGCCGGTGACGTGCAGAAGATGGGCGGCCAACAGGCCGTCTACCGGTTCCGGGCGCAGCTGCAGGCGGGGCAGGTGCCACGGTTCGCTGAGGGCGGTGCTATCGGCCGCATGAGTGCAGCCCGGGTACTGGTGAACAACACCGGCATCTCCCCGACGGTGACGCTCGAGGGCCTCACGGTCGTGGTGACCAACCCCTTTACCGGGGAACAGGTACGAGGCGTGGTGCAGTCCGTTGCCCGACAGGAGGCCGGAGCCGCCGTAGGCGCCGCCGGCCGTGACATAGCAAGGGGGAGCTCGGTATGAGCATCACAACGAGAACCAACCTGGCCACTAACCCCAGCGCGGGGACGACAGCGGCTAACTACGCTGCGGTGGCGGGCACGGGCGGCACGGCTGCCCTTGCCTGGAACGGGGGTGCGGGCTACCAGGGCATCCCGGGCTACCCGCGGGTGACCTGGTCCGTTGCCACCACGGCTGTCAGTGGAGGTCTGACGTACACCCAGACGGGGCTTGCCGCGTCAACCTTGTATTCACATCAAATATGGGCGCGCAGCAGCAAGGCGCAGACCTTGAAGCTCACTGCGGACTACTACACCTCGGGAATGGTGTACGTCAACAACGCTATCTCTGCTCCTGTGGTTCTTGCTGCGAATACGTGGACACGACTGTCTGTGACGGGGGCGTCGGGGGCCGCGAGCGATCGTGTGGTTCTGACTGTTTCTGCGACCACGGGCGGCACGAACTGGGCCGTCAACGACTGGCTCGACGGCGAAGCAGTCCTCATTGAGACGGCGGCAACCGCTGGCCCGTACTTTGATGGCTCGTTCGTGAACGCGGCATCGACCATGTACGCCTGGTCGGGCGCCACCAACGCCAGCACCAGCACCGCCAAGCTGTACACCCCGGCCCTGGCGCTGGTGGCTAAGCCCACGTTCGACCCCACCCCGCGGGTGGAAATCACCGTAACGGATCTCACCCCGACGGCCAACACCGTAACCATCTGGCGGACGGCCGACGGCAAGCGACAAGCAGTGCGAGGCGCCCGCAAGCGGTCCATGGTCAGTGCTGACGCAATCATCGACTACGAGGCGCCGCTAGGCCGGCTGGTCAGCTACGAGATCGAGGTGACTGCCGGGATCAACGCCCAAGTAGCGGCACCCCAGCAGACAACCCGGGTGGACAGCGTCTCCGGCTGCATCCAAGATCCGCTCGTCCCCGGCAGTTCAGTGCCCGTCTTTGGTGAGTTCGGCCCCGACGGGCAGGCGTACCTTCGGGACACTGCCGTCAAGCAGCTGGAGTATGCAGCTGACATGTCCATCATGCAAGTCCTGGGCAGCCCCGACCCGGTGGCGTTGCTCGGTCAGCGCATGTCGGCAGCGGGCGTCGATATGTCGATGTCCACACGCGCCGCGCAGCACGCGGCCAACCTGAGGAACCTTCTCAAGCAGGCCCCGCTAGTGCTCGTGCGGCCACTCCCAGGGTGGTCCGCAGCGTTGCCTGGCCTGTGCTACCTCGCCGCGGGCAAGCCCACGGAACTGCCCGTCGATGAGGCGTGGGGCGGGAGCCTGATCCGCTGGCAGTTGGTGGGCGACCTCGTGGCGGCCCCCACGATGAACGTCCTCGTCCCGTTGTGGACCTACGGCGACGTCAAGGGGCTCTGGGGCACCTACCAGCAGGCGCAGACCGCGTTGTCAGGGAAGACCTACCTCGACACATTGAAGAGCCCTTCGGGCGTCTAACGAAAGGCCTCACATGGCAACCGCAGTGGCACTGTTCTCCAACTTCAACATCACCAAAACCACGGCTGACGCCGGCAGGGTGGTCAACAGCCAGCTGGATTGGATGTCCATCGGCATCGACATCAGCGCGGTGTCTGGCACCAACCCCAGCGCCGAGTTCCGCCTGCAGTGGAGCTTCGACAATGTCACGTGGGCGGACGGCATCCCGCGGGACGTCATCGGCACGGCCACGGCGCCTGTCTCAGTGATCGCAAGGTTCCCGGTCAAGGCACCGTACTGGCGGCTCGTAGTCGTCGTTAGTGGCACGAGCCCGTCCTTCACCTGCACCGCGAACGCGCTGATTTGAGGGGGCCCCGTTGCGCCAGATAGATGCCAATAGCCTAAACGCCTTGACGGGCTCCCGCTCCGGGGAAGGCATCACCGTCTATGTCTGGTACGGTGGCCGGCTGGCTTACCCGGATGCGCTGCCTGTTTCCGACTGGCAGTTCAGCTGGGACCGCACCAGGCAGGTGCAGACGTTCGACATTACCGTCGCGGACAAAGACGGCAAGCTCGCCCCATGGTTGCTGGAGGACCCACTGGGAGTGGGGGGCAGCCGCCTGCAGGTCCGCTATAACGTTGGCGGCGCCGGCTCCATCAACCTCGGCTGGTACCGGATCACCCGCCCCTCACCGGATGAGCGGTGGCACTCCTACCGCATCGACGACGCGGGCCGGGTCAACCCTGATTCCCCGGTCCCTGCCGGGAAGAAGGACGTACTGGTCTCCGGGGGCGCGACGATCCGGGTGCAGGCTAACGACCTTGCCGTGATGATCAAGGCCGACCAGCTTCTGGCCCCGGAGTCACCGCAGGGGGCTAACCCGACCGTGGTCGGTGAAATCCGGCGCCTGGCCGGGGACATCGTCCCGGTCGTGGCGGCGGCCGGCGTCACCGACCGGCCAGTGAACAAGACCCTCATCTACGAACGGGACCGGCTCGACGCCATCCAGGCGCTGTGCAAGTCGATCGCGTGCGACTACCGGATGAATGGTGAGGGGCAGCTGGAGGTCTACCCGGTCACCAAGCAGGCTCCGGTCGCCACCTTGAAGGGCGGCGAGGAAGGGCTCCTGGTGAAAGTAGATCGGGAGCAGCAGTATGACGGGCTCTACAACCGCTTCGTTGTCACCGGCACCGGCACTGACACTCCGGTGCGCGCCATCGCCGAGATCACCGCAGGCCCGCTGAGCGTCTACGGACCGCACGGGCGGGTACCGACGTTCTACGAATCCAACATGATCAGCACCCGGGACCAGGCGTACGACTACGCCCGGACCATGAAGGACACCCACCTGGCCGGGCTGACCGTGGACCTGAAAGTCACCTGCCTGCCGATCCCCCACGTCCAGCAGGGCGACTGGGTCAACGTCGGCAACCCGGTCGTCAACGGCCAGGCATTCACCCTTGCCGGGATGGTGAAGGCCATCAATCAACCATCCAACGGCACCGTCCCGGGGCCCTGCACCGTCGTGGTGGAGTGCTCCTACACGGATGTCCAGACAGCACTGGCAGGAGTCGACCGTGGCTGAACTGCGCAGCGCTGAAGGGCTCGCACCGCAACGCACCGTCACCACCTATCAAGGTGTCATGGTGCTTGTCGGCGGGGTTCTGCAGGTCAACGTGAACGGCAACGTGCTCCCGGCCCGCTGGGCGGACCCGCTCGTTGTCGTGGAGGGTGACCCGGTGCTGGTCGAGCTGAGCGGCAGCAGGGCGGGCCAGGCTGCCGCGTTCGTGCGGTGCCGGCTCACCGACAAACCCCGGCCCGGGCAGGGCACCGTGAAGACCGTGCCGGCTTCCTCGCCGACGATCACTGTGACGGGCTCGGATGGACTCGTTTACACGGCGACGTTCGTCGCTTCCTACAGCCCGGTCGTGGGCGACCCGGTGATCCTCTCGTGGAACGCAGCGGTGCCGTCCGTCGTCGGCAAGGTCACCACGACCGCCGCGCCAACACCGGTGGCACCACCTGTGGCCCCGCCGCCGGGCGCCGGGATGACAGGTTCAACGCCGTACCAGGCTGCCACTGCGGACACCTACTACCCGGCCGGCGGGTGGGGAAAATGGGCCGGCGGCGGCGGCCGCGTCTACCAAGGCTCCTACGGCGCCGGGCAGGTCTACGGCGCATGGTTCTACGCAGGGTCCACCGCTCAGCAGGCAGGCAAGACAATCACCGGGATCCGCTTCACGCTCGGCGCCCGGCTGCCCGTGGGCAACAACAACCAGCCCGTCACCGTGCACGTCTACGCCCACACCAGCGCCAATAAGCCCGGGGATGACGTCAACCGCGTCGCTGGCCCCTTCGACATCACCGTTCAACCCGGGCAGGGACTGACGGAATACGCACTGCCCCTGTCTTTCGCATCCGCGTTGCAGGGCGGCGGCGGTATCGCCATCGCGGGGGACCCCTATGCCGGGTTCAACGGACCATCAACCCAGCCCGAGTCCGGGCTACTCATCCTGGATTGGAGCGCCTGATGTCCCAGACACGGCCGAACAAGATCATCACCATCACGAACGACGAGGTCTACGACCTCGCCACCCATCAGGCCCGGATGGCGGACTCCACCAACGTCACCGTCAAAGTCGGTTCCACGGCGGAGCGGGACGCGCTGCCCCCGGCCTTGCTGACCCCGGGGACCAAGGTGATCGTCACGGACGACACCACCATGCCGGAGCAGAAGTGGAACGGCAGCAAGTGGGTGCAGTTCATCTATGCGGAGGCCACCGGGTCCATCCTGGTGCAGCCTAGCCAGGCGTGGGGCTCCGGCCAGCTGACCCTGAACCAGACCAACTCCACAGACCCTGCGTTTGTGACCTTCCCCGTCGCGGACTGCATCCAGTTCACCGCCCCGGGGCTGTACAGCATGTCCGCCCACGTCAGGCTGACCACCGGCACGGTGGCGGCTTTTGCCAAGGGCACCATCCAAGACGCCAACGGCAACTCCGTCTACGGGCAGGAGTACCCCCACAGCTCCGCGAGTGAGTTTGTCATCGCCGCCCCGGTGATCTACTTCCCCACTGCGGGGGGCCGGGTGTTCCTGAAGTATTACCAGACCAGCGGCACCCAGCAGACGTGGTCCACCATCGCCCGCATCAGCAAGATCGGTTAGTGGCGTGCCGTGCACAGTAACCACCGCCCTTGTGGCTTTGAGGGAGGACCAAACGTGTGGATCCGCAGTTTGTTGAGCTCGTCAAAGCTCTCACCGCCCCCCTCGTCGCTACCGGCGGCATCACCGGCTGGTACCTGCTCTACCGCAAATTCGACGCCGAACGCGCAACCTCCCTCCGGGAAGACAACAAAACGCTCCGCGAGGACAACAAGTACCTCACCGAGCGGCTGGACAAGGCCGAGGAAACCATCGATCAACTACGAGCGAAACTCCGGGGTGATCAGGCATGACCCGACACACAGCGCGTGAACCGTTCCCGCCCCGGTGGGCGTTCCTCGTCCTCGCCGTCCTGATTCTGGGCGCACTGAGCTTTATGGTCTATGACAAGCTCTCGACCACAGCTGACAAGAACACCGCCCAGGCGAACTCCCAGACCCTCGCGCAGGACATCCAGACCGTCTGCGCGACGAAGGGGAAGCTCATGGTCGAGGAGCGGGATCTCTGCGTGAAGGCCGAGCAGGTCCAACAGAACCCCACGGAGGCGATTCCCGGCCCGAAAGGTGACCCAGGAGCGCCGGGCAAGGACGGCGCCGAAGGCCCGCCCGGCAGTACGGGCGCCACGGGCCCCGGCGGACCGACAGGCGACGCCGGCGCGGCCGGCAGCACCGGACAACCCGGCGCCGCGGGACCCAGCGGAACGCCCGGGCAGACAGGACCGACAGGCCCGGCCGGCGCGCAAGGCCCCACCGGGCCGCAAGGTGAGCCCGGTCCACAGGGCCCCGCCGGAGCGGATGGCCAGCCCGGTCCGCCGGGACCGCCCGGTCCGAATGGCGCCTCCGGTACCAGCCCGTCGTCGTTCACGTTCACCTACCTTGGCACCCCGTACACGTGCAGCCCAAACCCGCCCGGCTCATCGACCTACACCTGCTCGAGCGGAGGCGTTGCGCCATGACCGGATTCACACTCCCGACATCCCGCCCCGTCACTCAGGCGTGGGGTGCTGAGTTCGACGACTGGGACGGTGACGGTGTCGTTGACTACCCCGGCGGCTTCTACCACTCCATCGGCTGGGACGGGCACAACGGCATCGATTACGGCTGCTTCGTCGGCGACCCGGTGGAAGCAGTAGCCGACGGCGTCGTGACCTTCGCCGGGGACGCCGGAAACTGGCACGCCATCCTGTCCGGCGGAGGCAACGCAATCCTGATCGAACACCCCGAATACGGGGTCCAGACCGAGTACCTCCACCTCTCAGAGTGGCTGGTCCAGGCTGGCGACACCGTCCGGCGCGGGCAGGTCATCGCCCGTTCCGGGAAGACCGGAGCGGCAACAGCGGCGCACCTGCACCTGGGCATGCTCAAAATCCGCGGATACAACCTCGCCGACCGCTGGCGCGGGCGCATCGACCCGACCCCCTACCTGTACGGCAGTCTCAACCCCGACTACGCTGCGGCCGCCGTCGGTCCGCAGGGCACCATCACATCACAGTCCGAGGAGGACGACATGGGCATTCTTGACGAACCAATCACCCGAGAAGGCGGTGGACCGCTCAACGGCAAACCGACCACCCTCCGCGCCGTCGTGGCCAACTTCGACGCGAACGTGCACTATACCCGGGAGGCGATCAAGGGCACCGTGGCCGCCACCGTCACCGCGCTGCTCACCACCAAGATCAGCCGGGCAGGCGGCGCCACCGGGCAGACCGACCTGCTGTCCACTCTGGCGTATCTGGATGCCAATCTGGACAAACTGGACGCCAAGCAGATTCTCGACCCGTCTGCGGTGCAGGCAGCTGTCTCCGCTGCGGCCGACGCTGCGCTGAAGGACATCACCATCACGCTCAGCAACGCGCCCGGTGCAGCAGCGGAAGGAGCCAAGTAATGGCCGACCACCTCGCAACCACCACCCAGGCCGCGAACCCAGGCCGCGCCACCATCCGGACAGCGGTGGCCGTGGGTATCCCGGCGTTCCTCGGCCTGCTGGTCATCGTGCCGCAGATCATCCAAGTCGTCGTAGACGGCTTCGGCCAGCACCTCCCCGACGGGCTCCGGCTCTGGTTGGCCGGCGCCGCTGTCGTCATCACCGCGGCGTCCGCGACCATCACCCGCGTCATGGCCATCCCCGGGGTCATCGAGTGGACCCGGACCTACCTGCCTTGGCTCGCACCCGACCAGAAGTAGACACGACACCATCCCCGCAACTGGTAAGGTTGCTTGGTTCCGTCCCCTCCCCCAGCGTGACGGAACCACACATAACCGCCCCCGCGCACCTTCCCCCAAGGATGCGCGGGGGCGGTTTTGTGTTCCCCTCCATGTGCAGGCTGGCTCTTCCATGAGTGCTATGCGGGACGCGGTTCTGCCCCCAAACATGCCTTCGGCCGGAACCGCCTCCCGAGAACACCGTAGGACAGTACGGGCCAGTAGCCTTGATGGTTGACTTGCGTATTACGGCGCTCTATGTTTGACGCGGCCACGCCCCCAAACCGTGGCCGCTGAAACGCCCCCGCGCCCTGTCCCCCCGATTTGGTGCGGGGGCGTTTCTCTGTTTCAGTTTGACCGTGCCCACGGGCCGTAAGACCCGTAACACCGGCCCACCGGCGTGCAATTATGGTCTAATGCCCCTCGCCTTCACGCTCAATAGCGTTACCTATGGCTGCCTCACGCCCGACCCCGGGGAACCGGGGACCACCCACACGTGGGAATACGGGAAGCAGCCCAAGGTCGTCGCGACGCTCGCCCTGGTTGGCGGCGGAACCCTCGACGTCTACGCCAGGGCCGAGCGCTGGACCCAGTCCCACATTCTCGTCCGCTGGGAAGATGACGACTACCGTCCGCGCCACGCATGGCTACCCTCGGACAGCGTCAGGCGCGTCACCGCCTCCGAATGGGACATCTGGGAATACCACCGCTGCCCCGCTAACCTCCGACACGTCCGGTGGGGAGACCGGCTGCCTGGGTTCCTGCCCGCGTGAACTTGAAGCATCAACATCAGGCGTAGACTCGAAAGTGACCCGGTTGTTTAGCAAAGGGCATCTAGGCATTGGAGACCCCGTCAGCGAGTAACCCTGGCGGGGTTTCCCTTCAAGGTGAGGAACCTCCGCCTGCGTCATGCCAGTTCCGTGAGTAGTCGGGGTGGCTCTTGTAGCTAGCCGCAAGAACAACCAGCATCGATCGACGGGCGATGGAAAGCGGATCATGCGAGCTGTTTGCCGCGCCCCGTTTCCAGTCCTCCAGGATCGCCCGCTTCTGGGCGCACTCAGCCATCATGCAGGCCGCAAGACGTGCGTCGCTGTCCTGGGCACCGAGCAGGCGTGCTTCTTCCTCAGCGATGCGCGCCTCAAGAAAAACCACAATGTCCACGCAGACAGTGTCCCATGCCCCCCGCCAGTCCTCTGCTTAGCTGCCGACCGCCCGCTGGTGAAACCGGCGACCGGGGCTTCTTCAGGGCTGAATCCCATGGGCAAATCGTGGGCAAAAGGGGCCACCACAAGGCAATTGAGCACCATCGAATAGACCCTAACGAGCCGCCCGCCAGGCACCCAAGGGGCCGTTCTTGCCCGGAATCACGGCGATTACTCGCCCTTTGGTGGGATGGGTTGACCGATACGCCGGGTTCTGTGCTCCCGCGCTGTTACCGGCACGGGAGTAGCGGCCATCCATCTACGGACGCCGTTGCCGACGCCCTCCAGCGGCCTACCCGGACACTCGGGCGGGCAGCCCTCAAATGTGTCCTGTCTGGCCTTGCTCCGGGTGGGGTTTACCTAGCCTTCCCGGTCACCCGGGAAGCTGGTGGTCTCTTACACCACCGTTTCACCCTTACCTGCCACCAGCACCGTGCGGACACGGTCCCGGTGCAGGCGGTCTATTCTCTGTGGCACTGGCCTGCGGGTTACCCCGAGTGGGCGTTACCCACCACCCTGCCCTGCGGAGCCCGGACGTTCCTCGAGCCACTTGCGTGACGCGCGGCCGCCTGGTCAACCCATCCGCTGTTCATTCTACGGTCTTCATTGGGGCCGCCGCGCCGACGCTTTTTCCAGCCCGCGGTGGGAGAATTGAAGCAGCAGTCCCGCTTAAGGAAGCGATTCAGATGGACGCCGTCGCAGTCATTCTCTTGGTGCTTGTTCTCGTCCTGTTGCTCATTGCCGCCCGGATGTCGATCCGGATCGTGCGCCAGTACGAGCAGGGGGTGCTGTTCCGGCTAGGGCGGGTCATCGGGGTCCGGATGCCGGGCCTGCGCTTCGTCATTCCAGTCCTTGACCGGCTCCAGCTGGTCAGCCTGCGGATCGTGACCATGCCGATCCAGTCGCAGGGCATCATCACCCAGGACAACGTAAGCGTGGACATTTCCGCCGTCGCCTACTACCGGGTGGTTGACGCCGTGAAGTCGGTCGTGGCGATCGAAAACGTGGCAGCCGCTATCAACCAGATCGCCCAGACCACCCTCCGGAAGGTTGTGGGCCGGCACAGCCTGGACCAGACCCTGTCTGAAACGGAGCGCATCAACAGCGACATCCGCGAAATCCTCGACGCCCTCACACTGGAGTGGGGCGTCGAGGTGACCCTCGTGGAGCTCAAGGACATCCAGTTGCCGGAGAGCATGAAGCGCGCCATGGCCCGGCAGGCCGAGGCCGAGCGGGAGAAGCGCGCCAAGATCATCGCCGCGGAGGGCGAATCGATTGCGGCGGCGGCGCTTGGCGAAGCCTCGGACATAATGATGTCGCACCCGCTCGCCCTGCAATTGCGGAACCTGCAGTCCCTCGTTGAGATCGCGGTGGATAAGAACTCGACGGTTGTGTTCCCCGCCCCGCTGATGAGCACCATCGGCGAACTCTCCGCGTTCCTGGCCCGGGAGACCCAGGCAGCGCAGGCTGCGGGGCAGAGCGCTGCAGCGGCACAGGCGGCACAGGCTGCGCAACCCCCGCTACCCCCACAACGACAGCAGCCGCCTGCGAAAGCGGCGTAGCTTCGCCCTTCCCCCTAAGATCAAGGGATGGATGAGCCGCAGCTTGACCGCCGGCGGATGCTGGAACTCGGTGCCGGCCTTCTGGGTGCCGCAACGCTGGCCGCCTGTTCCCCGCCGGCCGGGCGGCAGGACGGCGTCGGCGGCCCGTCCGAAGGGGCCACCGGCGGATCAGGCCCGGTCGCCCAGCCGTCCACGTCGACGCCTGCCGCCCCGGGGACGCCGGCACCGCGTGTCGTCGTCCGGACCGACAGCTTCGTCTCGCGTTTCCGGCCGAATACCGATACGGAATGGTCCCTCGCCATACCGGTGGTCGCCGGGTACGAACGGGACAAAATGCCGGTGGCGCTCTTCCTCCACGGCACGGGCAGCGACAACCGGTTCCTCTTCGACAATCTGGGTATCGAGGCCGTGCTGCAGCGTTACCTGGCCGACGGCGGGACGCCCTTCGCCGTCGCGTCGGTGGACGGCGGCGACACCTGGTGGCACCGCCGCACCGACGGCACGGATACGGGTTCGATGCTTATTGACGAGTTCGTCCCGCTCCTGGCCTCGCAGGGCCTGGACCTCGGCCGGTTCGGGCTGTTCGGCCTGTCCATGGGCGGTTTCGGCGTGCTTTTGCTGGCCTCGCAAGGCAAGATTCCCGGCCTGCGCGCCGTGGCCGCAATGAGCCCCGCCGTCTTCAGCGATTACGACGACAGCCTCGAAGACGCCTTCGACAGCCCCGAGGATTTCGCCGCCAATGACGTCTTTGCGCTGCGGCCCAAACTGGCGCCGCTGCCAAAGCGGATCGACTGCGGGACCGAGGATTCACTTCTTCCCTACGTCAAGGATTACGTCGCCGGCCTGCCCGGCCACGTCGAAGGCGGCTTCCAGCCCGGCGGCCACGAGGAAGCCTACTGGCGGCTGATCCTGCCTGCGGTTCTTTCCTTCTTAGGCCGGCAGCTCGCCTGAGCAGCCGCCGGTAGGATCGTACGGTGCTGATTCTGCTGCCCCCGTCCGAAGGCAAGACCCCCGCGACCGGCGGCGACGCCGTCGATCCTGAGTCGCTGAGCTTCCCTGTCCTCAACAGCTACCGCGCCAAGGTCCTCGAAGCGCTCGGCACGGTCAGCGCCCACCAGGACGCACTCGCGCTGCTGGGAGTCGGCGCCTCGCTGAAGGACGACGTCGAACGCAACACGCGCCTGCACGCCGAACCGGCAGCACCTGCACACCAGGTGTACTCCGGGGTGCTCTACGACGCGCTGGGTTACAAATCCCTGACGCCCGGGCAGCGGCGGAAGGCGGATGAGTCCGTACTGGTCATTTCCGCGCTCTGGGGCGCGATCCGATTCGCCGACCGGGTACCGGCGTACCGGCTGTCGATGGCGACGGCGCTGCCCGACGTCGGTCGGCTGGCCTCATTCTGGAAGCCGCAGCTCACCGAGGCCCTGGCTGCCGCGGCGGCCGGGCAGCTGCTGGTCGACTGCCGCTCCAGCACCTACGCCGCGGCATGGGCTCCCCCGCCCGAGCAGACCGTCGCGGTCAACGTCTACACCGAGGTCAACGGCGCACGGAAGGTGGTCAGCCACTTTGCCAAGCACACCCGCGGAGAACTGGCCCGGCACCTGCTCAGCCGCCGCGGCAAGGCGCCGCAGACTCCGGCGCAGCTACGCCAGGCGGCGGCGGAAAAGTGGGCCGCCGAGCTCATCCCCGGCACAGCCCGCAAGCCGCACGCCCTGAACCTGATCCTGCCCGGCTAGCCGGCAGGCCGCTGGACGGCAGACCGCGGGGCTAGGCCCACTCTGTCGAGCGGACCAGGATGCAGCCGGAGTCAGGGCAAAAAACAATGTCGTCTTCCGCGGCGGCCTTGATTTCGGCGAGGTCGCCGGGGCTCAACTGCATGCCGGACCCCTCCGAGGTGCCGTGGAACAGCCGGGCGGCGCCGACGCCGCGCTTGGCCAGTGTCTTTTCGTACACGGCGAGCATGCCTTCGTCGAGGCCGGCGGCGAATTCGGCCCGCTGGCCGCGCACAACCGTCAGCTCAGCCGCCACTTCGGCGAGCTTCTCGTCGATTTCAGCACGGATACTGCCGAAGGATCCCTGGATGTCATCGACGATCTGCTGCTGCGACGCCTGGCGCAGCCGCAGCGAATCCAGCCGCTCCAGAATCTCAAGTTCGACGTCTTCCAGGTCCGAACGCCGCTTGTTCAGCGAGGCGATGTCCCGCTGCAGGGCCACGAGGTCTTTGGACAGGCCGGTCCCGCTGTTGAGTTTTGCTTCGTCGCGCTCGATCCGGGTGGCGACCTGTTCGACGTCGGCCTCGGCGCGCTTGAGTTCGAGTTCGGCGTCGTGCACGGCGACCTTCGCAGCCCCGAGCTCGCCGTTGGCCACGCTGAGGGCGGCTTCGAGGTCCGTGATCCGGGAGTCGCTTTCAAGGCTGCGGCGGCGGTTGGAGAGGGACTTGAGCCTGGCATCGAGTCCCTGCAATTCGAGCAACTTCAACTGTTCCGCCGGTGCTGCCTTGGCCACTATTTCCTCCGCTTGTTCACTTACCGGCCGGAGCCGGGCACCGTACGGGCGCTCCCTAGACTCTAGCGCCTGGCGCGTTCCCCGGCTCCCTGCGCTCGCCCGGGGCACCTCGCACTTTAGTCGCCGCCCGGAGTCAGAATGAAGTCCCACGGATCGCTGTTGGTGGTGCTGACCCGGATCTCGATGTCGTGCCCTTGGTCGGTGAGCACGTTCCCCAGGGCCGCGGCGGCAGCCGGCAGCCAGAGCCACTCGCTGGCGAAGTGCGAAACGTCAATCAGGTACGGCCGGTCATTCACGGCGGCTTCCCGCGCTTCCGACGCCGGGTGGTGGCGCAGGTCCGCCGTCAGGTAAACGTCGGCGTTGCTCGCCCGGACCTCATCGAACAACGAATCCCCCGCTCCCCCGCACAGGGCCACGCGGCGGACCAGGCCGTCCCGGTCACCGGAGACCCGCACACCGCCGGCGACGGAGGGCAGGATGCCGAAGACCTGTGCCGCGAAGTCGCCCAGTGTCCGGACCTCGGCGAGGTCACCGACCCGCCCAATACCTTCCTCCGGAAGGCCGTTCGCCGCCGGCGTCAGCGGCACCACGTCCTGCAGCCCCAGCGCGTCGGCCAGTACATCGGAGACACCGCCGACGGCGGAGTCGCCGTTGGTATGCACCGTCAGCAGGGCGGTCCCGGACTCGATGAGCCGGTGCACCGCCTTGCCCTTGGAGGTGTTTGCCGCGACCGACGTGACGCCCTTGAGCAGCAAGGGGTGGTGCGTGATCAGCAGCTCCGCACCCCAGCTGACGGCTTCCTCGATCACCTCGAGGGTCGGGTCGACAGCGAAGAGGATCCTGCTCACTTCGGCGGAAGGGTGCCCGGCCACGAGACCTACTTCGTCCCAGGCCTCCGCCAGCGACTCGGGCCACAGCTCCTCGAGGGCCAGCTGGATCATGCCCAGCGTGGCGGCCGTTCCGGCGCTGCCCTCGCCGTCGTTGCCCGCGCCGCCGTTGTCGGCGGGCCGGTCTGAAACATCGTGGTTCTCAGGTTCCATACCCTCATTTTTACCCTATCGGCCGCCCCCGCGGCCCGGCCGGGAGTCCCCTGTAGCCGAAAGACATGGGGCAAATGGCGGCTTCGGGAATGATCCGGGCGCTTCATCCATTGAACAAACCATGAGCATTGAACAAACTCAGCGAACTTTCGTGCTCGGCGGAGGCTGCTTTTGGTGCCTCGACGCCGTTTACCAGAAGACCAGGGGCGTCAGCTCGGTTGTGTCCGGCTACACCGGAGGCCATGACCGCAACCCTGACTACTACTCGGTCTGCTCCGGGACCACCGGACACGCAGAAGTGGTGGCGGTGAGCTTCGACGAGGCCGTGATCCCGGCCGAGGTCATCCTGGACATGTTCTTTGCCCTGCACGACCCCACCACGCTGAACCGGCAGGGCTACGACGTCGGCACGCAGTACCGCTCTTCGATGTTCTACGAGACCACCGAGGAAAAGATCCTGTTCGAGGAGGCGATCGAGCGCAACCAGTCTCTGTGGGCGGATCCGATCGTCACCGAGGTCAGCCGGTTGCCGGAGTTCTATGTGGCCGAGGACTTCCACCAGGACTACTACGCCAAGTACCCGGAACAGGGCTACTGTCAGGTGATTATCAACCCCAAGCTCGCGAAAGCCCGGAAACATTACTCCGAGTGGCTCAAAGCTTAACCGGGCAGAAACCGCCCTCGTTAAGCTGACGTTAGAATTTCCTCTTCACAGATAGGCACCTATACCCATGGCACGAATCTATGACGATGTTACCCAGCTGGTCGGCGGCACCCCGCTGGTCCGGCTCAACCGGCTGAGCGAGGGCCTGGACGCCACCGTGGCGGTCAAGCTGGAGTTCTACAACCCGGCCAACAGCGTCAAGGACCGTATCGGCGTGGCCATTGTCGACGCCGCGGAGAAGTCGGGCGCACTAAAGCCCGGCGGGACCATAGTCGAGGGAACCTCGGGCAACACCGGGATCGCCCTGGCCATGGTTGGCGCGGCCCGCGGGTACAAGGTCATCCTCACCATGCCGGAGACCATGTCCACGGAACGCCGGGTCATGCTGCGTGCCTACGGCGCCGAGATCGTGCTGACCCCCGGTTCCGAGGGCATGCGCGGCGCGGTGGAGAAGGCGCAGGAGATCGTCGCCAACACGGAGAACTCCATCTGGGCACAGCAGTTCGCCAACGAGGCAAACCCCGAGGTGCACCGCCGGACCACGGCGGAGGAAATCTGGTCCGACACCGACGGCAAGGTGGACATCTTCGTCTCCGGCATCGGCACTGGAGGCACCATCACCGGTGTGGGCCAGGTACTCAAGGAACGCAAGCCTGACGTGCAGATCGTCGCCGTCGAGCCCAAGGATTCGGCCATCCTCAACGGCGGCGCCCCGGGCCCGCACAAGATCCAGGGGCTCGGCGCGAACTTCGTTCCCGAAATCCTGGACACCAACATCTACGACGAGGTCCTGGACGCCACCCTGGAGGACTCGGTCCGCGTGGCACGGGACCTGGGCGCCAAGGAAGGCATCCTGGGCGGCATCTCCTCCGGCGCGATCGTCTGGGGCGCCCTGGAGCTCGCCAAGCGCCCGGAGAACGCCGGTAAACTGATTGTTGCCGTCGTCTGCGACTTCGGGGAGCGCTACATCTCCACCGTGCTGTACGACGACATCCGCGGCTGAGTCCGGCTCTCCACAATTCGTTAGAAAGGTCTTAGTGAGCTTCTTCGCAAGACTGAAGGAAGACCTCGACGCCGCCCGGTCGCACGACCCGGCGGCGCGGGGCTCTTTTGAAAACTTCTTTGCCTACTCCGGCCTACACGCAATCTGGGCGCACCGTCTGACGCACCGGCTGTGGCAGAACCCTTCGCTGCGCTTCCCGGCGCGTTTAATCTCCCAGCTCGCCCGCTTCATGACCGGCATCGAGATCCACCCCGGCGCCACTATCGGCCGCCGGTTCTTCATCGACCACGGCATGGGCGTGGTCATCGGCGAGACCGCCGAAATCGGCGAGGACGTCATGCTCTACCACGGCGTCACCCTGGGCGGCCGCTCACTGGCGAAGATCAAGCGCCACCCCACCATCGAAGACCGTGTGGTCATCGGCGCCGGCGCCAAGGTCCTGGGTCCCATCACGATCGGGCGGGACAGCGCCATCGGTGCCAACGCCGTCGTGGTGAAGGACGCCCCGGCCGAGTCGATCCTGACCGGAGTGCCGGCCACCTGCCGCCACCGTGATGCCCGGCGGGAAACCAAGCCCGCCGTCGATCCGGCCGAGTACCTGATCGAATACCGCATCTAGGCCGCACCGAACAGGTCCCCTGCGGCTAGACCCTGCCGGGTATGCCGGGAAACAAGAACGGCCGGTGCCACCGAGAAACGGGAGCACCGGCCGTTGCCGTTCGTCCGGGGACTAGTGCGTATCCACAGCGCTGATCTCGGACTTGTCCTCGCCCCAGAGAGTGTGGAAAGTGCCCTCGGTGTCGACGCGGCCGTAGGTGTGCGCGCCGAACAGGTCGCGCTGGCCCTGGATGACGGCCGCGGGCAGGCGCTTGCGGCGCAGGCCGTCGTAGTAGGCCAGCGAGGAGGAGAACACCGGCACCGGGATGCCAAGCTGCACGGCAGTGGCCACCACGCGGCGCCAGGCCGGCAGGACTTCGGCGATCGCCTGGGTGAACGCCGGGGCGAAAAGCAGGTTGGCCGGCTTCTCCGCCGCGGCGTAGGCCTTAGTGATCTCCTTGAGCAGCTCGGCGCGAATGATGCAGCCGCCGCGCCACAGCGAGGCGATCTCATCGAGTTTGAGGTCCCAGCCGTATTCCGTGGCTGCGGAGGTCAGCATGTCCAGGCCCTGGGCGTAGGAGACGAGCTTGGAGGCATACAGCGCCTGCCGGACGTCCTCGACAAAGGTTTCGGGGACCTCGACGGCGGCTTCGCCGCCGGCGAGCAGTTCCTGCGCCAGCTTGCGCTGCGCCGTCTGCGATGACAGTGCCCGGGCGAAGACAGACTCGGCGATCCCCGACGTCGGCGAGCCCAGCTCGAGCGCGGAGATGACGGTCCAGCGGCCGGTGCCCTTCTGGCCGGCTGCATCCACCACGACGTCGACGAACGGCTTGCCGGTCTTCGCGTCCACATGGCCAAGGACTTCCGCGGAGATCTCGATCAGGAAGGAGGCGAGCTCGCCCTTGTTCCATTCGGCAAAGATCTTGGACTGCTCCGCCGGCTCGATCCCGGCGCCGGAGCGCAGCAGATCGAAGGCTTCCCCGATGACCTGCATGTCGGCGTACTCGATGCCGTTGTGCACCATTTTGACGAAGTGGCCGGCGCCGTCGGTGCCGATCCAGGCGCAGCACGGCTGGCCGTCGACGTGTGCGGAGATTTTTTCCAGCAGCGGGCCGAGCGCCTGGTAGGACTCCTTCGAGCCGCCGGGCATGATTGAGGGCCCGTTGAGGGCACCTTCCTCGCCGCCGGAGACGCCGATGCCGACGAAATGGAGGTCCTTCTTGGCCAAGGCTGCTTCCCGGCGCCGGGTGTCCTCGTAGTGTGAGTTGCCGGCGTCGATGATGATGTCGCCGGGCTCCAGGAGCGGCTCCAGCTGCTCAATCACCGAGTCCACCGGCTTGCCGGCCTTGACCATGATCAGCACGCGGCGCGGCTTCTCCAGCGAGTCCACCAGCTCCTGCAGGGTTTCCGTGCGGATGAAGTCGCCGTCGTTGCCGTGCTTTTCCAGCAGCGCGTCGGTTTTCTCCACCGACCGGTTGTGCAGGGCAACGGTGAAGCCGTTCCTGGCCAGGTTGCGGGCGAGGTTGGCCCCCATCACCGCAAGGCCGGTGACACCGATGTGTGCTGACATCAAAACTCCAATTCATTTCCGTGCAACGAGTGCAGTTCGTCCCGCACGTACAGCGGAACACGCATCGTGCGGGACAGTGGCTGTCGGTAAACCATATGTAGGTCCGGGCACTGCACGATAGCAGCGACCACGTGACGGAATACCGGGCGTCCCAACAGTCTATGATTTCCGCGGCCCATGCGCCGGTGCCCGCCGTGATGCGGCGCGCGCCACTATGCTTACGACTATGCCAACCAGCCTTCATACCAGGGCCATCGAGCATCTGGGAACGCGTATTATCACCGGCGAGCTCCCCGCCGGGCACGTCATGCTGGCCGAGCACCTCGAAGACGAGCTGAAGGTTTCCCGTTCGGTGGTCCGTGAGGCGGTGCGCGTGCTGCAGTCCCTTGGCCTGGTTGAGACCACCAAGCGGGTAGGCATTCGGGTGCTGCCGGCCAGCCGGTGGAACCCGTTTGATCCGCTGGTGATCCGCTGGCGGCTCGCTGGCGAGGGCCGCGGCGCCCAGCTGCGCTCCTTGGCCGAGCTGCGCACCGCCGTCGAGCCGGTGGCCGCGGAACTGGCTGCCCGCAATGCCCCCGATGACCTCCGCACCGAGCTGGTGGAAGTCTCGCATGCCTTGCGGGAAGCGGGCGTGGCTGGGGACATGCCCCGGTTCCTGGAGCTGGACATTTGCTTCCACTCCCTGCTGCTGACGGGCTCCGGAAACGAGATGTTCGCGAACATGGTGGGCCAGGTGGCGGAGACGCTGACCGGGCGCACCGTCCACGGCCTGATGCCGGACCACCCCGGGACCTCGGCCCTGCAGTGGCACGTCGACGTGGCGGAGGCGATAGCGGCCGGCGACGGAACGGCTGCCCGAGAGGCATCGAGCAACATCATGCGCCAGACCATCGCCGAGATGGAGCCGACCTGGAAGGACGAGCCGCGGGTCTTCATTCCGGTCCGCCGTTCCTCCTAGCGAAGGCCTAGCCCAGGCGGGATGCCGGCGGGATGCAGGCGTCCGGCCGGCGGAGCCCGGACGGGATGCCGGCGGTAGAAAGTTGCATGGCGGAAGCATTAAGTCCCGACGATGGGCTAATTCAACCGCAATGAGTTTCACATTTCGTCGCAATTCGGGTATATTTTTTGCAAGCCTTCCACCGCGGCATCCCCCAATAGTCGCGGTGGAAGGCTTTTCCATTGGCCCAGCCTTTTGTTGTTCGGGACTGTTTGCCCGGGCGGTGGGCTACGCCGCATCGGCCACCGCCTCCCTGAGCCGCCATCCTCCGCCGAGTCCGTCCCGGACGATTTCCATGGTGGTGAGCGCGGATCCGGCGTTCCGGCCGAGCCTGGCCTGGACCTGCCACACCTCGACGTCCACGCGACTCAACCCCTTCGGCATCCGGCGCTCAGCCTCCCACCACCTAACGCGCTCGAACCAGCGGACCGGTTCTGCCCCAATCAGCCATTCCCGGCCACCGCGAACGACCGCTACTGGCTGCCCGTCCGGAGCCGTTTTCACCACAACATGTTCCATGCGAGAGACAGTACGGAGAGGTACCGACATTGCCCGATGCGCGTTTTAAGCAACCGTGAGATTCCCCTCGCTGGGCACCTGAGCGACACTCTTGCGGCCCCTCAATCGGTTGCGGCGCTGTGCCGGTGCCCCTGGACCCGGTGCCCCGGACCCGGTACCCCCAAATATTGTCAGTGCCCGTACATAGGGTTTGAGTATGAGAAGCGGTGTGGCTTTGAGTGCGGCGGCGGGGACGACGCTTGTCGCGTCACTGGCTACATCCGCCGCCTCTGCTGCGGTTTCTGCTCGGTCGGTGGGCATCGTTCCGTCTTTATTGTCAGACCCTGCTTTTAGGCTTTGGGTATGAGAAGCGGAGTGGCTTTGAGTGCGGAGAGCAGGTCGGCGGTGGCGGCGCTTCTTGCGTCGGTTACGGCGTTTGCTGCTTCGGTGGGCGTGGGGCTGGAGGACTGCGAACCACTCAACGCTGATTCCTCGACTGAAACCGGCTCCCTGGCCGGCGGCGGTGTCGTGGTCGGTGAGCTCGTGCCCGATGCCGGTTCTTCCCGCGACGCCGGCCCCCTGGCTGCTGCCGGCGCCGCGCCTGGGGCCGGGCCCCTGGCTGCTGCTGGTTCTGTGCCTGAGGCCGGTTCTGAGGCTAGCGAGGGTGCTGTTTTTGTTGAGGATCCGTTGCGTGAGGCGGCGGATGGGTGTCTGGATGGTTTGACCGGGCTGGCGCGGTTGGAGGGGCAGTTCGCGGCGGTGAAGACCCGGCTGACTGCGGAGTACCTCGGGGTGTCGGAGGCGTTGATGCCGCCGGTGTCGGCCCCGCAGCAGCGCACGGTGCATCGGATGTCGATGGTCGCGGAGCTTGCGTGTGTGTTGACGGTCAGTGAACGCTCCGCCGACGCGCTGATTTGCCAGGCGGTGGCGTTGACGACGGCGTTGCCGTTGACGCTGGGGGCGTTGCAGGCCGGGCAGATTTCGTGGCAGCATGCCCGGATCATGGTCGATGAGACCGTGAACCTGGACCGGGCGGGCGCTGCGGCGCTGGAGGCGCACTTTTTGGCCCCGTACTTCCCGGACCTGGAGGTCCCGGACCCGGCGAGGGGCTGCCCGGCGGGGGAGCTGGTGCCGGGCCGGTTCCGTGCGAAGGCCCGGACGTGGCGGGAGCGGCACCACCCGGTCAGCATTGAGGCCCGGCATGCCAGGGGTGTGCAGGACCGGCGGGTGGAATTCCTGCCCGACAGTGACGGGATGGCCTGGTACAACACGTATCTGCCCGCGGACACCGCGGCGGGGATCTGGGAACGGACCACCGCCACGGCCCGGGCCCTGCAAGGCCCGGCCGAGGGACGGAACCTGACGCAGCTGCGCGCGGACGTCACCGCGGGCCTGCTCCTCACCGGCGAGATCACCGGGGGCACTTCAGAGCTCGGCAGCACCAGTTGCACTTCCGGGTCGAGCGCTCCCCGCACCACCGGCTCATCTTCCGGTATCGGCACCGAACTCCCCACCGTGGCTACCGCCGGCCACCGCGACGGCAGCGGCAGCGAACTCCCCACCGTGGCTACCGCCGGCCACCGCGACGGCAGCGGCGACAGCAGCGAGATCGGCACCGGCGCTTCATGGTCCGGCAGCACCGGTTCCGCTTCCGGGTCGGCCGCTTCCGGCGTTAGAGGGGCTGGGTTGTCGGGGGATGTGCGGTTGCCGCGGGCGCAGGTGCTGGTCACCGTACCGGTGCTGTCGCTGCTGGGGGTCACGGAGGAACCAGCGATGCTGGACGGGTACGGCCCGATCCCGCCGTCGATGGCCCGCCGGCTCGTCGCCGACGGCACCGACGCGATGTACCGGGTGCTGGTCGATCCGCGGGACGGGGCGCCGTTGGAGATCGGCCGGAAAAGCTACCGGCCAAGCAAAGCCCTGCGGCAGTGGCTGCGGCTGCGGGACGCGAAGTGCTCGTTCCCGGGCTGTAACAACGCGTCGCTGGATAACGAAACCGACCACCTGCTGGCCTGGGCCGACGGCGGCACCACAGGGATCGCCAACCTGGGCCAGGCCTGCCGTAAACACCACCGCCTCAAACACACCACCGCCTGGACACCCACCGGAGCCAGTAGAGACCACCCGCCCGGCTGGACGTCCCCAACAGGCCGCACCTACCCAAGCGAACACCAGGACTGGGAACCACCCCGACTGCCGGACGACATTCTGGCAATAGACGTGCCGTTCGGGTCCAGCCTGCCACTGGGCTGGGAACCGGAACCCGATGCCGGCCTGCCGCCGGGTGGGGAACCGGATCTCGATGCCGGCCTGCCGCCGGGTGGGGAACCGGACCTCGATGCCGGCCTGCCGCCGGGTGGGGAACCGGACCTCGATGCCGGCCTGCCGCCGGGTGGGGAACCGGACTTCGAACCCCACCTTCCGCCGGACCCAGGTCTTGGTCCCGGCGCCGGTCCGCGGCCGGTCTGGGAACCGGATATCGAATTCGACCCGCCCCCTGACTCTGGCCCCGGCGCAGACCTACCCCTGCCCGAAGACCCCTTCCCCGACTGGCACCACTACCTCTCCCCCGCCGCCTAAGGAACGTGCTGGTCAACTCAGGCCACCTCTCGGGACCGATCACGTCAGTCAACGGCGCAATCACCGGAAGGTAAATCGCCGGCGTTAAATCACCAGCACGCAATCCCGCGGCCTCACCCATACTGACATGCAAAAACCCCGCTGCGACGGGCGCGGTGCCTGCTGCAACGGGGTTATTCCTGGTGGGTCCTACCGGGATCGAACCGATGACATCCACGGTGTAAACGTGGCGCTCTACCAGCTGAGCTAAAGACCCAAAGCGTTGTTTCCGCACTTCAATGCGTCAACCAACGAACAATGACTCTACCGGAACCGACCCGGGAAACGCCAATCGCCGGACGCCGGTCCGGGCGCTGCGCGGCCGGCTCAGAGACTCCGCTCAGAAGCCCGTCCAAACCCCGGCTCAGAGGCTCGGGAGTTCCGCCGCCAGCCAGGTCAGGGATTCGCTGACGCCTGCCTCAAGTTTGATGGTCGCGAGGTCGTCGCCGCGGGTCTGGCCGCGGTTGATGATCACCACGGGCTTGCCCTGCTTGTTTGCGTGCCGGACAAACCGCAGCCCGCTCATCACCGTCAGGGACGAACCGGCCACCAGCAGAGCAGCCGCAGCGTCCACCATCGCGTAGGAGCGTTCCACCCGATCCTTGGGGACGTTCTCCCCGAAGTAGACGAAGTCGGGCTTGAGCGTGCCGCCGCAGGCAGGGCAGTTCGCCACCACGAACGTCTCAATCAGTTCCGCGTCCTCCACGGTCGCGTCGGCGTCGGGCGCCACCTCCACGACGCCCGCGGAGAGAGCCTCGGCCAAAAAGTTCGGGTTGAGTTCCTCCAACACGCCGGCCAGCAGCGACCGGCTGTAACGTCGATGGCAGGAAAGGCACGCGACCCGGTCAAAACGTCCGTGCAGGTCCACCACGTTGACGCTGCCGGCATCTTCATGCAGCCGGTCCACGTTCTGGGTGATCAGGCCGGTGAGGAGCCCGCGCTGTTCCAGCCGCGCGGCGGCCAGGTGGCCGTCGTTGGGGTCGGCCCGGCGCAGGTGCGACCAGCCGATGTGGTTGCGGGCCCAGTAACGCCGGCGGTTCTCCGGCGCGCCAATGAACTCCTGGTACGTCATCGGTGCCCGGGGCGCCGCGCCCGGGCCGCGGTAGTCCGGGATCCCCGAGTCGGTGCTCAATCCAGCGCCGGTCAGCAGGGCGAAGGGCTCCCCCGCCAACAGCCCGTGAATCTCCTGCAGGACTTCGAGTTCGCTGCGTGCCGGCTCGCCGGACGCTATGGGCGGCATGCTGGCGAACCCAGTCATCCCCACTCCCGGCCGCCGCGTCCTCATAGCCCCGCCTACGCCGTCAGTTTCCCGAGAGCCCTGCCAGGGCGGCACGGTAGCCGGCGAAGTCCCGGGCCTGGCCGCGGGGGTTCACAACGACATAACGCACGATTCCCTCGGCGTCGATAATGAAGGTGCCGCGCGTGGCCATGCCGCTGGCCGGGTCGAAGACACCGTACCGCTCAGCGACGGCGCCGTGCGGCCAGAAGTCCGCGAGCAGATCGAAGGTGTAGCCTTCCTTCTCCGCATAGGCGCGCTGCGCGAACTTGCTGTCTACCGACACCCCGAGCACGACGGCGTCGGCCTCATCGAACAGCGCGAGGTTGTCGCGCAACTCGCAAAGCTCGCCGGTGCAGATACCGGAGAACGCAAAGGGGAAAAACACCAACACGACGGTGCGTCCACGCAGCCCTGTGAGCCGGACGGGCTCACCGAACTGGTTGACCAGTTCGAAGTCCGGAGCGGCCTGCCCGACGGCGGGTACGGCGGTGGCCTGGGCCGCCGCCGCGGGTGCCGCCTGAGTCACTTGTTCTTCCGCGTGACCAGCCGGGTGGCACTCCAGTCACGGGACACGCCGGCAGACGTGGTGCAGTGCAGCCCCGCAGTGGGGGCCGCGTCCTGGATGTCCGACGGCGAAACGTAACCGGAGCGGCCATTCTTGGGTGTGAGCACCCAGACCACGCCGCCTTCGGTGAGCGTGGTCAGCGAGTCAACCAGAGTGTCAACGAGGTCCCCGTCGCCGTCGCGCCACCACAGGATGGCAGCGTCCACGACCTCGTGGTCGTCCTCATCAAAGAGTTCCGAACCGGTGAGGTCCTCAATGTCATCACGCAAGTCGAAGTCGACGTCGTCGTCATAACCGAATTCCTGAATCAGGTCTCCGTTTTTGAAACCCAATCTTTCCGCCACATTTACCGAAGTGGCGGCGTCGGCCTCGCTCACGTGTTGCTCCTATGCTGTTTGTGGGTCCCGGGGAACTGCCTGGTGCTAGTGATTTCCATTACTACAAGCCAACACCCTTTGGGCCTTTGCTTCAAGCTGCGGAGCCCGCGATCCGCCATATTCTGCGTCACACCGGGCATTACGGCGGCCCTTAGGAGGCCCCACGCACCAGAACCAGTATGCCTGTGAAATACGGCAAGGGCCTCATGCGACAGCTACGCATCCGCGGACTGGCAGGACTAGAGTGGCTGATGACGACCACGCCTGCGCGGACAACCGACCGCTGCTAGAGCCAGGCTTGGTTGTGATTGGACCTAGCCCGGCACACAGGACCGGGCTGCTGTTACCGATATATGTCGCACACGTCGCGTTCACGCCAGGCAGTTACCCTGCCGGAGCTGAGGGTGCCGGTGGATGCGCTCAAAGAGAGGTTGGACGTGGCTGCAGGAGAAGAAACCTCCCATATCCTCAGCGGGTTGACTAACCAGCTGCCTGATCGTGATCCCGAAGAGACCGCCGAATGGCTGGAGTCCCTGGATACCCTGATTCAGGAACAGGGCACCGAGCGTGCCCAGTACATCATGCGCAGCCTGCTCCAGCGGGCCGGCGCACAGAGCGTGGGCGTGCCGATGGTGACCACCACCGACTACGTCAACACCATCCCTGTGGACCAGGAAGCACCGTTCCCCGGCGACGAGGAGATCGAGCGCAAGTACCGCGCGTGGTTGCGCTGGAACGCCGCCGTCATGGTGCACCGGTCCCAGCGCCCGGACATCGGCGTCGGCGGCCACATCTCCACCTATGCCGGCGCGGCGACCCTGTACGAGGTCGGTTTTAACCACTTCTTCCGCGGCAAGGACCACGCCGGCGGCGGTGACCAGGTCTTCTTCCAGGGCCACGCCTCCCCCGGCATGTATGCCCGCGCTTTCCTTGAAGGCCGGTTGACGGAGCAGGACCTTGACGGCTTCCGGCAGGAGAAGTCCAAGGAAGGCCACGCGCTTTCCAGCTACCCGCACCCCCGCTTGATGCCGGAGTTCTGGGAGTTCCCCACCGTCTCCATGGGCATCGGTCCGATGAACGCCATCTATCAGGCGCAGTCGAACCGCTACCTGCATAACCGCGGGATCAAGGACACCTCCGAACAGCAGGTCTGGGCCTTCCTGGGCGACGGCGAAATGGACGAGCCCGAGTCGCGCGGCCTGCTTCAGCTGGCCGCAAACGAGAAACTGGACAACCTCAACTTCGTCATCAACTGCAACCTGCAGCGCCTCGACGGTCCGGTCCGCGGCAACGGCAAGATCATGCAGGAACTTGAAGCGTTCTTCCGCGGCGCCGGCTGGAACGTTATCAAGGTCGTCTGGGGCCGCGAGTGGGATGACCTGCTTGCCAAGGACGACGACGGCTCCCTCGTGAAGATCATGAACGAGACGGTCGACGGCGACTACCAGACCTACAAGGCCGAATCCGGCGGGTTCGTCCGCGAGCACTTCTTCGGCAAGACCCCGCAGACCAAGGACATGGTCGCGGACATGACGGACCAGGAAATCTGGAACCTCAAGCGCGGCGGCCACGACTACAACAAGGTTTACGCCGCCTACAAGGCCGCCACCGAGTTCAAGGGCAAGCCGACGGTCATCCTCGCCCACACGGTCAAGGGCTACGGCCTGGGCACCCACTTCGAGGGCCGCAACGCGACCCACCAGATGAAGAAACTCACGCTCGCGGACCTGAAGGCCTTCCGCGACCACCTGCGCATTCCGATCACGGACGAACAGCTCGAAGCCGACCCCTACCAGCCGCCGTACTACCACCCCGGCACCGACGCCCCGGAGATCAAGTACCTGATGGAACGCCGTCAGGCCCTGGGCGGGTTCGTCCCGGAGCGCCGCTCCAAGCACACCGACGTCTCCCTCCCCGGGGACAAGGCGTACGAGGTGGCGAACCGTGGTTCCGGCAAGCAGCAGGCGGCCACCACCATGGCGTTCGTCCGGCTGCTCAAGGACCTGATGCGGGACAAGGAGTTCGGCTCCAGGATCGTGCCGATCATCCCGGATGAGGCACGCACCTTCGGCATCGACGCGTTCTTCCCGACCGCGAAGATCTACAACCCGAACGGCCAGAACTACCTCTCCGTGGACCGCGACCTCGTCCTGGCCTACAAAGAATCCATTGCCGGCCAGATCGTACACGCAGGCATCAACGAGGCAGGCTCCGTTGCGGCGTTCACCGCGGCGGGCACCTCCTACGCCACCCACGGCGAACCGCTGATTCCGATCTACGTCTTCTACTCGATGTTCGGTTTCCAGCGGACCGGCGATTCCTTCTGGGCCGCAGCGGACCAGATGACGCGCGGGTTCATCATCGGCGCCACCGCGGGCCGCACCACGCTGACCGGCGAGGGCCTGCAGCACGCCGACGGACACTCCCCGCTGCTGGCCTCGACCAACCCGGCCGTCGTCACCTACGACCCGGCCTACGGTTACGAGATCGGCGTCATCATGCGTGATGGCCTCAACCGGATGTACGGACCCGGCCCTGCCGACAACGACCCGTCCCGGAACCTGATGTACTACCTCACGGTCTACAACGAACCGATCGTCCAGCCGCCGGCGCCGGCGGAGCTCGACGTCGAGGGCATCATCAAGGGCATCTACCTGCTGGCACCGGCCAAGATCGACGGCCCGCGCACGCAGCTTCTCGCCTCCGGTGTGTCCGTCCCCTGGGCTCTCGAGGCCCAGCGGGTTCTCGCCGAAGACTGGGGCGTCTCCGCGGACGTCTGGTCGGTGACCTCCTGGACCGAGCTTCGCCGCGACGCCATGGCCGCCGAGGAAGAAGCTTTCCTCAACCCCGGCCAGCCGGCCCGCGTGCCGTTCGTCACCGAACAGCTCGCCGGTGCCACCGGACCGATCGTGGCCGTGTCGGACTACATGAAGGCCGTGCCGGACCAGATCCGGCAGTTCATTCCGAACGAGTTCGCCTCGCTCGGCGCGGACGGTTTCGGCTTCTCGGATACCCGGGCCGCCGCGCGGCGCTTCTTCAAGAACGACATCCACTCAATCGTGGTCCGTTCCCTGGAGATGCTGGCCCGCCGCGGCGAGGTCGACGCCCAGGCCCCCGCCCAGGCCATCGAGAAGTACCGCCTGCTCAACGTCAATGCCGGTACCACCGGCAACGCGGGCGGCGAGTCCTAAGCACCGGCCCGAACAGCACCGGCGCGAGCAGCGCCACAGCGAACGCCCGACGGCGGTTCCCACCCAGGTGGGGGCCGCCGTCGGGCGTTTAACGCTGTGAGTCAGCGCAAACGGAGTTGTAGCCTTTGCACAAATGGAGCTTGGCCTGCAGGCGCCGTATGCTCGTTGACATGGCAGAGCCCACCACCACTCCCGCAAAACGCCAGCCGTCCGCGCGGGCCCTCACCCCGGAGAAGGCCGAGACGCTGAAAAAGCTCCGGTCCAGCGTGGGCCAACTGTCCACCACCACGCTGCGGCAGCTCGAAAAGTCGCTGCCCTGGTATAGCCGGCTGAACTCCGACGAACGCTCGGCCCTCGGCATGGTCGCGCAGAACGGCATCGCGGCCTTCGTTACCTGGTTCGACCGGCCCAGCTCACCCTCCTGGATCCTGTCCGACGTTTTCGGCACCGCCCCGACGGAGCTGACCCGCTCAATCAGCCTGCAAAAAGCGCTGCAACTGATCCGGATCGTTGTCGAGGTAGTGGAGGAACAGGTGCCGATCATCGCGCCCGAGGCCGACCAGGCTGCCCTGCGCGAGGCCGTGCTGCGCTACTCCCGGGAGGTGGCCTTCGCCGCCGCCGACGTCTACGCCCGCGCCGCCGAAACCCGCGGCTCGTGGGATACCCGGCTGGAGGCGCTCATTGTCGACGCGATCCTGCGCGGCGAAAACACCGACGCGCTGCGCTCCCGGATCGCGGCGCTGGGCTGGAAAGCGCAGGAACGCTTCACCGTGATGGTGGGAAACTCGCCGTCGGAACCCAACGCTTCCTACGTCAGCGAACTCCGCCGCACCGCCGGCCGCTTCGCCGAGGACGCCCTCGTCGGCATCCAGGGCGACCGGCTGATCCTGATCCTGGGCGGGGTGCAGGACCGGGAAACGGCCTGCCAGAAACTCAGCGACCTCTTCGCCCCCGGCCCGGTGGTCTACGGGGCCGAGGCAAGCTCGCTGCTCGAGGCCAGCAGCTCCGCCCAGTCCGCCTTCGCCGGACTGACCGCGGCACGCGCGTGGCCCTCGGCGCCGCGCCCCGTGGCCGCAGATGACCTGCTGCCGGAGCGGGTGATTTCCGGCGACGACGCCGCCCGCCGGTCCCTGGTCAAAAACATATACCGGCCCCTGCTCGCCGCCTCGAACGGGCTGGTAGAGACGCTCGGAACATACTTGGAACTGGGACACTCGCTCGAGGCGACGGCCCGCGAACTCTTCGTCCACGCCAACACCGTCAGGTACCGGCTCAAGCGCGTCTGCGATGTGACAGGCTGGGATCCGCTGATCCCGCGGGAGGCTTTCGTGCTCCAGGCGGCCCTGGTGGTCGGCCGGCTCTCGGCCCCGCCAAGGCCCGCAGTGGAACGCAACCCGTCCCGTAACAACAGCTGACCCGTTGTAGACTTCCTACAACCTGACCCAGTGGTCTTGGTGCATGAAAGTACCGATGAATCACGCGGCAATTTGGAAAGCTGGATACGTGCTTGCAATCGTCTGCCCTGGACAGGGCTCCCAGACCCCTGGTTTTCTGGCCCCCTGGCTGGAACTGCCTTCCGTCGCAGGCCACCTGGCCTCCCTTAGCGAAATAGCAGGTATCGACCTCACCGCCCACGGCACCACCTCCGACGAGGAGACCATCAAGGACACCGCCGTCGCGCAGCCGCTGATCGTCGCCGCCGGACTCGTTGCCGCCAAGTCCCTTTTCGACGTCGAGCTCGGCGCCCTCCCGGTCATCCTCGCCGGGCACTCGGTCGGTGAAATCACCGCCTCCGCCCTGGCCGGCGTCCTGACCGAAACCGAAGCGATGACCTTCGTCCGGGAACGCGCCAACGGCATGGCCGCCGCCGCTGCGGCCACCCCCACCGGCATGAGCGCCGTCGTGGGCGGAGACCCGGCAGAGGTACTGGCCGCGATCGAAGCCTGTGGCCTGACCCCGGCCAACGTTAACGGAGCCGGCCAGACGGTTGCCGCCGGCACCCTGGAGCAGCTCAAGGCGCTGGCAGACAAACCGCCGGCGAAGGCCCGCGTGATCCCGCTCAAGGTCGCCGGCGCGTTCCACACGGCGCACATGTCCCCCGCGGTCGCGGCCCTGCAGGCGCTGCGGCCCTCGCTGCACCCGCGGAACCCGCAGGTTCCGCTGCTCTCCAACTTCGACGGCGCCGAGGTGACCGACGGCGGTTCAGCCGTTGACAGCCTGATCGCCCAGGTTTCCCGCCCGGTCCGCTGGGACCGCTGCATGGACACCCTGGTGCAGCGCGGCGTAACCGGCCTGATCGAGCTGGCCCCGGCCGGAACGCTGGCCGGCCTGGCAAAGCGCGGCATGCCGGGTGTGAAGACTGTCACCGTCAAGACCCCGGATGACTTGTCCGATGCCTTGGCCCTATTCGCAGAATTGGAGGGAGGGAAATGAGCACTCCTACTCTGAAGCAGGCTCCCCTGCAGGAAAACACGCGGGTGATGGGCGTCGGAGCCTACCGGCCCGACGTCATCGTCACCAACGAGGACGTCTGCCAGTGGATCGACTCCTCGGACGAGTGGATCCGGCAGCGCACCGGCATCATCACCCGGCACCGCGCCCCGGCTGACATCGGCGTCATCGACATGGCCGAAGGCGCAGCCCGCGAGGCGCTGCAGAAGGCCGGCATCGAAGCCTCTGAACTCGGGGCCGTCATCGTCTCCACCGTCACCCACCCGTACGCCACGCCGTCGGCCGCCGCCAGCCTGACCGACCGTCTCGGCGCCACCCCGGCACCCGCGTTCGACATCTCCGCCGCCTGCGCCGGCTACTGCTACGGCATCGCCCAGGCCGACGCGCTGGTCCGCTCCGGAGCGGCGAAGTACGTGCTGGTGGTCGGCGCGGAGAAGCTCTCCGACGTCATCGACAACACGGAGCGCACCATCTCCTTCCTGCTCGGCGACGGGGCAGGCGCCGTCGTGATCGGCCCCTCCGACACCCCCGGCATCGGCCCGTCCGTGTGGGGCTCGGACGGCAGCAAGTGGGATGCCATCGGGATGACGCACTCGATGCTGAACATCCGTGAGCTCTCCCTGGCCGGCAAGCACGACTCGGCCCTCAGCGAGGGCGAGGCCGCGGTCACGGAAGCAGCCCTGTGGCCCACGCTGCGCCAGGACGGCCAGACGGTCTTCCGCTGGGCGGTCTGGGAAATGGCCAAGGTGGCCCAGCAGGCCCTCGACGCAGCCGGCATCTCCGCGGACGACCTCGCAGCGTTCATCCCGCACCAGGCCAACATGCGCATCATCGATGAGATGGCCAAGAAGCTCAAGCTTCCGGAGACCGTCGTGGTCGCCCGGGATATCGCCGAAGCTGGCAACACTTCGGCAGCCTCCATCCCCCTCGCCACCCACCGCCTGCTCCAGGAACACCCGGAACTTAGCGGTGGACTGGCCCTGCAGATTGGGTTCGGGGCCGGACTGGTCTTCGGCGCCCAGGTGATTGTGCTTCCGTAGGCGGCCACCGCACTCCCTCCGCTGCTGGCCTTGACCGGTCACCGGCGGCAACTACAAGAAAAAGGAGCCATCCATGGCTAACAACGAAGAAATCCTGGCCGGCCTGGCCGAGATCGTCAACGAAGAGACCGGCCTCGCCCCCGAGGCCGTTGAGCTGGACAAGTCCTTCACCGAGGACCTGGACATTGACTCCATCTCGATGATGACCATCGTGGTCAACGCCGAGGAAAAGTTCGGCGTACGCATCCCGGACGAAGAGGTCAAGAACCTCAAGACCGTCGGCGACGCCGTCAGCTTCATCGCCAACGCCCAGGCCTAATACCCGCTGAGCTTGGCTCCGGCTTCCTTAGGCCGGACCTGTGGCCGGACCGGGGCGCTGTACCGGCGTCCCGGACCGGAGCACCACCACCAAACCCCTAGTTTTCATGACCACCGAGCTTTTCCTACGCAGGCCCCGGCCGCCTTCAGGCACCGGACTCGGCAGGCGCACCGACGAAAGAGTGATCCCATGGCACGCAAAGTAGTCATCACCGGTCTGGGTGCCACCACGCCCATCGGCGGCGATGTCCCCACAATGTGGAAGAACGCGCTGAAGGGCGTCTCCGGCGCGCACACGCTTGAGGATGACTGGGTGGCCAAATTCGAGCTGCCGGTGCACTTCGCTGCACGCGCCTCCAACCCCGCGACCGAGGTCCTAAGCCGGGTCGAAGCCAAGCGCATGGACCCGTCCACGCAGTTTGCCGTGGTCGCCTCCCGCGAGGCCTGGGCCGACGCCGGCATCACCGAGATCGACCACGACCGTCTGGCCGTGGCCTTCGCCACCGGCATCGGCGGCGTCTGGACCCTCCTGGACGCCTGGGACACCCTGCGCGAAAAGGGCCCCCGCCGCGTCCTGCCGATGACCGTGCCCATGCTGATGCCCAACGGCCCCGCTGCAGCCGTCAGCCTCGACCTGGGCGCCCGTGCCGGCGCCCACACCCCTGTTTCCGCCTGTGCGTCCGGCACCGAAGCGGTGCACATGGGACTGGACCTGATCCGCTCCGGCAAGGCCGACGTCGTCGTCTGCGGCGGCGCGGAGGCGGCCATCCACCCGATGCCGATCGCCGCGTTCGCCTCGATGCAGGCGCTCTCGCGCCGTAACGACGACCCCGAGGGCGCCTCCCGCCCCTACGACCGCGACCGTGACGGTTTCGTCATGGGTGAAGGCGCCGGCGCGCTGGTCCTCGAAGCCGAGGAGCACGCCCTTGCGCGCGGCGCCCGGATCTACGCGGAACTGGCCGGCACCTCGGTGACCGCCGACGCCTATCACATCACCGCTCCGGACCCGGAAGGCCTCGGCGCCACCCGCGCCCTGAAGGCTGCCATGTTTGACGGCCGGATCCAGGCCGAGGACGTGGTGCACGTCAACGCGCACGCCACCTCCACCCCCGTCGGCGACAAGCCCGAGTACACCGCCCTGAAGGCAGCGCTGGGCGGGCACGTGGACGACGTCGCCGTCTCGGCCACCAAGTCGCAGATGGGCCACCTGCTGGGTGCTTCCGGCGCCGTGGAAGCCGTCCTGACGGTGCTGGCGGTGCACGACCGCAAGGCGCCGGTCACGATCAACCTGGAGAACCAGGATCCGGACATCCCGCTCGACGTCGTCACCTCCGAGCGTGCACTGCCCGGCGGCAGCATCGTGGCGCTGAGCAACTCCTTCGGCTTCGGCGGCCACAACGCCGTAATCGCTATCCGCAGCGTCTAGCCAAAGCAGCGCCGACCCGGCGGCGCGAAATGACAGATGGCGGCAATGTTCTTCGAGAACATTGCCGCCATCTGTACTTTGGCTAGGCCACGGACGTTACTTGTTGACTACCGGGTTGACCTCCGCCTTGGCGATGGAACCGGTGCCGGTACCCCAGGCATCCAGGATCTTCTTGTACGAGCCGTCCTTGATGAGTTTATTCATGGCCTGCGAGACCGCGTCCGCCAAGGGAAGGTTGTTCTTGGCTACTGCGATGCCCACCGGCGACGCTCCATAGACGTCGCCCAGAGTCTGCAATGTGCCGTTGGACTGGGCGATTGCGTAGCCGACGGTGATGGACCCAGCCGCCATGGCATCGAGGCCTCCGGCCACCAGACGGGTGGTGACGTCAGTCTGGTTCTTTTGTGAAACGACGTTGATGGCCGGCTTTCCGTCCGCCACGCACTTGGCGTTCCGGCCAGAGATGTCCGGGTCCTCCTGGAACGTGCCGGTCTGGACACCTACGGACTTGCCGCACAGATCATCCAGGTTGACGTTCTTCGGGTTGCCCTTCTGGACTGCCCACTGTGAGCCCGCCTGGAAATAGCTGACGAAGTTGGCTGCCTTGCTGCGTTCCTTGGTGATGAAGAAGGACGAGACACCGAGGTCGTACTTGGGGCCGAGGGCAGGAAGAATGCCGTCGAACCCGGCCGTTTTCACATCCACTTTCAGGCCGAGGGTCGCTCCGAGGGCTTTGGCGATGTCGACGTCGTAGCCCACCGGGGTTTGGCCGTCGGAGGCCGCGAGAAACTCCGCCGGGGCGTACGTGGTGTCCGAGCCCACGACCAGGGTGCCCTTGGTCCTGATTGCCTCCGGCACCAGTGCCGCCAGCGTGTCGTCCTTGGCGACGCTCGCCGGATCGAAGCTCGCCCCGCCGGACGGCTGGCTGGCACCGTTTGACTCGGAAGCCGACGTGCACCCGGTCAGCGCGATCAATCCCGCGGCAACGATGGCCGTGGCCTTTACGCTTTTCAACTGCTTTGCATTCATTTCTTGGCAACCTTCATTTCGGGAAAATACCGGAAACAGCGGACGATCGGACGCGGTTCCTGGACTAATCAGGTGGTCGGGCAGCTCGAACCGGTTGAGTCAGCACCCGTTACGGTCAGGCTCCCTGGCTGATCCGGCGGATAGCCACTTCGGCGAGCCACGAGGCCGCGTCAGGAAGCACCGCATCGTCAAAGAGGGCGTGGGGTGAGTGGTTGGAGCCGGCGTCGGCCGGGTCGTCGTGGGCGCACGC
Organism: Arthrobacter sp. B3I4; assembly: GCF_030816855.1. Lineage (NCBI taxonomy): Bacteria > Bacillati > Actinomycetota > Actinomycetes > Micrococcales > Micrococcaceae > Arthrobacter > Arthrobacter sp. B3I4. The sequence goes on along the minus strand of NZ_JAUSYK010000001.1, from coordinate 2,159,416 downwards.
GCTCAGGAACAGGAAGGCGCTGGGCACCTCGTTGGCCACGAAGGAGAAGTCCTCTGCGCCCGGCATCGGGTTGGGCATCGCCCGGTAACGGTCCTCACCAAACATGTCCACAATTGTCTGACGTGCCAGCTCGTACTCCGCGGCCGCGTTCACCGTGACAGGGTACAGCTCGTGGTAGTCGACGTCGGCCTTCAAACCGTGGGCTGCGGCGATTCCTTCAAGCAGCCGCACACTCTTCTCCCTGATGCGCGACTCTGCGCTGAAGCTGCGCACGGTGGCGTCAAACACGGCGTCTTCCGGGATGATGTTCTCTCTCGTTCCGCCGGCGATCCTTCCGACCGTCAGCACAACGGGATCGAACACGTCGAAGGCCCGGGTCACCATGGTCTGGAGGGCCGTGACCGCCTCGCAGAGGGCAGGGATGGGGTCTTTGGCGAAGTGGGGCTGTGAGCCGTGCCCGCCCGAGCCCGTGAACCGCACGTGCAGGTCATCGACGGCGGCCATCTGCGGACCGGAGCGCCCGAACCAGACACCGTTGGGCTCGGCGGCGGAGAACACGTGCAGGCCAAAGGCGGCGTCCGCCCGCCGCCCGGCTGCTGTGAGGACGCCTTCTTCGATCATGGGCGCTGCACCGCCTGGACCTTCTTCGCCCGGCTGGAACATAAAGACGACGTCGCCGGCCAGTTCCGCCTTGAGCGCGTGCAGGATCCGCACGGCTCCCAGCAGTCCGGCGACGTGCATGTCGTGTCCGCAGGCGTGCATCAGGCCGTCATGCGTCGACTTGTACGCCAGGTCGTTGTCCTCTGCGACCGGCAGCGCGTCCATGTCGGCTCGCAGCAACACGACTGGCTTGACGCCGGAGGCCGGCGCTGCTCCTCCCCGTAGGACCGCGGTCACCGAGGACAGCTTCTTGCCGGTGCTGATTTCGAGCCCGAGACCTTCCAGCTCGGCCAGGATCCGTTCCTGGGTAAGCGGAAGGTGATTGCCGAGCTCGGGAATGCGGTGCAGTTCGCGCCGGAAGCCGGCGAGGTCACCGGCCATGCTGGACGCCAGGTCCTGAGTGGGCGTTGTGGGTCGGGTGTCAGAGACGGTCAAGGTTATCCATGCTTTCAGTGTTGAGCTTTCCCCGGAGGGTCCACGGTGTACTGCTGGTCCGGTACGGGGTGAGTCCGGCGCAGCGTTGTTGTCCCGGCCCGTCCCCGCAAAGGCAGAGCCGAGCGGCGCGCTGTGTTAAATATGTGATACTTGGCGCATGCCAGGGCCAAAAATGAAAGAAACAGACGCTGCGCCGTCCTTGGTGCAGGAACCGGTCATTTTCGCGGAACTTGACCTGGCGCTCGTCAACGCGCTCCAGCTGCAGCCCCGGGCCAGCTGGGTCGACCTGGCCGGGCCGTTGGGGACCACCGCCACCACCCTGGCGCGGCGTTGGGACCGCTTGTCGAAAGCCGGACTCGCCTGGGTCACGGCGTCCTTCGGCCCGGAATTCGCCCGGAGCCGGTGCATCTCTTACGTGATGATTCGGTCGGAGCCCGCTGAGCGCACCAGCGTGGTGGAACAGCTGGCGCAGTGCCCGGAGGTGGCAACGATCGAGGTCGCCACCGGCGGCCACGACATCAACTGTGACGTACTGACCCTCGATCTCAGGGACCTGGACCGTTTCCTTACCGAGAAGGTCCATGGTGTCCGCGGAGTCATCTCTGTATCAATCCTGCTGACAACCTCGTTGTACCTGGAGGGCAGCCGCTGGAGACTGCGATCCCTGGACCAGGACCAGCTGAATGTGCTCAATAAGAGCACCATGTCGCGCACGCAGGGAAACTACGTCAACCACCTTGACGGGTTGGACCGCTCTCTGCTCGGGCACTTGGCGAACGACGGGCGCCTCAGCTGGGCCGAACTTGCCTCCCTCACCGACGCCAGTACCGCCACCGTCCGCCGCAGGGTGAACAAGCTCATCTCCTCCGGCATCGTGACGTTCCGCTGCGAACTTGCCCATTCCCTGGCCGGATGGCCGATTCAGGCCTCCCTGTTGGCGCAGACACCGGCCGCGGACGTGGACCGGATCTGCAGGGTGCTCGCCGCGTGGCCGGAATGCCGCTTCCTTGCCGCGGTTACCGGGACGGCAAACGTTTATGCCACCTTCTGGGTCCGTGATCTCGGCGAGCTGCAGCGTCTTGAGGCCAGGACAAGCGGGCACTTTCCCTCGCTGACTGTGGTGCACAGGATGGTGGCGCTGAACACGCCTAAGCGTATGGGCCATTTGTGCGACGACGAGGGCCGGCGGACGGGAACCGTTCCCATCTCACCCTGGTAGGGTGCCGCCGCGCCGAAACGACAGATGGCGGCAATGTCCTTCGAGGACACTGCCGCCATCTGTTCTTTGGCTTGCTATGGAGTGTGGAGCGGCGGAACCGGTACTAGCCCACCTGGTGCAGCCAGCGGACGGGTGCGCCTTCGGCGGCGTGCCGGAAAGGCTCGAGTTCCTCGTCCCAGGCCTCGCCGAGTGCGAGGGAGAGCTCATGGTAAACAGCGGAGGGGTCACCGGCACCGGATTCGTAGGCGTACCGGATGCGGTCCTCTGACACCATGATGTTGCCGTGCACGTCCGTGACGGCGTGGAAGATCCCGAGCTCGGGCGTGTGCGACCAGCGGCCGCCGTCGACACCCTGGCTTGGCTCCTCGGTGACCTCGTAGCGCAAGTGCGCCCAGCCGCGCAGTGAGGACGCCAGTTGAGCCCCCGTGCCCGGCGTTCCGGTCCACGACAGCTCGGCCCGGAACATTCCGGGCGCGGCAGGCTGGGGAGTCCACTCAAGGTCCGTCCGCTTGTCCACGACAGACCCAATGGCCCACTCAACGTGGGGGCACAGGGCGGTCGGGGCCGAGTGAACGAACAGGACACCACGGGTTAGTGCAACAGACATTCCATCCTCCATAGCTATAGGTACGTCTTCCCCAACGACCTCCGCCTGGATGTCTGCCTGTTGCGCGGAACCGCGTGCAGGGCGGTCGGCCCTGCCAGACTATTCAGTTTCTTCAAGACTGTCTGGTGCAAAAATACGTCCGGACCTCAGGTGCTACTTGCTCACGAGCTTCAAGCACCACTTGAAAGTTTCCGGGCGTGAGTCCCATTCTGCCGTACGCGATCTAATTACGCCAGTGCAATTCGGCGCGTCGTTCCCGGCGAGTCGCGTCCCGGTGATTTAGGCACGCGGGTGAGCCTGCTGATAGCTCTTGCGGAGCCGGTCGACGGAGACGTGGGTGTAGATCTGGGTGGTCGCCAGGCTGCTGTGGCCGAGGATTTCCTGCACGGCGCGCAGGTCCGCCCCGCCGTCGAGCAGGTGGGTTGCCGCCGAGTGCCGGAGCGCGTGCGGGCCTGTCGCTGCGGTGTCTCCCAGCCCGTCCAGCAATCCTTTAACGACGCTGCGGACCTGCCGCTGGTCCACGCGCCTGCCGCGGACGCCCAGGAAGAGGGCCGGGCCGGAGCCGTCGGCGGCCAGGGCGGGTCGCCCGCGGCGCAGCCAGTCGTCGACGGCGAGCGCTGCCGGAAGGCCGTACGGCACTGTCCGTTCCTTGTCGCCCTTGCCGATGACCCGGAGGGTCCGGCGGTCCGGGTCGAGGTCGTCGACGTCCAGGCCGGCCAGTTCCCCGACGCGGACTCCGGTCGCGTAGAGCAGCTCCAGCATGGCCCGGTTCCGCAGGGCCAGCGGCTCACCCCCCGCCGCCGCGGACTCCGCCCCGGCGACAAGCCGCTGGACTTGCCCCTGCTGCAGCACCCCGGGCAGTGACTTCTCCCGCTTAGGAGCTTTCAGCCGCAGGGCGGGATCAGCCGTAATGAGTTCCTCTCGGACCGCCCAGGCGGTGAAGGCCCGTGCGGTGGCGGCACGCCGGGCCAGGGTCGCACGGGACATTCCCGCTTCGCTCTGGGCGCCAAGCCAGCGGCGGAGAGTGCCGAGCTCAAGGTCGGCCAGCTCCCCAGCGCCCTCCGACGCCGCATGCGCCAGCAGGCTTCCCACGTCCGCCAGATAGGCGCGCACGGTGTGGCCAGAACGGCCCCGTTCCGCCTCGAGGTACCGGCCGAACCCGTGTGCGGCTTCGGCGAGCGCTCCGGGCAGTTGTTGTGTTGGCACCCTCCAACTCTCCCAGCAATTGGGCACTGGCCCGGGCAGCCTGGCGGCGCGCCGCGGTTCCGGGGCAGTCTGGCGGCGCGCCGTGGTTCCGGGGCAGCTTGGCGGCGCGCCCAGGTTCCGGGGCAGCTTGGCGGGTCCTCACCCGGCCTTCGCCGCACGCTTCCAACCCCCGCGCTGGGACTCGGCCAGGCCCAGCAACCCCAGCCGCCCCAGGCCGGCCCGCACCGACTCCGGGCTCAGGCCGGCAACCGTTGCCAGCTTCTCAACAGTGCTAGTGGTCCGCAGCGGCAGGGCATCCAGCAGGATCAGATCTTCCAGGGTCAGCCCGTCGTGGGCCTCGGCGCGGGCGGGCTTGTCCTCCGGCATCGAGTCACCACTCGGTGAGGCAAGTTCGGCGATTTCACCGGCGTCCGTGACGCAAACGGCGCCGCCTTCGCGCAGCAGTCTGTGGCAGCCGGCGGAATTGGCACTGTGGATCGATCCGGGAACCGCTCCGACTGCCCGGCCAAGGGTTTCAGCGTGATGGGCAGTGTTGAGCGCGCCGGATCTCCACCTGGCCTCCACCACGACGGTGACAGCGGCCAGCGCCGCAATGATTCTGTTCCGTTGCAGGAACCGGTACCGCGTCGGCGCCGATCCGGGCGGGACCTCGGCCAGTACGGCGCCCTGGGCGGCGACCGCCCGGAGCAGGTCCTCGTTACCGGCCGGGTAGAAGCGGTCCACTCCCCCGGCCATGACGGCGATGGTCGGCAGGCCGCTGACTGCACCGGCCAACGCGGCCCGATGGGCGTGGGCGTCGATCCCGTAGGCGCCACCGGAGACGATGGTGAAACCGCGCTGGACCAGGGCGTAAGCCAGGTCGCCGGTGACCGCGGAGCCGTAGGATGTGCTGTCCCGGGAACCCACGAGAGCGACGGTCGTGTTTACCTCCGGCAGTCCCTGTTCCACCCCCCGCCACCAGAGGCAGATCGGCTCCTGCAGCCCCAGGTCGGCGAGCTGGGCCGGCCACAGCTCGTCCGTCGGGATGAGCAGGCGGCCGCCGAGGCGCTGCAGAGTCGCGAGGTCACGGGCGGGCGCCAAGTCGGGAATCCGCGGTGCCCAGCGCTTCAGTGCCATGCCGAGGCCGGTCCACCCGGCCCCCGCACCATTCTCCGCCAGGACCTGCGTGAGCTCCTGCTCCAGCCCAGGACCGGCTGCCAGCTGCCCGGTGGCGATCCTCAACGCATCCTCCGCGCCGGCAATCTGGACCAGTGCCAGGCCAGCCGCGTCCTGGGGCTCCCAAAGCCGGGACAGTGCGGCCCGGGCTGTCCTCTCGTTTTCGGTCATGACGCTGCTCTCTCTTCATGTTGCGGTTCCGTCCTGGCTGTTGTCACAGGTCCCGGCGTCAGCGAGCCGCCGCCGCGGCCTGCCGGAGGCCGAGCGCCTGACCGACGTCGTCGGCGCCGGGGAACTGACGGTTGCCGAGGTCTGCCAGGGTCCAGGCCAGGCGCAGGACGCGGTCATAGCCCCGGGCTGTCAGGACGCCGCGTTCCAGCGCGCGGTCGAGTATCTGTGTGGTCGGCCTTGCGAGCCGGAGTGGTCCGCGGAGCACCCGTCCGGGCACCTGGGAGTTGGTTTCCAGGCCGAGAGGCCCCAGCCGGTCCAGCTGTCGCTGCCTGGCCTTCCGGACGCGGGCGGCGATGTCAGCTGTCCCTTCTTCGGCTTGCGGCTGGCCGAAGTCGGCCAGGGCGACGCGTTCGACTTCCAGCTGAATGTCGACGCGGTCCAGCAGCGGGCCGGACAGCCGGGCCAGGTAGCGGCGGCGCATCATGGGCGTGCAGGTGCAGTCCACGCCTTTGCCGGAGGCTTTGCCGCAGGGACAGGGATTGGCTGCGAGGACCAGCTGGAACCGGGCGGGGTAGGCTGCTGTGCCTGCCGAGCGGTGGATGACCAGTTCGCCGCTTTCCAGCGGCTGGCGGAGGGCATCGAGGACCCGCCGCTCGTATTCCGGCGCTTCGTCCAGAAACAGCACACCGCGGTGGGCCCGGGAGGCAGCCCCAGGCCGCGGCAGGCCGGATCCGCCGCCGATGATGGCGGCGGCGGTGGCAGTGTGGTGCGGGTTCTCGTAGGGCGGCCGGCGCAGCAGGGTGACGGTGGCGGCGGTGAGCGAACTCAGCGAATGGATGGCCGTCACTTCCATCGCTTCCCTATCGCCAAGGTCCGGGAGCAGGCCGGGGAGGCGCTCGGCCAGCATGGTCTTGCCGGCCCCGGGCGGCCCGGTCAGCAGCACGTGGTGGGCTCCTGCCGCCGCGACTTCCAGCGCCCGGCGGCCCTCGCTCTGGCCGGAAACGTCGCACATATCCGGGGCCACGCCGGGCGGGGGGCTCCCCCCAGCCTCCCCCGGTTCTTCGTCCACTGGTTCAAAGTCCAGGGCCAGGTCCTGCGGGTCGGCACCGAAGTCGAACGCCAGCCGGGCCAGGGTCCGGTAGCCGCGGACCCGGGCGCCCGGCACCAGCTCCGCTTCGGCGGCGTTGGCGTGCGCCACGACCACGTCCGGGTAGCCGGCCTGGACCGCGGCCAGAACGGCCGGGAGGATCCCGCGCACGGGTCGCAACCTCCCGTCCAGGCCCAGTTCCGAGATGAATACGTGCCGCCCGGTGGGGCGGACATCGTTGGCGGCCAGCAGCACCGCCATCGCGATGGACAGGTCAAACCCGGAGCCGCGTTTGGGCAGCGACGCCGGGATCAGGTTGGCGGTGATTTTCCGGCGGCTGAGCGGGATGCCTGAGTTCTGCGCCGCGGAGCGGATCCGTTCCTTCGCCTCGTTGAGTGAGGCGTCCGGCAGGCCAAGGATCACGAAAGCCGGAAGGGTCTGGCCGATGTCGGCCTCGACCTCCACGATGTAGCCGTTCAGCCCGACCAGCGCCACGGAGTAGGTACGGCCCAGCGCCATCTAGCCCACCCCTTTGAGGTGTTCAATGGCCGGACCGCCGGTGCCGTCGTCGAGTACGGCAATGACGTCCACGCGGCGCAGCGGCATTCGCAGCTCATGGTCCCGGCACCATGCGGAGGCCAGCCGGTGCAGGCGGGCGAGTTTGTCCGGCCCGACGGCTTCGAAAGGGTGCCCGTACGCCAGGGATTTCCGGGTCTTGACCTCGGCGATGACCAGGGCGTCGCCGTCGAGCGCAACGATGTCGATCTCGCCGTCGGGGCAACGCCAGTTGCGGTCTACGACCCGCATCCCCAGCGCCTCGAGGTAGCCGGCGGCAAGGTCCTCACCGCGCCGGCCCAGCGCGTCTTTGGCTCTCATGCCTCCAGCATGCGGCGCGGAACGCCCTGCACGAGGCGGGCTATCGGGCTATGTGGGAAACTTCGGCTATGTGAGTAAGTCCGGCGCTTATTCTAGTTCCCCAGGTCCTCAACCTTGGGCAGCGCCAGTTCCTCGCTGCGCGGGAGCTCTTCGACGTTGACGTCCTTGAAGGTGATGACCCGGACGCTTTTGACGAACCTGGCAGAGCGGTACACGTCCCAGACCCAGGCGTCCTGGAGGGTCAGGTCGAAGTAGACCTCGCCGTCGGCGCTGCGGGCTTGGAGGTCCACGTGGTTGGCCAGGTAGAAACGCCGTTCGGTCTCGACCACGTAACTGAACAACCCGGCGACGTCGCGGTATTCGCGGTAGAGCTGCAGCTCCATGTCGGTCTCATAGTTTTCAAGGTCCTCGGCACTCATGGTTCCATCTTGCACCATCCGGCCCCGGGCATGCGCCACTGCCCCACCGGACCGGGCCTCCGTTCAGGCGCTGAGCAGCTGCCAGCTGACCCGGTGATACGGCGTCGGCCCGGCGGCGCGGAGCGCGTCCTTGTGCGCGGCGGTTCCGTAGCCTTTGTTCTCGTTCCAGCCGAAGGCGGGGTACTCGGTGTGCAGGGCCGTCATTTGGCGGTCGCGTTCGACCTTGGCCAGCACCGACGCCGCCGCCACGCTCAGGCACTGCATGTCGGCCTTCACCAGGGTGTGGACGGGTGCGTCGCAGACCGGCTCGTCCGGGCCCGCGTCCTCGGGTTCCGGGTCGAACAAGGACGCCTGCGCCGCCGGTGACAGCCAGTTGTGGCTCCCGTCCAGCAGCACCACATCGGGCACAACGCCGGCCGCCAGCACCGCGCACCACGCGCGGTTCCCGGCAAGCCGGAGCGCGGCGATGATTCCGAGGGCGTCGATCTCGGCGGCCGAGGCGTGGCCGACGGCGGAGGCGACGCTCCAGCTGCGGACCAGCGGCTCGAGCCGCTCCCGCTCCGCGATCTTGAGCAGCTTGCTGTCCCGCACATCAGCGAGCAGCTTTTGTTTGTGCAGGTCCACGACGGCGATTCCGACGCTGACCGGTCCGGCGAGGGCGCCGCGGCCCACCTCATCGATCCCGGCGAGGAGCCGGGCGCCGGAGCCCCGGAAGCGGCGCTCGTAGTCGAGGGTTGGAGCTTCTGACACGTTGTCCTACTTGCCTGCCGGTGCCTTCGCGGGTGCCGGGACACCGCTGAAAACGTCCGGGTAGTTGTCCAGCGCCGTGATCCGGTTGAGCGGCCAGGCGATCACCGCCGCTTTGCCTTCAATGTCGGCGACGTCAATGAAGCCGCCGCCGTTTTCCATGTGTGCCCGCGAGTCCGCGGAATGGTTGCGGTTATCCCCCATCACCCAGACCTTGCCGGCGGGCACGACGACGTCGAAGTCGCGTTCCTGCGGGACCTCGACATTGTTGACGTATTTCTCGTCCAGCGGCGCGCCGTTGACGGTAAGCCGACCGCTGCCGTCGCAGCAGACCACGTGGTCACCGGGCAGGCCGATGACACGCTTGACGAGGTGCTGTTCGGAGTTGTCCGGCAGCAGGCCGACGAAGGTCAGGGCGTCCTGCACGCCGGTGAACGGCCCGGCCGGCTTCTGCGCGGTCGGCACCAGCCAGCCCTTGGCGTCCCGGAATACCACAACGTCGCCGCGCTGCATGGCAATGGGCTCGGGGACCAGCAGGTTGACGAAGATCCGGTCGTTGACGTCGAGGGTGTTCATCATGGATTCGGACGGGATGTAGAAGGCCCGGAACAGGAACGTTTTGATCAGGAACGACAGCACGACGGCGATCACCACGACCGTGGCGACCTCCTTCAGCCAGACGACGGCGGGGCTCCGGCCCTCGCGCGCTTTCGCCTTCCGGGCCTTCGCCGACGTCGGACCGGCGTGCGAGGGCCCGTCCTGCGGCACCCCGGCGGCACGCTCGGGGGCAGGCCGGGCGCGCCCGGCTTGCACGGGCCGTGCCGGCGCAGAGCCGCCGTGCGCCGGCGCAGAGCCGCCGTCGGCACCCTCGGGCCGCGGCACAGCGGGAAGCTGCGTCGTCGGGTGCTCGCCGGCGGGAATGGGCGAGGACGTCACCCGGGGCTCGTTGTGCCCCTGCGGATCAGGAGTCCGGGGTCCGGTCTCGGGCATCTACTGTCCGTTCTTTATCGTCGTGGCGGCCTCGTCGGGCCGCGGTATAGCTGCAAATCTATCAAGCGGCCAGATGATCTGTACCGGCCTTCCGATCACCCGGTCGAGCGGCACCATGCCGCCACCGGGAGCGCCCAGCAGGCTTCGGGAATCAGCCGATTTCGAGCGGTGGTCCCCCATCAGCCAGAGCCGGCCGTCCGGCACGATCGTGCTGAACTTCAAGGTGCTCGGTGCGTCGCCCTGATACACATAGGGTTCCTCAACTTGCTGGCCGTTGACTGTGAGCCTGCCGTCGGCGTCGCAACAGATGACGTGGTCGCCCGGAAGCCCGATGACGCGTTTGACGTAGGTGTTGTCGCTGCCGGTCAGGCCGAGCCAGTGGCCGGCGCCAGCGAGGAAATCACCTGCCGGCCCCCGGCCGCTGTTGAGCGGGGCGAAGGAGCCGCGCCCGTCGAACACCACCACGTCGCCGCGGCGGACGGGCGCCGAGGAGAAGGCGGTGCGGGAGACAACGATCCGGTCCCCGTCGCGCAGCAGCGGTTCCATTGATGCCGAGGGGATGAAGTAGATGTCCAGCCAGAGCGAGCGGACCAGGCCGGAGACGGCCACCGCCAAGACCAGGCCCAGCAACGCAAAACGCCAGCCCAGTTTCCCGGGCTGGCGTTTTGTCTGTTCCATGATCCGTATCCTCTAACGCTTTTCTGGAGATCGGCGCAGTGGCGGGCGGTCCGGCGCGTGCCGGGCCAGCCGTGGATCCGCTGAAGAAAGTCCGGAGGACTTACTTGGCGGTCTGGAAGTCGCGCTTTTCCTTGATCTTCGCAGCCTTACCGCGCAGTGCACGCATGTAGTAAAGCTTGGCGCGGCGCACGTCACCCTTGGAGACGAGCTCGATCTTGTCGATGATCGGGGAGTGCACCGGGAAGGTACGCTCCACGCCCACGCCGAAGGAGACCTTGCGGACGGTGAAGGTTTCACGGACGCCGTCGCCCTGGCGGCCCAGGACGAAGCCCTGGAAGACCTGGACACGGGAGTTCTTGCCTTCGATGATGTTCACGTGCACCTTGATGGTGTCACCCGCGCGGAACTCGGGAACATCGCTGCGCAGCGAAGCTGCGTCTACGGAATCGAGGATATGCATTGATCCACTCCTGGTGAACGCCACAGGTCATTCACTTTGGGTCACGGCGGGCAAGCCCGGATGCTGTGCGCACCGGAAATTCCCGCCGAAAGTTTTGTCGTTCCGGTCCAGTCAGGAGTTGACCGGGACCGGGGTGCCGCGCTGTTGGTGACGCTCCCCCTGTGGCAGGTTCGCACCCAGCAGGCACAAGGACCAATTTTGCCACATTCGGGGCCGATTTGGTGAATCGGCAGAGGCGGCTTGCGCAGCCGGGCCGCCCGGGTTACGCGTTCGGGCGGCGCTGAAGGCGGCCGTCGACGACGTCGTACCCCAGTTCACCGAACGCCGTCCGGTCCGCGCGGGGCAGGTGGCCGGCGTCGAACGTTTCGAGCAGGTCCGGGCGGCGCTCCGCGGTGCGACGGTACTGCTCGTGCCGGCGCCACTGGGCGATCTTGCCGTGGTTGCCGCTGAGCAGCACGGCCGGAACCTCGCGGTCCCGCCAGCTGGAGGGCTTGGTGTAGACCGGATATTCCAGCAGGCCGTCAGAGTGGGACTCCTCCACCAGGGATTCCGGGTTCCCGACGACGCCGGGCAGCAGGCGGCCCACCGCCTCGACCATGGCCAGCACCGCCACCTCGCCGCCGTTGAGCACATAGTCGCCTAGGCTCATCGGCCGGACGGTGAAATGCTCCGCGGCCCATTCCAGGACGCGTTCGTCGATGCCCTCGTAGCGTCCGCAGGCGAAGACCAGCTGGTCTTCTTCGGCGAGTTCGTGGGCGATCGCCTGGCTGAAGCGCTCCCCCGCCGGGGACGGGACGATCAGCACGGGCTTGCCGGTTCCCTCGGCCCGCTCGGGCCCCGCCGCTGCCACGGCGGCCAGGGCCTGCGCCCAGGGTTCAGGCTTCATCACCATGCCGGCGCCGCCACCGTACGGGGTGTCGTCGACGGTGCGGTGCCGGTCTGTGGTGAAGCTCCGGAGGTCGTGGACTGCCAGATCCAGCAGCCCGTCCTGGCGTGCCTTGCCGATCAGGGACAGCTCCAGCGGTGCCAAATACTCCGGGAAGATGCTGACGACGTCGATCCGCATCTTAGGCGTTGTCCCCCGGGGCGCTCTCGGCGTCGGCTTCGCCGTCGTCCGGGGTCGCTCCGGCGTCGGTGTTGACCTCGAAGAGTCCTTCCGGCGGCGTGACGAGCACGTACTTCTCGCCGACGTTGACTTCGGGGACGATCTGCTCCACGAACGGGATGAGGATTTCCTTGCCGTCCTGGTCCGTGACCACCAGCAGGTCCTGGACCGGCATGGTGTGCAGGCCGGAGACCTTGCCGACGACCCTGTCGCCGACCCGGACATCCAGGCCGACAAGCTCGTGCTCGTACCAGCCCTCGTCGTCGTCCTCGTCCAGTTCCTCGGTCTCGATGAAGAGCTTCGCGCCGCGGAGGGTCTCCGCGTCATTGCGGGTTTCCACTTCCTCGAACGCCAGCAGCAGGATGTCCTTGTTCCAGCGGGCGCTCTCCACCGTCAGCGGGCCGGCCGAGGCCGGTTCCACCACGAACTGGGTGCCGGGAACGAAGCGGTCACCGGGGGCGTCCGTGAGCACCTGGACGGTTACTTCGCCGCGGATGCCGTGGGGCTTGCCGATTCGTGCCACCTGGAGCTGCATGTGTTCCTCTGTTCGGTCTCGATAAAATCGCGGGGTTGATTGCGCTTCGTGCGCAAAACAGTCCGGCCCCTCCACCATAAGCTGGTGAAGGGGCCGGACTAAAGATCAAGTACTGCTGGCCGCGCTACCGGCGGCGGTCGGTGTCGACGACGTCGACCCGAACCGGCTCACCTTCGGCCAGCGCCGCCACCACAGTGCGCAGTGCGCGTGCGGTGCGGCCCTGGCGTCCGATCACCCGTCCGAGGTCGTCCTGATGAACGCGCACTTCGAGGGTGTCCCCGCGGCGGTTGTTCTTCGCACTGACCTTGACGTCCTCGGGGCTGTCAACAATCCCGCGGACCAGGTGTTCGAGCGCTTCTGCCAGCAAGTTACTCAGCCTCGGTGGTCTCTGCTTCGGCCTCGGCAGGAGCCTCGGCGGCGTCGTCCTTCTTAGCCTTCTTGGTGATGGCTTCCGGGATGATCACGGAACCCTTTTCCGGGGCGACGAAGGCTTCCTTGGCAGCCTTGGTCTTCAAGGTGCCCTCCTGGCCCGGGAGACCCTTGAACTTCTGCCAGTCACCGGTGATCTTCAGGATCGCGGCAACCTGCTCTGACGGCTGTGCGCCGACGCCGAGCCAGTACTGGGCACGGTCCGAGTTGACCTCGATGTACGAGGGCTCTTCGGTCGGGTGGTACTTGCCGATCTCTTCGATGGCACGGCCATCACGCTTGGAGCGTGCGTCCATGACGACGATGCGGTAGTACGGTGCGCGCATCTTACCGAAGCGCTTAAGGCGAATCTTTACGGCCACTTTTGTGGTCACTCCTGTTTCTGAAACGGGGTCGAGCCCGGCGTTCTGCACCCGTGGGGCGGGCCGTACTAGGGGGTTCTAAAGGACAGGATCCGGACGCGGAGAGAGGGGCCACGCAGATCGAGTACCTGTTTATTGTGCCAGATCACCGCGCGGATTTCGACTTGACACCCGCGGCGGGCCCGGCGGGGCGGGATTCTCCGGCGGTCAGGACGTCCAGACGTAGAGTCCGGCCTTCGTGGCGGGGTCCACGCCGGCGGCCAGCTCGGCGAGCTGCCGGACATAGCGCCCGGCCTCCTCGGCGCCGAAGGGCATGTCCTCCTCGGCGGCCCAGGCTTCGCTGACTTCGGCCAAGACGTCGCCTTCGCCTTCGGTTTCGTAGCTGAGCAGGTCGGCGAGGGCCCGGACCATGGCGGCGGGAACGCCCAGCAGCGAATCGCTGGCCACGTCCACCATCGCCAGCTCATAATCGGCGCCCGCAGCGTGCACCGCGGTGCCGGCCAGGTCCCCCAGCCGCTCGACTTCGTAATCGCTGATCTCCGGGATCCGGACGGCGCCAGTTGCCGCCGCCGCGCCGCCATCGAGGGCCGCCGCCCGCTTGAGGGCTTCATCGTGGGTGGAGACAAAGACTTCGGTGAATCCCATGGAACCCATCCTTTGATTTCTGGCGGCGCCGGGCCGCGGTTTCAGCGTCGCTTCAGCCTAACCGCTCCGCCCGGCCCGGCGCGGTTAGGCTGAAGCGACGCCGGGACGGGCGCCGGCTGCCGACGGGCGCCTAGCGGACGGCGACCCGGATCCGGTTGCGCCAGGGATCCTCGAAGCGCAACTCGGCCCCGGTGTGATGGGACTGGACCCTGGCGGACTTGAGCCGGTCCGCGAGGGCGCCGACGTCGTCGCCTGAGGGCACTTCGATCAGCACCTCGCCCAGGCCCAGGGTGTCGCGCCGTGGTCCGGCGCCGCGGCTGTTCCAGACGTTCATGGCCATGTGGTGGTGGTAGCCGCCGGCGGAGACGAAGAGCGCCTGCCCGTGCCAGCCGGCGGTCTTCTCGAAACCGAGCGTGCCGACGTAGAAGTCGTGGGCGGACTGCACGTCGCCGACCTGCAGGTGGACGTGCCCGACGCCGGCGTCCGCCTCGCGCTGGCCGGCCAGGGACGCTTCGGTCAGGTGCTGCTCCAGGTAGCGCTGCGGCGGCAGGGCGAGGCTGTCCATCACGACGTTCGTGCCGTCCCAGGACCAGGCGTCGCGGGGCCGGTCCCAGTACAGCTCGATCCCGTTGCCCTCCGGGTCGTTGAAGTAGAAGGCCTCACTGACCAGGTGGTCGGCGCTGCCGGTGAAGGACTGCGGCTCGTACTGGGCGGCTGAGGCAATCGTCGCCGCCAGCGAGGACTGGTCCTGAAACAGCAGGGCAGTGTGGAAGAGGCCGGCCTCGCCGCGGGAGGGCAGATTCAGCCCCGGCGCGGGGGCCAGATGGACCAGCGGCTTCTGCCCGCGCCCAAGGTAGAGCCCGCCGTCCTGGTCGGCAACGACGTCAAGGCCCAGGGCGCGCTGGTAGTAATCAGTCATCAGTTTCATGTCGCCGACCTTGAGCATCACGGTGCCCATGGTGAGTTCGGCGGGAAGAAGATCCTGGCTGCTGGCTTCTGCGGTCATTTGAAACGCTCCGGTGGTTCTGCGGCCACCGACCCTCGATGACCCTCTACAGAACTAAATTACTTGAAGCTTCAATTTATTCCAAGTGCCGGTGTCTCTACCTGCCGAGGACGTTCCCCCGCAGCACGATGTTCCAGGGGCTGTGCAGCGTGGCGAGGTTGGTCCGCGGGTCCTCGGCGCAGACCAGGACGTCGGCGCTGGCACCTTCGGCTATGGCGTCGGCTCCCAGCCAGCTCCGGGCGGCCCAGGCACCGGCGTCGAGGGCAGCAGCAGCCGGGAGCCCGGCAGCGTGCAGCGCCTCGAGCTCATCGACGATCCTGCCGTGCTTGATCACGCTGCCGGCATCGGTGCCGGCGTAGATGCTTACTCCGGCTTCATAGGCTTCGAGGACCCTTTCCGCGCGGCGCTCCCAGAGCGCCAGCATGTGCGCGGCGTAGCGCGGGAACTTCGCCTCGGCCTGCGCCGCGATGTCCGGAAAGGTGGCGATGTTGGTCAGCGTCGGCACGATCGGGACGCCCTGTTCGACGAAACGGGGCAGATGCCGGGGCAGCAGGCCGGTTCCGTGCTCAATGCAGTCGATGCCGGCGTCGAGCATGTCATCAAGGGTGTCCTCTGCGAAGCAGTGCGCCGTGACCCGGGCGCCCTCGTCGTGGGCCGCGCTGACTGCGTCCTTGACGCTTTGGGCCGGAAAGCTCGCGGCGAGGTCGCCAGCGTCGCGGTCGATCCAGTCCCCCACGAGCTTGACCCAGCCGTCCCCCGCCCGGGCCTGTTTGCGGACCGCCTCGACGAGGTCTTCTGGCTCCACTTCGATGGCCAGGCCCCGCAGGTAGCGCCGCGTCCGGGCAATGTGGCGGCCGGCGCGGATGATGCGGGGCAGGTCGTTGCGTTGCTGGATCCAGCGGGTGTCGTGGACGGCGCCGGCGTCCCGGACCAGCAGGGTGCCGGCGTCGCGGTCGGTGCGGGCCTGCTGCTCGGCGACGCCCTCGGAGACGTCCCCGCCCGGGCCCAGGCCGATGTGGCAGTGCGCGTCGACGAGTCCCGGGATGACCCATCCGTCCAGCACCGATCCGGGTGTTTCAAGCGGGCGCTGGAAGGTCAGCCTGCCGTCGACAGCCCACAATCCCTGCCGTTCCTCGTCGGCTGCGGTGAGCACCGGGCCGGTGAATTCGATGATGCCGCTCATGGCCTAAAGCCTAATCCGCATCGCGATTCTGACCCCCAGCCCGTCGAGACCCCGCTGCGCTTCGCGGGTCCGCAAAGCGGCAAGCGCCCCCGTCGGCACGGCGACGGTTTCGAACCCGCAGCTCGCATAGAACGGTGCGTTAAACGGGATGTCCGCGTAAGTACGCAGCGTCATCCAGTCGAATCCCAGTCCCCGTGCCGCAGCCAGGGCTGCCTCCACGAGAGACCGGCCAATTCCGCGGCGGGCGAAGTCCGGGTGCACCGAGAGTTGCTCAAGATGGGCCTGGCCCCCGACATTATCGACCCGGGCATAGCCCACGGCCGGACTGCCAGCGACCAGCAGGAAAAGCGGTTCCTCCGCGTCATCCGGCTCAGGAGCGGCTGGTAGCGGGCAGCCCAGTTCTGCCGCCAGCAGCCGGTCGGCCGCGGCTTCAAGGGCCGGCAGGCCAGCGAGGTCTTCCGGCGAAGCCCGACGGATCAGGAGCAGCGCCATCTTAGGAGGCGCGGGCGTGCCGGCTGCGGCTGGCTTCTGCAATGAACGAACGGATGGCGCCGTCGCCTTCCCTGGAATCGTGCGGCCGGTGACCGCCCGGGGCGGTGCGGTGCAGGGCGCCCGTCTCCCGCAGGTAGCCGGCGATCTCCTCATACAGCGGCTCCCAGCCGCCGGTGAGGACCAGGGTGGGCACACCCGGGACGATCTGCAGCGGCGCTTCCCAGGCCGGCGCCTGCAGCCGGAGCCGGCGGGCGGCCCGGGGGCTTTCTGCGGTGACGGCCCCGGTTGTCTCCGCCGAAAAGACGCGGCGGACGAATTCGCGCTGGAAGTCCTCGTCGCTGAGGTTGTGCCGGACGTCGAAGAGCGGCTGCAGCAGTGACCGGTGCGCCGCAGTAGCGGGCAGTTCGGCCGTGAGCGAGAGGCAGGCCGGCTCCACCAGGGTCAGGGAGTGCACGAGGTCGGGCCGTTCGACGGCGGCCATCATCGCTGCGATGGCACCCTGCGAATGCGCCACGACGTGGCCGCCGGAGGAGCCCCGGCCGTCGTCGTCCAGGGCGCGCAGGACGATCCCTGCATCGGCGTCGAAGTCGGTTTCGAGCGGCTCGGCGACGGCGTCGAATCCGTGCCGGCGCAGAAACAGGGCGTCGTACTGCAGGGCCATGCCGTGCTGCTTCGGCCACGCCGCGGCGCCGAAGCTGCCCGCCCCGTGGACGAAGACTACGCGCTGCTTGAACATGCTCCCACCCTATGGCACGGGTCTGTCATCGAGGCCGAGGACATACGTCCACGCCCGCCCTGCCACACCGCGCCTTGCTTACTTGCTGCCGCCGAGGAACTTGTCGAACCCCTTGGGCAGGTTCAGCTGGGACGGGTCGAAGTCGCCGCCCTGCTGGCCGAAGGCCGCGCCGGTGGGCAGCGCCTTGGGGGCGGCGCGCCGTGCTTCGGCGTCCTTAAGCTCCTGCGCCGCCTTGGCCGGGTTGCCGGAGCGGGCCTTCTTCTTCGGCGCGGTCTTGGCGCCCTTGCGGGCCGCGCCACCGCCCATGCCGGGCATCCCCGGCATACCGGGCATGCCGCCGCCGGCTGCCATCTTCTTCATCATCTTCTGCGCCTGCGCGAAGCGTTCCAGCAGGCCGTTGACTTCGGAGACGTGCACGCCGGAGCCGCGGGCGATGCGTGCACGGCGGGAGCCGTTGATGATCTTCGGGGCTACCCGCTCGTGCGGGGTCATGGACCGGACGATCGCCTCGACGCGGTCAATCTCACGCTCGTCGAACTGCTCCAGCTGCTGGCGGATGTTCTGCGCCCCCGGCATCATCATGAGCATCTTCTTCATCGAGCCCATGTTGCGGATCTGCTGCATCTGGGCGAGGAAGTCCTCGAGGGTGAAGTCTTCCTGGTCGGCGAACTTCTTCGCCATCCTGGCCGCTTCATCCTTGTCCCAGGACTTTTCGGCCTGCTCAATCAGGGTGAGCACATCGCCCATGTCGAGGATGCGCGAGGCCATGCGGTCCGGGTGGAACAGTTCGAAGTCGTCCAGGCCTTCACCGGTGGACGCGAACATGACCGGCTTGCCGGTGACCGACGCGACGGAGAGCGCGGCACCGCCGCGGGCGTCGCCGTCGAGCTTGGAGAGCACGATTCCGGTGAAGTTGACGCCTTCGTCGAAGGCCAGTGCCGTGTTGACGGCGTCCTGGCCGATCATCGAGTCAATGACGAAAAGGACTTCGTTGGGAACAATGGCGCGGCGGATCTGTCGGGCCTGTTCCATCATGTCAGCGTCGACGCCGAGGCGGCCGGCGGTGTCCACGATCACGACGTCGTGCAGGGTGCGCTTGGCTTCCTCGACGCCGGCGCGGGCGACGGCGACCGGGTCGCCGGCCGGGTGGTCCAGCTCGCTGGAGGTGGCGCCCGGGTGCGGGGCGTAGACCGGGACGCCGGCGCGCTGGCCGACGACCTGCAGCTGGGTCACCGCGTTGGGGCGCTGCAGGTCGCAGGCCACGAGCATGGGGCTGTGGCCCTGTGCTTTGAGGTGCTTGGACAGCTTGCCGGCGAGGGTGGTCTTGCCCGCGCCCTGGAGGCCGGCGAGCATGATGATGGTGGGGCCGGTCTTCGCCAGTCGGATGCGGCGGGTCTCGCCGCCGAGGATTTCAACGAGTTCCTCGTTGACGATTTTTACAATCTGCTGGCTCGGGTTCAGCGCGCCGGAGACCTCGGCGCCGAGGGCGCGCTCACGCACCCGGGCGGTGAACTCGCGGACCACGGGCACGGCAACGTCGGCATCCAGCAGGGCACGCCGGATCTCGCGGACCGTGGCGTCAACGTCCGCCTCGGTGAGGCGGCCCTTGCCACGGAGGTTCTTGAAGGTTGCTGTCAACCGGTCAGAGAGTGAATTGAACACGCGCCGTGCACTTCTTTCAGTGGATCTGCAGCTGACGGCCGGTACGGCACGCCAGAGTCGGAACTGTTTCGCCGGAACGAACTGCCCCGACAACGGGACTCGACTATCTAGGGTACCAAGACCCGGCTTCAAGGTGGCATGCTGGCGTAGGTGACCAGTCAAACAACGGTAAAGACCCTGCTCATTCTCGGCGCCTCCGGCGACCTGACCGGACGGCTGCTGCTGCCGGGCCTGGCCCGGCTGGTGGCAAGGACCCACGCCGCGGGCCTGACCCTGGTGGGCGCCGGCTCCGATGACTGGACCGCGGAGCAGTGGCTGGAGCGGGTGGACACTTCGTTTGCGGACGCCAACTCGCAGGCCGACTCCAGCGGGAAACGGGAGCTGAAACGGATCCGCAACTCCACCAGTTACCGGCAGCTGGACGTCACCGCGGACGGGCAGCTCGCCGGGCTGATCAACGCCGTTGAGGGGCCGGTGGCGGTGTACTTCGCCCTGCCGCCGCGGATCAGCCAGCTCGCCTGCGAGGCCCTGACGCCCGAGCAGGTGCCGGCCGGCACACGGCTGGTCATGGAGAAACCGTTCGGTTCCAGTGAGGAGTCCGCCCGGCACCTCAACGAGACGCTCGCCGCCCTGGTCCCGGAGGACCACATCCACCGGGTGGACCACTTCCTGGGTAAAGCAACGGTGCTGAACATCCTGGGCCTGCGCTTCGCGAACACGTTCCTGGAGCCGGTGTGGAACCGGGAACACATCGAGAAGGTGGAGATCATCTTCGACGAGGACCTCGCCCTCGAGGGCCGGGCCCGCTACTACGACGGCGCCGGCGCCCTGCGGGACATGATCCAAAGCCACCTGCTGCAGATCATGGCGCTGATGGCGATCGAACCGCCGGCCTCGGTAGACGAACGGGACCTGCGCGACGCCGTCGGGACTGTGCTGCGGGCCAGCAGCATCAAGGCCCCGTACGCCAAGCACACCCGCCGCGCCCGGTACACCGCCGGATCCCTGGACGGCCGGAAGGTGCCCGACTACGCCAAGGAAGAGGGCGTGGACCCGTCCCGGAACACCGAGACCCTGGCCGAGGTCCAGGTGGACATCGATAACTGGCGCTGGCAGGGCGTGCCGTTCCTGCTCCGTTCGGGCAAAGCGCTCGGGTCCATGCGCAAAGAAGCGGTGGTCACGTTCCGGCCCCCGCCGCACCTGCCCAGGGGCTTCACCGGCGTTGACACCCCCAACCAGCTGCGGATCGGGTTCGGCCCGGACACGCTGCAGTTCGACGTCGACGTGAACGGTCCGGGCGACGTGCTGAGCCTGGACCGCGCGACGCTGCACGCGGAGCTGAGCGCTTCGGCCCTCCTGCCCTACGGTGAAGTGCTGGAGGGCGTGCTCAACGGCGATCCGCTGCTGTCCGTGCGCGGCGACACCGCCGAGGACTGCTGGCGGATCCTCGATCCCGTGCTGAAGGCATGGGCCCGGGACGGTGTGCCGCTGGAGGAATACCCGGCCGGGTCCCCCGGGCCGGAGGGCTGGCCCACGTAGCCGTAGGGCCCGCGGCAGACGAAAAACGGGCCGGACACCTTCCCCGGTGTCCGGCCCGCTTGTCGCAGCCCGCTGCGCGGTCCACGGCTGGAGGGCCGCCGCCTCTGTGCGCCTAGATGGCTGCCGTGCCGCGTTCTCCGGTGCGGACCCGGACCGCTTCAAACACGTCCACGGTCCAGACCTTGCCGTCGCCGGCCCGGCCCGTATTGGAGCTGGCGATGATGACATCCAGGATGTCGTCCGCCTGCTCGTCGGTGGCCAGCACCTCGACCCGGATCTTCGGCAGCAGGTCCACGTTGTACTCGGCTCCGCGGTACACCTCGGTATAGCCGCGCTGCCGGCCGTAGCCGCTGGCTGCGCTGACCGTCAGGCCCTGCACCCCGTAGGACTCCAGACCTTCGCGGATGGCGTCGAGTTTTTCCGGACGGACGATTGCGGTAATCAGTTTCATGCCCCCACACTTTCCTTGCCTGCTGCGGCTTTCTTGCCGTTGGACTTCACGGTCACGGGGTCCGGTGCGTCAGAGGTGTCGCCGTGCGACTTGCCGGTGATCAGTTCGTGCAGCGGCTGGAAGCTTCCGCCGTGGCCGCCGACACCGAACTCGTACGCCGTTTCGGCGTGCAGGCTCAGGTCCACGCCGACGACTTCCTGCTCCTGGGAAACCCGGAAGCCCATCGTCTTGTGGATCGTCAGGGCGATCACCGTGGTCAGGACGGCCGAGTAGGCGATCGCCACGCCGGCGACTGCAAGCTGCGCCCACAGCTGGGTCAGGCCGCCGCCGTAGAAGAGGCCGCCGCCGACGCCGTCGGCCGGGAGGGCGATGAAGCCAAGGGCCACGGTGCCGATGATGCCGGAGACGAGGTGGACGCCGACGACATCGAGCGAGTCGTCAAAGCCCCAGCGGAACTTCAGTCCGACAGCGAGCGAGGACGCGACGCCGGCCACGACGCCGAGGCCGAGGGCGCCGACCGGGCTGACGTTGGCGCAGGCCGGGGTGATCGCGACCAGGCCGGCGACCACGCCGGAGGCGGCGCCGAGCGAGGTGGGGTGGCCGTCGCGGATGCGTTCGGTGACAAGCCAGCCGAGCATGGCGGCGGCCGGGGCGGCGAGCGTGTTGACCCAGATCAGGCCGGCCTGCTCCGCCGTCGTTGCTGCACCGGCGTTGAAGCCGAACCAGCCGAACCAGAGGATGGCGGCTCCCAGCATGACGAACGGGATGTTGTGCGGCCGGTGGTTGGGGTCCTTGCCGAAGCCGCGGCGGTTGCCGATGATCAGGACCAGGACCAGGGCCGCAACACCGGCATTGATGTGCACCACGGTGCCGCCGGCGAAGTCGATGGCAGGACCGAGGGCCTTGCCGAGCTCACCTTCCGGGCCGAAGAGTCCGCCACCCCAGACCATGTACGCCAGCGGGCAGTACACCAGGGTGACCCAGACCGGGACGAAGACGCTCCAGGCGCCGAACTTGGCGCGGTCGGCGATCGCGCCACTGATCAGGGCCACGGTGATGATGGCGAAGGTGGCGGCGTAGCCGACCTTGATCAGGCCGTCGGGAGTAGTGATGCCCTCCAGCCCGAAGGTGGCGAACGGGTTCCCGACGATTTCCAGGAAACCCTCTCCGGAACTCATTGAGGCGCCCCACAGCACCCACACCACGCCGACCATCCCGATCGAGATGAAGCTCATCATCATCATGTTCAGTGCAGCCTTGGCGCGCGTCATGCCGCCGTAGAAAAATGCCAGCCCGGGTGTCATGAACAGCACGAGCGCTGCTGCCACCATCAGCCAAACGTGACCTGCGGTAAGTTCCATGGTGCACGTCCTCCCTTTGCTTAGAAATGTGCCGCCCGAAAAGCGGCCGATGCGAAGTGTTGCTGTCCGGCGGATCGCTCCGCCTGCCCCAACGCTGATTGCGTTCTAAGAAGAGTCTGCTGGCGCCGTGTTTCACCGGCTGGGGTTTTACATTGCCGGGCTGTTACAAGAACCGGCTGGAAGTAAATGCTGCGTCTCGCGCTTGTTACGGTTATGTTTCACGCGGACGATCCAGCCCCCGGCCTGCGCCAGGGCACCGAAGCAGTACCGAAAGCAGCAGCAGCATGAGCAAAACTTCCCGTTCCGCCAACGGAGCCGGGCCCGCTTCGGGCTTCCTGCGTTCCGGCGGCCCGGCCCGCCGGCGTCCTACCCTGCCCCGGGACATCAAGGTGATGCTGGTCGCCGCCTTCCTCATCGCGCTGGGTTTCGGGCTGGTGGCCCCGGTTCTGCCGCAGTTCGCCACGACGTTCGACGTCGGTGCCACCGCGGCAGCGGTGATTGTCAGCATCTTCGCGTTTATGCGGCTGGTATTCGCCCCGGCCGGCGGCGCGCTGATCGTGCGGCTGGGCGAGCGGCCCATCTACGTGACGGGCCTGCTGATCGTGGCGGCCTCGACGGCGGCCTGCGCCTTCGCCCAGAACTACTGGCAACTGCTGGTCTTCCGCGGCCTGGGCGGGGCCGGATCGGTGATGTTCACCGTGGCGTCGATGGCGCTGGTGGTGCGGCTGGCGCCGCCAGAGAGCCGGGGCCGGGTGTCCGGGGCCTATGCGTCGGCCTTCCTGATCGGCAACGTCTGCGGCCCGATTGTGGGAGGGCTGCTCGCCGGCTTCGGCCTGCGGGTGCCGTTCCTGGCCTACGCTGCAGCGCTGGTCCTGGCAGCGGCAGTCGTGCAGACCCAGCTCAGCCACGTGCCGGCAGGGGCGCGGGACGCCGGCGCGGCAGCACCGGCGATGCTGCTGCGGGACGCGTTGCGGGACAGCGCCTACCGGGCCGGGCTTGCCTCCAGCTTCGCCAACGGCTGGGCCACGTTCGGGGTCCGGATGGCAACGGTGCCGCTCTTTGCCGTCGCGGCGCTCGGCGCCGGTTCATCCTCCGCCGGCTGGGCGCTGGCCGTCTTTGCTGCCGGCAACGCCGCGGCGCTGACCTTTTCGGGCCGGCTCGCCGACACCCTGGGACGCAAGCCGATGATGCTGGCCGGCCTGGTGGTCACCGGGCTGGCCACGGCCGGGATCGGGTTCACCCACCACCTGCCGGAGTTCCTGGTGGCCTCCACCGTTGCCGGCATCGGCTCGGGCCTGCTGGGGCCGGCGCAGCAAGCGGCGATCGCCGACGTCGTGGGCAACGAGCGTTCCGGCGGGCGGGTGCTGGCCGTGTTCCAGATGACTTCGGACAGCGGCGCGATCGTAGGCCCGGTCATTGCCGGGCTGCTGGCGGACCGGCTGGGCTACGGCTGGGCCTTCGGCGTCACCGGCGGGGTCCTCCTCGCCGCGGCGGTCGGCTGGGTGCTGGCCCGCGAAACTTTCCAGGGAAAGCCCGCCGGCCCGCAGTAGGCGCCGTTGCGGCACCGGCTGCGGGCCGGTCGGGGGTGCGGGGCCAGCGGGGCTAGTTCAGGATGGCGTCCACGAAGCTGTCGGCGTCGAAGGGGGCGAGGTCGTCTGCACCCTCGCCGAGGCCCACGAGCTTGACCGGCACGCCCAAGGACTTCTGGATCGCGACGACGATGCCGCCCTTGGCGGTGCCGTCCAGCTTGGTCAGCACGATGCCGGTGATGTTCACGACCTCGGCGAAGACGCGGGCCTGGTTCAGGCCGTTCTGGCCGGTGGTGGCGTCCAGAACCAGGAGCACCTCGTCCACCTCGGCCAGCTTTTCGATCACGCGCTTGACCTTGCCGAGTTCGTCCATCAGGCCGATTTTGTTCTGCAGCCGGCCGGCGGTGTCAATCATGACGACGTCGACTTCCTGGTCGATGCCGGCCTTGACCGCCTCGTAGGCGACCGACGCCGGGTCAGCGCCGTCGATGTCGGATTTGACCGTGGGGACGCCGACGCGCTGGCCCCAGGTGGCGAGCTGTTCGGCGGCGGCGGCACGGAAGGTGTCCGCTGCGCCCAGCAGCACGTCCTTGTCTTCGGCCACCAGCACCCGGGCGAGCTTCCCCACCGTGGTGGTCTTGCCGACACCGTTGACGCCCACCACCATCATCACTGCCGGCTTGTCCGCGTGCCGCTGGACGTTGAGGCTGCGGTCCATGCTGGGATCCACGAGCTTGATGAGTTCTTCGCGCAGCAGGGCCTTGACCTGCTCGGGCGAGCGGGTTCCCAGCACCCGGACGCGTTCCCGGAGGGCGTCCACCAGCTGCATCGTCGGTTCGGTGCCGAGGTCCGCGAGCAGCAGGGTCTCCTCGACTTCGTCCCAGACGTTTTCGTCGATCTTGTCTGCCGAGAGCAGGGCGAGCAGGCCCTTGCCCAGAATGTTGTTGGACTTGACCAGGCGTTCCCGCAGCCGGATCAGGCGTCCCGCGACCGGCAGCGGCGTCTCCACCGGAACGGTCTCGAGCCCGGCCACGTTGTCCGGCACCTCGACGGTGCCGAGGCCGTCGAGATCTTCGGCGCCTATGACCGTGGAGCCGCTGCGCGGGCCCGGCCGGTCCTCCAGCAGCGTGCCGCCGCCGCCCTGTACGGGGTCGTTCGCGTCACGCGTTCCCGGGTAGTTGGTGATGTTCTTCCGGGTCTTCATGAACACCGGAATCAGCGCACCGAGGACCACCAGGGCGACGATGATGGGCAGGATGATAGGGAGGATGTCGTTCACTCCCCTAGCTTCTCACAAACGCTAAAAGCCCCGGCCGACGCTTCGACGGCGGCGCTCAGACGTCGGCGCCCAGCCGCTGGCTGATCACCGTCGAGACGCCGTCGCCGCGCATGGTCACGCCGTACAGCGCGTCCGCCACCTCCATGGTGCGTTTCTGGTGGGTGATGACGATCAGCTGGCTGGACTCGCGCAGTTCCTCAAAAATGGTGATCAGGCGGCCAAGGTTGGTGTCGTCCAGGGCGGCCTCCACCTCGTCCATGACATAAAACGGCGAGGGCCGGGCTTTGAAGATCGCCACCAGCAGGGCCACCGCGGTCAGCGACCGTTCGCCGCCGGAGAGCAGGGACAGCCGTTTGATTTTCTTCCCGGCGGGGCGGGCCTCCACCTCGATACCGGTGGTGAGCATGTCCGTGGGATCGGTGAGCACCAGCCGGCCCTCACCGCCAGGGAACAGCCGGGCAAAGACCCGGACGAACTGCGCCGCGGTGTCCTCGAAGGCCTCGGCGAAGACCTTCTGCACCCGCTCGTCGACTTCCTTGATGATGTCCAGCAGGTCCTTGCGGCTGGACTTGAGGTCCTCCAGCTGGGTGCTGAGGAACTGGTGGCGCTCCTCGAGGGCGGCGAACTCCTCGAGGGCCAGCGGGTTCACCCGGCCGAGCGCGGAGAGGTCCCGTTCGGCCTTGCGGAGCCGCTTCTCCTGCTCATCCCTGACAAACGGCTTTCCTTCGACGATCTCGCGCCCGTCGTCGTCCACCGGGGCGCGGAGGGCGGCCCACTTGTCCGCCGAAGCACCCGCCGGCACCGGCACGGGCTGGTCGGGGCCAAAGTCGGCGATGAGCTGGTCCGCAGTCAGGCCGAGCTCCTCGACGCTGCGCAGTTCAAGGGCTTCGATCCGGAGGCGCTGCTGGGCCCGGGCCAGTTCGTCCCGGTGCACGGAGTCGGTCAGTTCGGCCAGTTCCCGGGCGAGGGAATCGTTGCCGGCGCGGACCTCGGCCAGCTCCCGTTCCATCTGTTCACGGCGTTCCTCGGCGCTGTCGCGTTCTTCGCGGGCCAGTTCCACGGAGATATCCAGAAAACCGACCACTTGCTCGACGGCGGCGGAGACCGCGGCGGCGCGGGCGGCCTGAATCCGGCGGCGCCGGGCCCGTTCCGCGGCTTCCTCCCGGGCGCGGCGTTCGGTGGCGGCGGCGCGTTCCAGTGAGGACGCGCGGTTGCGGACGGCGTTGAGCTGTTCCTCCGCGCTCCGCAGCGCCAGCCGGGCCTCCATCTCGGCTGCGCGGGCCCCGGACGCCGCCGCGGCGAGCGCGTCGCGGTGCTCCGGCGAGGGTTCCTCCTCGGCCGGTGCTTCCTGCGCGGCGGCCAGCCGCGTTGCGACAGTTTCCAGCGCGTCCTGCTCCCCCTGGATACCGGCCTCCGCCCTGGCCAGCGACGCGGCGAGCCGTTCGCTTTCCCCGACGGCGCTGCGCAGCACCGAGTTCAGGTGGCCGAGCCGCTCGGCGACGGCCGCGAGGCGGGCGTCGGAGTCGTGGAGTTTCTCCAGCGCGGCGTCCGCCCGCTCCTGGGCAGCAGCGCGCCGGGCTTCCGCCGCAAACAGGGCGAAGCGGTTGCGTTCCAGGTCGGCTCCCACTTCGGCGAGCCGCGCGGCGGCGTCGTCGACGGCTGCCTGGACTTCCAGCAGCGACGGCGCCGTCGCAGAGCCGCCGGTAACGGTAAGCGCGGAGAACACATCGCCCGCGCGGGTAACCGCGGTCAGGTCCGGACGGGCAGTAATCAGCCGGGCCGCCTGGTCGAGGTCGTCGACGACGACGGCGCCCCTCAGCAGCCGGTCCAGCAGCCGGTCCAGCAGGATGTCCGGGCCACCGGAGTCCCGGGCGTCCCGGGCGTCCCGGGCCGGGGCTACGAGCTCGGTGGCCCAGCGGGCCCCGGCAGGAAGTACGGCCGAGGAATCCGGCGCGTCGGCGGCAGGACCAACAGCACCGTCAGCGCCGTCAGCACCGGCCAGCAGCAGCGAGGCGCGGCCGGCGTCGTCGTCCTTCAGGAGCTGCACCGCGGCGGCCGCGGAGCCGGCGTCGCGCACGACGACGGCGTCGGAGGAGCTGCCCAGCGCGGCGGCGACGGCGGCCTCGTAACCGGGCTCCACCGCCAGCATGCCCGCCAGGGGGCCCAGCACACCGGCCAGCCCGGATCCGAGCACATGCTCGGATCCGTCCTTGCGGTTCAGGCCTAGCTGCAGGGCGTCACGCCGGGCCGCGAGGGCGCCGCGTTCCCGCTCGGCCTCCCGTTCGGCCGCCTTCAGGGCGTCGATTTCCGCCACCACAGCATCCAGGGCCTCGCTCGCGGCCTCGTATTCCGCATCCAGGGTTTCCTCGCCGTCCTCGACGCCGGCTACCTGGGACTCCAGCGCAGTGAACTCGCTCTGGGCCTGCCGCCGGCGTTCCTCGCCGGCTTTCAGCGACTCCCGCAGCCGGCCGACCTCGGCCTGCGCGGATTCGACCCGTGACCTCGCCGCCCCCACCTGGCCGGCCAGCCGGGCGAGGCCCTCGCGGCGGTCCGCGGCGGCCCGGAGCAGGGTCGCGAGGCGTTTGTCTTCGGCAGCGGCAGCGGCTTCGGCCTCCTGTTTGGCGGCGGTGGCGGTTTCCAGGGTGGCGCGGCGTTCGACCAGCTGCGCCTCCAGCCCGGCCTGCTCCGCGCGGACCCTGGCGGCCTGTTTCTCGAGCTGCTCGGGGTCCCTGCCGGCGTCCGGGACGGCGTCAGCTGCCCCGAGCAGGCGCCGGCGTTCCTCCGCCAGCGAGCCCAGCGAGCGCAGCCGTTCCCGCCCGGAGGAGAGCTGGTACCAGGTGTCCCGGGCGGCGTTCAGCTTTGGGGTGGCCTCGGCGGCGAGCTGCTCCAGCCCGGCCTGCCGCTGCCGCCCGCTTTGCAGTTCGCGTTCGACGACCGCGCGGCGCGCCTTCAGCGCCGTCTCGTCCGCGACGTCCTGCGCCAGCACCGTCTGCAGCTGCACGATGTCGTCGGCGAGCAGCCGGCAGCGGGCGTCGCGGACCTCGAACTGGACCGTCTGGGCGCGGCGGGCCACTTCGGCCTGCTTGCCCAGCGGCGTGAGCTGGCGCCGGATCTCGCCGGTAAGGTCGCTGAGCCGTGCGAGGTTGGCCTGCATGGCTTCAAGCTTGCGGACCGTTTTTTCCTTGCGGCGGCGGTGTTTGAGGATGCCTGCGGCCTCTTCAATGAAGCCGCGGCGGTCCTCCGGTGTGGCATGCAGGACTTTGTCCAGCTGCCCCTGCCCGACGATGACATGCATTTCCCGGCCCAGACCCGAATCGGAGAGCAGCTCCTGGATGTCCAGCAGCCGGCAGCTTGCCCCGTTGATGGCGTACTCGGAGCCGCCGGTACGGAACAGCGTCCGGGAGATGGTCACTTCGCTGTAGTCGATCGGCAGCACGCCGTCGCTGTTGTCGATGGTCAGCGAGACGTGGGCTCGGCCCAGCGGCGGCCGTCCCGAGGTGCCAGCGAAGATAACGTCTTCCATCTTGCCGCCGCGCAGGGTTTTGGCGCCCTGTTCGCCCATCACCCAGGACAGTGCGTCGACCACGTTGGACTTGCCCGAGCCGTTGGGTCCCACCACGGCGGTCACGCCAGGCTCGAATTCGAAGGTCGTCGCGGACGCGAACGACTTGAATCCTCGGACGGTCAGGCTCTTGAGGTGCAAGGTGTCTCTGGTCTCCTGCTTGGCGGGCTGGGCACGTGGTGAAGGACACTGCGGTGCGAACGGACGCGGTTTTTGGGGAACGGCCCCGGATACAATCTACTGCGGCGCTACGACAATTCAGCGCAAAACCCGGGAGGGCGGCCGCGTTAATGCCCCATTTTGCATATGCAGGAATGGATACGCACCGGGCATAGTTAAGCCCTTGGGCCTGTGCTTGAAGTCGCGGTAAGCCGCTGGAGCGCAGGACAGACACGAACAGAGGCTTGATTTGATAGGGAATGCAACGTTCCGGCACCACAACACCGCCCTGCTTTCGGTGAGCAGCGTCGAAGCTCCCACGATCGTGAGTTCCCGAGACTTCGACCACACGCTCGCGTCGACCCTGCGCCGCCTGAGGTTCCCGCCGAGGCTGCTTGAGCGGGTCGCCGGGATCACGCACCGGCGCTGGTGGGCCCCCGGGACGTCCTTCGACGACGCCGCCATCGAGGCGGGCGCGAAGGCCCTGGCCGAGTCCGGCATCGCTGCGGCCGACGTCGGCCTGCTGATCAACACCTCTGTGACGCGCCGCAATCTTGAGCCGTCGGTCGCGGTGAAAATCCACCACGGGCTGGGCCTGCCGTCGTCGGCGATGAACTTCGACCTGGCGAACGCCTGCCTCGGCTTCGTCAACGGCATGACCCTGGCCGCCAACATGATCGACTCCGGCCAGATCAAGTACGCCGTGATCGTCAACGGCGAGGACGCCCAGGCCACCCAGGAGGCCACCCTGGCGCGGTTACAGCGGCCGGAGACGACCCGCGAAGACTTCAACCGCGAATTCGCCACCCTCACCCTGGGCTCGGGCGCCGCGGCGGCCGTGCTTGGCCCGGCAGACCAGCACCCCGGGGCCCACCGGGTCGTGGGCGGAGTCATGCGCGCCGGCACCGAACACCACGAATTGTGCGTCGGCGGCATCGACGGCATGGCCACCGACACCAAGGGCCTGCTCGACGGCGGCCTGCAGCTGGTCGTCGACGCCTGGCAGGAAGCGCAGCCGGAGTGGGACTGGGCCGCGATGGACCGCTACGTCACGCACCAGGTAAGCAACGCCTACACCCAGGCGATCATCGACGCCATCGACCTGGACCCGGACAAGGTGCCGATCACATTCCCGCACTGGGGCAACGTCGGCCCGGCGTCCCTGCCGATGACGCTCGCGGCGGAAGCGCAGTCCTTGACCAGTGGAGACCGCGTCCTGTGCATGGGCGTCGGCTCCGGCCTGAACACCGCAATGGTGGAAATCGTTTGGTAACCGCCGACTGGCCCGGCGTCGATCCCGCCTGGTCACGTGAAATCGCCGTGCCCTCCTCGTCCGCCGTCGATGTGCCCGGCACCGTGCGCCGCTGGCACGTCCTGGACAACGGCGCCCAGCTCAGCAGCCGCGGCCTCGTCCCCGCCGGTACCCTGCTGTGCGTGCACGGCAACCCGACCTGGTCCTATCTGTGGCGGACCCTGCTGGCCGCCGGTTCGGACGCGGCCCGCCCGTGGCGGGTTGTCGCGGTTGACCAACTGGACATGGGGTTCTCCGAGCGCACCGGTGAGTTCCGCCGGCTCGCCGACCGGATCAACGATCTGGGCGACCTGACCGCAGCGCTCGAGCTGGACGGGCCGGTCGTCACTGTCGGCCACGACTGGGGCGGAGCGATCAGCCTCGGCTGGGCGCTGGCCCACCCCCAGCAGCTCGCCGGCGTCGTGCTGGCCAACACCGCCGTCCACCAGCCCGCCGGCTCCCCCATCCCGCCGGCACTGCAACTCGCCCTGCACCCCGCCGTGCACCGCTGGGGAACCACGACGTCGGACGCCTTCCTGCGAGTGACGCACGCCCTGGCACACCCGCCGCTGGCCCCGGAGGTCCGCACGGCCTTCATGGCCCCCTACCGCAGCTCCGGCCGCCGCGCCGGCGTCGGGAACTTCGTCGCCGACATCCCCGCCGATGCCTCCCACCCCAGCTTCCCGGCACTGAACCGCTTGGCCGAAGGGCTGCGCGGGCTCAGCGTCCCGGCCCTGATGCTCTGGGGCCCGAAGGACCCGATCTTTTCCGACCGGTACCTCAAGGACCTCCTCGGCCGGCTGCCGCACGCCCAGGTGCACCGCTTTGAAGGAGCCGGCCACCTGGTCGCGGAGGACCGGGACATCGCCACCCCGGTGTTCGACTGGCTCGCCGAGAACGGGCTGCCCCGCGCAGCGTCCGGGCCCAACGGCACAGCGTCCGTCGCCGCGGAACCCCTCGCCCCGGAGCCCCTCGAATCCGCGCCTGCGGACAATGCCCCGTTGTGGGCGCCGCTGACCAAACTCGCGGCCGGACCCGCCGGCGGGGACACCGCCGTCGCGGAAATGGCCGACGACGGCACCGTGGCCCGCTCGCTCAGCTGGCTGGAACTGGAACAGCGCGTCGCTGCCGTGGCGGCGGGACTGCAGGACACCGGAGTAGGCCACGGCAGCCGGGTGAGCCTGATGGTTCCGCCGGGCGTGGACCTGACCGTCGTCCTTTACGCCTGCCTGCGCCTCGGCGCCGTGGTGGTCGTCGCCGACGCCGGACTGGGCACCCGGGGCCTGAGCAGGGCCGTGAAGGGTGCCACCCCGGATTTCCTGATCGGCATCGACAAGGCGCTGGCCGCCGCCAAGGTCCTGGGCTGGGCGGCCCGGCGGATCAGTGTGGCGGAGCTGCCGGCAGCGCGCCGCCGCGTCCTCGGCGTCGAAACGTCCCTTGCCGCTCTGACCCGCACCGGTGCAGCCCGCATCGGTGCAGCCGGCGCGGGCAGCAATGACAACAGCGCGGAGCCGCGCGCGCTTCCTGCGCCGGACTCCCCCGCCGCCGTGCTCTTCACCTCAGGTTCCACCGGTCCTGCCAAGGGTGTGCTGTACACGCACCGGCAGCTGGGCGCGATGCGGGACACCCTGGCCGAGACGCTGGGGATCCGGCCGGGCGCCCGCCTGGTCGCCGGTTTCGCGCCGTTCGCCCTGCTGGGACCGGCGCTCGGCGCGGTGTCGGTGACGCCCGCCATGGACGTCACCGTGCCCCGCACCCTGACCGCCCGGGCCCTGGCCGGCGCGGCGGCCGCCATCGACGCCACCGTGGTCTTCGCGTCGCCCGCGGCGCTGCGCAATGTACTCGCCACCCGGGACAGCCTGGACCGGGCCGGCCGCGACGCCCTGGACCGTGTGGAACTGTTGCTCTCCGCCGGCGCCCCCGTCCCCGCGTCCCTGCTCGAACAGGTCCAGCAGCTCGTGCCCCGCGCCGGGCTGCACACCCCGTACGGCATGACTGAAGCCCTGCCGGTCACCGACATCAGCCTCGAGCAGATCCGGGCCGCCGAAACGGACGCAGCCGCCGGAACCGTTCCGGGCGCCGGCAACGGCGTCTGCGTGGGCCGGCCGGTGCACGGCGCCCGCGTGGCCGTCATCCCCCTCGCCGCGAACGGCACCGCAGCCGGAAATGACCCGGTCATGCAGCCGGGCGTGACCGGTGAGATCCTGGTGGCCGCCCCGCACGTGATGGAGGCGTACGACCGGCTCTGGCTCGCCCAGCGCGAGAGCGCCCGCACGCCAGGCTGGCACCGCACCGGCGACGTCGGGCACTTTGATGCCGACGGCCGGCTCTGGGTTGAAGGCCGCCTCGCGCACGTCGTGACCGGACCTGACGCCGTCGTGACCCCGGTCGGCGCCGAGCAGGCCATCGAGCGGCTGCACGGCGTCGGGCCGGCTGCCATCGTCGGCGTCGGCCCGGCCGGGACGCAGGCCGTGGTCGCCGTTGTGGAGACGGTGCCGCCCGTCCGCCGTCCCGGCCCCGCCGCCCCGGAGCTTGCAGGGCGGGTCCGGGCTGCTGCCCGCGGGGCGGGCGTCGCTGTGTCCGCCGTGCTGGCTGTACCCGCCCAGCCGACCGACATCCGGCACAACGCCAAGATCGACCGGACCCGACTGGCCCGCTGGGCATCCAAAGTGCTGGCCGGCGGCCGCCCGGGCACCCCGTGAGGGTTCTTGTCACCGGCGCCAGCGGGCTGCTGGGAGGGGAAGTGGCACGGCTGCTGGTGCGCCAGGGCCACGCCGTGACCACGTTCCAGCGCCGGCCCTCCGGCGTCGAGGGAGCCGCCGACGTCGCCGGGTCGGTGACGGATGACGTCGCCGTCCGCCGGGCCGTCGCCAGCGCCGAGGGTGTCATCCACCTGGCCGCGAAAGTCTCCTTCACCGGCCGCGCGGCCGAGTTCGACGAGGTGAACGTCGCGGGCACCCGGCTGCTGCTGCAGGCAGCGCGCGACGCCGGCGTGCGGGATCTGGTCTTCGTCTCCTCCCCGTCGGTGGCCAATTCGGGGGCCGCAATTGCCGGTCTCGGCGCCGACCCGGCGGACCCGGCCAAAGCCCACGGGGACTACTCCCGCACCAAAGCTCAAGCCGAACTGCTGGCGCTGGCCGCGGGCTCCCCGGAGTTCCGGGTCGCGGCAGTCCGGCCGCACATCGTCTGGGGCCCGGGCGACACCCAGTTAGTGGAGCGGGTGCTGGAACGCGCCGGCCGCCGCCGGCTGCCGCTGCTCGACGCCGGCGCGGCCCTGATCGACACCACGTACATCGACAACGCCGCCGCTGCCATCGCCGCCGCGCTGCACCGGATGGACCATGTCCGGGGCCGGGCGCTCGTGGTCAGCAACGGCGAACCCCGCCCGGTCGGTGAGCTGCTGGCCGGCATTTGCGCCGCCGGCGGCGTCCCGGCCCCGGCATGGTCGGTGCCGGGCAGGCTCGCCCGGGCCGCGGGGTCACTGGTGGAGAAGGCCTGGACCCGGGCGGGCAAGACAGACGAACCGCCCATGACGAGGTTCCTGGCCGAACAGCTCTCCACCGCGCACTGGTTTGACCAGCGGGAGGCGCGCCGGCTGTTGGACTGGACGCCGGCCGTGACCTTGGATGAGGGCCTGGCCAGGCTGGCGGCCTACTACCAGCGGCCGTTGCGCGGCCGCGGCTGACAGACAGGGCAGGTGTGGGCTGAGCGGTTCATGAACTGTTCGCGCTTGATCAGGCTGACGATGCCCGCCGCGGCGCAGCGCCGGCACTCCTCGCCGGTCCGGCCATAGGCGTTCAGCGAGCGTTCAAAGTAGCCTGAGGCGCCGTTGACGTTGACGTACAGCGAGTCAAAGCTGGTTCCGCCGGCGGCCAGGGCGTCGGTCATTACCTCGCGGGCGGCGTCGAGCACCCGCAGCGCCTCGGACCGGCGGAGGGTGTCGGTGGCGCGGGCGTAGTGCAGCTTCGCGAGCCAGAGCGCCTCATCCGCGTAGATGTTCCCGATCCCGGAGACCAGCCCCTGGTCCAGCAGCGCCCGTTTAAGCCCGGTCCTGCGCGCCCGGAGCCGCCGGTAAAACAGGTCGAAGGAAAAGTGCGGGTCCAGCGGGTCCCGGGCAATGTGCGAAGCTTCCTCGGCAATCAACGGCAGCGGGGTCTCGGCAAGACCGCCGGGACCGCCGTCGGCCGTGGGGATCAAGCTGGTCAGAAACAGCCCGCCGAAGATCCGCTGGTCCACGAACCGCAACTGTTCGGGCATGCCAGCAGCCGGGCTGAGCCGCAGCCGGATCTTCAGGTGCTTCTCGTCCGGAACGCCGGCGTCCTGCATCAGCAACTGGCCCGACATGCCCAGGTGCGCCATCAGCGCCACCGACGGCGGCGCCTCGCCAGCGCCGTCAGGCATAGCGGGCTCGCCCGCCGACGTGTCGGTCAGCGGCAGCCAGAGGAACTTGCCGCGCCGGACCACGTCCAGCACCCGGGCGCCCTGCAGGTTCCCGGCGAAGTCCTCGGCCCCCAGCGCGTGCCGGCGGATCGAGCGGGGATCCACGACGTCGACGCCGGTGATGGTCCGGCCGCGGACCCAGTTCACCAGGCCGCGCCGGACCACTTCCACCTCGGGCAGTTCAGGCAACGACGCGCCTAGCTTCCGCTCTGGCCGGGCGCGACGGCCGCGGCATCAGGGGCGGGGGCCGAGAGCCGGCGCCAGGCGTCGGCCGCAGCTTCCTGCTCGGCTTCCTTCTTGGAGTTCCCCGAACCGGTGCCGTAGTCGTTCCCACCGATCCGCAGTACCGCCTCGAACGTCCGCGCGTGGTCGGGCCCGGAGCCCTCCACGGCGTAGTTGATGGTGCCCAGCTGCCGGGCAGCCGCGAGCTCCTGGATGCTGGTTTTCCAGTCGGTGCCGGCACCAAGCGCTGCGGCGTCCTCGAGCAGCGGTCCGACCAGGCGCATGACCAGCTGGCGGGCGGTTTCCAGGTCGTTGGACAGGTAGGTGGCGCCGATCAGCGCCTCCATGGTGTCCGCCAGGATGGAGGCTTTGTTCTTGCCCTGGGTGAGCTTTTCGCCCTGGCCGAGGTAGATGTACTCCCCCAGCCCGATGCTGCGGCCGATGCCGGCCAGCGCCCGGGTGCTGACGACGGCGGAACGGCGCTTGGCCAGGTCACCTTCGGGCAGGTCCGGGTTGTCGCGGTACAACGCGTCGGTGACGGAGAACCCGAGGATGGAGTCACCCAGGAACTCAAGGCGTTCGTTGGTGGGGATGCCGCCGTTTTCGTAGGCGTAGGAACGGTGGGTCAGAGCAAGACGAAGCGTCCCGGCGTCAATTGAGACACCGAGACGCTTCAGAAGCTCTTCAGTTGAAGACATCTTGTCAGCCTGTTGGCGGATTAGACGTCTGCGACCTTGCGGCCCTTGTACTCAAGGAACAGCGCGGTGCCAGCCGAGTCGGTAACGACCTTTGCCTGGTGCGGCAGGCTGTAAACAACCTGGCCGTTTTCCACGGTCTTCACCAGGTGGGGGGCGGTTGCCTTCCACTGGGAGCGGCGGGCGCGGGTATTCGAGCGAGACATTTTCCGCTTGGGAACAGCCACGGCTAACTCATTTCTCTCTAGTCCAACACTTACAAATCAGTTTTGCCGGTCAGGCTTAGCCAGGTCGGCTAGGGCAGCCCAGCGAGGATCAACGACCTCGTGGTGGTGCCCCGGCTCGTCTTCCAGGCGCACTCCGCATTCGGAGCAAAGGCCTTGGCAGTCTTCCCGGCACACCGGCTGGAACGGCAGCATAGTGACAACTGCGTCCCGCAACACCGGCTCAAGATCGATCAGATCGTGCTCGACTCGACGTTGCTCTTCTTCATCTTCTTCATCCGCGAATTCAGCATCCTCGTAGAAGAAAAGTTCTTGCACATTGACCTCAAGGTCATACGCAAGGGGATCCAGGCATCGACCGCATTCGCCCGTTACTTCGACGTTCGCGGTACCTGATACCAAAATTCCTTCGTGTACGGCCTCAAGCCGCAGATCCAGCTCGACATCCGAGCCTTCCTGCACGCCAATGAGTGCCACACCAAGGTCACTTGGTGCGGGTACATGTTCCGTCAGTGTCCGCATGCTTCCCGGACTGCGTCCGAGGTCCTTGACGTCGAACGCCAGGGGCGAACTAGCATCTCGTTTAATGAGAACTCCTGTTGAACATATGACCGACGTACCATCTTAGCCTGAACTTCCGGGCGGACTCAAACCGGACGGCAGCGCTTCGGCCCCGCCAAACCGGCCCGGTAGGCCGCGCATCCGGCAGCAGGCCGCCGAGTACCGATCAAGCTTACCCTCTACGACCCGGATCCTGCGGCGGCTCGCCGGAGCCCAGCCTCCTCAGCACCGACTTCGGCACAAAGTCGGAGACGTCGCCGCCCAGGGTGTAGACCTCCTTGATCAACGTGGAAGACAGGTGCAGGTAGTGGCCCTCGGCAGGAATGAACACGGTCTCGACGCCGGTCAGCTGCCGGTTCATGGTGGCCATCGGCAGCTCGTAGTCAAAGTCCGAGGAGGACCGCAGGCCCTTCACGATGGCTGAGGCTCCGCGTTTGCGGCAGTACTCGGCCAGCAGCCCCTCCCCCACGGGTTCAACCACGATGCCCCGCAACGAAGCCAAGGTTTCGCGGGCCATGTCGAGGCGCTCCTGAAGGTCGAAGCGGTACTTCTTGGCGTAGTTGGTGGACACCGCCACGATGACCTCATCGAAAAGGCTCGCGGCGCGGGCGATGACTTCCAGATGGCCGTTGTGAATGGGGTCAAAGGAGCCAGGGCATACCGCGCGTCTCATCCCTCGAACCTACCCCATAGCTCCTTGTGGGCCGGGATAGCATGGCGGAATGTCAGCACCTAAGAATTCCGTAACCGAGCCGGTCGAACCGTTTACTGTTGCCGGCGGAGTCGTCCTCGTCACCGGCGCCGCCATGGGCATGGGACGGCTCTACGCCCTCCGCGCAGCCCGGGAGGGCGCCGCCGTCCTTATTCTCTGGGACGTCGACGCCGACGGCCTGGCCCGGACCGCCCGCGAGGTGTCCGACCTGGGCGCGCGGGCCGTCGTCCGCAAGGTGGACCTGGCCAGCCGTAAAGCGATCGCAGAGGCGGCGCAGGAGGCGGCGTCCGAGGGTCCGCTGACCCTGCTGGTGAACAACGCGGGAATCGTGCGCGGCGCCCTGTTCTGGGACCACGATCCGGCCCGCGACATCGCCCTCACCATGGACATCAACGCCCTGGCCCCGATGTACGTCGCCCACGCGTTCCTGCCGGCCATGATGTCCGACGGCGGGCGGCCGCGCCGGATCCTGAACATCGCCTCCGCCGCCGGTACCGTGTCGAACCCGCGGATGAGCGTGTACGCGGCCTCCAAGTGGGCGGTGATCGGCTGGAGCGACTCGCTGCGGCTCGAACTTGAACAGCAGGGCTACGACCACCTGAAGGTGACGACGTTCTGCCCCAGCTACATTTCCACCGGCATGTTCGAAGGCGCCCGGGGTCCGCTGTTCACGCCGCTGATGACCCCCGACGACGCCGTCGACCGCGCCTGGCGGGCCACCGTGGCCGGCCAGCCGCAGCTGATCGCCCCGGCGACAGCGCAGCTGGGGAAGGTGTTGCGCGGCCTGCTGCCGGTCCGCGCCTGGGACTTCGTGGGCGGGAAGATCTTCGGCATCTACACCACCATGGACAAGTTCACCGGCCGCGGTGCGGGCGCGGGCGGAAGTGCCGCCGCAACGGCGGGCGGAACCGCCGGCGCAAGCGCAGGCGAGGCAGGCGCGCAGTGAGTTCGCACCCTCTGCCTCCCTGGCAGCGAGCGGCTACCGGCGCGAATCTGCTCTCCCCCGGCGGGAAC
This sequence comes from Arthrobacter sp. B3I4, assembly GCF_030816855.1. Taxonomy (NCBI): domain Bacteria; kingdom Bacillati; phylum Actinomycetota; class Actinomycetes; order Micrococcales; family Micrococcaceae; genus Arthrobacter; species Arthrobacter sp. B3I4. Next base: position 2,121,512 of record NZ_JAUSYK010000001.1, on the reverse strand, counting down.
CTGGGTGTCACGATCTTCGAGGAAATGACCACGCTGGCGCTGGCCACCGGCGCCATCAACCTGGGCCAGGGCTTCCCCGACGAGGACGGCCCGGCCGAGATCAAGGACGCCGCGCAGGCCGCGATCGCCGCCGGCGCGAACCAGTACGCCCCCGGCAAAGGCATCCTGGAGCTGCGGGAAGCCATTTCGCTCCACCAGGAGCGCTTTTACGGACTGACCCCGGATCCGCAGACCGAGATCATCGTGACCACCGGCGCCACTGAGGCCATCGCGGCCGCGCTGCTCGCCCTGGTGGGCCCCGGCGACGAGGTCCTCACGTTCGAACCGTTTTACGACTCCTACGGTGCCATCATCGGGCTCTCCGGTGCCCGGCATGTCACCGCGCCGCTGCTGGCCCCGGATTTCATGCCGGACCTCGACGCCCTGGCCGCGGCCTTCAGCGACCGCACCAAGGTGGTGCTGATCAACAATCCGCACAACCCCACCGGCGCCGTGTTCCCTCGCGAGGTGCTGGAGCGCGTCGTCGAGCTCGCGGCCCAGCACGACGCCGTCATCCTCACCGATGAGGTGTACGAGCACCTCACCTTCGACGTCGCGCACCTGCCGATCGCGACGCTCCCCGGCGCCGCCGAACGCACGCTGACCATCTCCTCGGCCGGCAAGACTTTCTCCTTCACCGGCTGGAAGATCGGCTGGCTCAGCGGCCCCGAGCACCTCGTCGCCGCGGCCCGGACGGTCAAGCAGTTCCTGAGCTACAGTTCCGGAACCCCGTTCCAAAGCGCCATTGCGGTGGGCCTGGGCCTGCCGGACGAGTTCTACACCGGGATCGCCGACACGCTGCGGCTCAAACGGGACATCCTCAGCGAGGGGCTGCGCGCGGCAGGCCTGGAGGTCTTCACCCCGCAAGGAACCTACTTCGTGAACGTCGACACCGCGCCGCTCGGGATCTCCGACGCGGTGGACCTGGCGCGCCGGCTGCCGGAACTGGTGGGCGTCGCCGCCATTCCGGTGCCGGTTTTCTGCCACCCCGAGGGAGCCGAACGGACCCGCAGCCTGCTGCGCTTCGCATTCTGCAAGAAGACCTATGTGCTGGAGGAAGCCGCGGAACGGCTCTCCACCCTCCAGGACCGGCTGTGAGCGCTGACAGCATTCCTGCCGCTACACGTTTCCTGCGGACCACCGGACAGCACGCCGCAATCGAGCCGGATGAGTTCACCGAGGGCGGGTACGTGCTCAGCATCGGCGGAGCCGAGCAGTCGCACGTCGACCTGGCCGACCCGAGTGACATCTTCTACGAGTACCTCCGCCGGATCGGCCACGTGGTGGACCTTGCCGCGCCCTGGGCCGAGCCGATCACCGCGCTGCACCTGGGCGCCGGTGCCCTCACCCTGGCGCGCTACATCCAGGCCACCCGGCCCGGATCCGTGCAGTACGCCGTGGAGCTGGAGCGGGAACTGCTGGACTTCGTGCTGCAACAGCTCCCGCTACCGGAAGGAACCGAACTGCATCCCGTGATCGGCGACGCCCGGGAATCGCTGGCGGCCCTGCCCGCCGGGCTGCGCTTCGACGTCGTAATCCTGGACATCTTCTCCGGCCCCGAGGCACCGGAGCATCTCGCCTGCACTGAGTTTTACCGGGAAGCGGCGGCACGGCTGACACCGCGCGGTGTGCTGGTCATCAATGTCGGCGACGAACCCGGCCTGACCCTGGTCCGCAGCCAGGTGGCTGCTCTGCGCCGGGCGATGGCGGATGTGGCTGCCTTCGCCGAGACCGGTATGTTCACCGGCCGCTATCCGGGCAACTTCATTCTGACCGGCACGCAGGGCCCGTGGCCGGAGGCGTGGACTGCGGCGCTGACCGCCCGCGGCCCGCACCCGGCCAAGGTCCTCTCCGGGGTAGCGCTGGACGTACTTTCGGACTAGCGGCGGAGCGCCGAGCCGTGGCCGCCATCGGCGGCCAGGCCGCCTTGGCCGCCCTGCTCAGTTGAAAGCGATCTTCCGCAGCAGGACCCGGAGTTGGTTCCGTTCGGAGCCGTCGAGCTGGGCGAGGGAGGTGTCTTCGGCGGCCCGGACGGCTTCCGCGGCACGTTGGTGCAACTTCATGCCGGCGTCTGTGGGCCGGATGATCTTGGAACGCCGGTCGCGGGGATCAGGCACCCGTCGCACCAGCCCGCGCTCCTCCAGGGCGTCAACCAGGGCCACAATCTGGCTCGGGTCCAGGCGCAGGAAATCGGCGAGCTCACGCTGCGAGGGCTCTGAACCGCTGCACGCCATGGCCAGGACCGAGTACGAACGGACCTTCAGGTCCAGCGCGGCCAGCAAGGCGTTGGCGTGGCCGCTGCCGAGGGCCCGCGCGCGCGCCGCGAGGAACTCTATTTCGTTGGCAAGGTCGGTGGTGAGAAAACGGTCCGGAGCGGCCGCTACCGTCTCCGCCCAGAGGTCTTGGTCATGCTGAGTCGGTTCCGCCACAGGTCCTCGCGCCTTCTCCTAAATGCCAAGAACGCTTGGCGGCTTCAACGATACCGCCGGCATCGGCAGCCTCTAACCCTCAGCCCCCAAATTATCATTGACAATGTCAATTATGTGAGTTGTCATTTACATAGCTTCGGTGTTGGCCCGAGGCGCCGCCCGGGCTCGCTCCCGGGCGCCACCCCGTCCAGCTACATCTAATAACTCACCCCAAGGAAGTGGACGTTATGAAGAGACTCACCTTTGCCGCCGTCGGAGCCGCCGCGGCCTTGCTGCTTACCGGCTGCGGCGGTGGGTCCCCGTCAGGGTCCACCTCGAGCACCGCGGCCGCGGGCGGCGACGGCGTGCGCAACATCAGCGTGGGCGTGATCTCGATTGCACCGTCAGCGGCCGTGCAGCTGGGGATTGACGAGGGGATTTTCGAGAAGCACAAGCTGAAAGTCGAGTTGCAGAGCGGGCAGGGCGGCGCGGCAATGCTCCCGGCAGTCTCCACCGGCACCATGAACTTCTCCGTCGGAAATCCTCTCTCCGTGCTGCTGGCCAAGAACAAGGGCCTGGACATGAAGATCGTGTCCGGGTACTCCAACTCCCTGCCCACCGGCGATGACATCAACGGCGTCGTCGCCAAGGCGAACTCCGGGATCACCTCGGCCAAAGACCTTGCGGGCAAGAAAGTCGCCGTCAACACCATCAACGCCCAGGGCGACCTGACCATCAAGGAAGTCGTATCCCAGCAGGGCGGCGATCCGAACGCGGTCAAGTTCCTCGAGCTGCCGTTCCAGGACATGGGCGCCCAGTTGGCCCAGGGAAACGCGGACGCGGTCTGGGTTCCGGAGCCCTTCCTCTCAAAGCTGCTCTCCGAAGGGAACAAGCTGGTGACCTACAACAACCAGGCTGCGATTCCTGGCCTGCCCACCCTCGTTACCTTCACCAGCGGCAACTACGCCCAGCAGAACCCGCAGGTGGTTTCTGACTTCAAGGCGGCCATGACGGAGACCCTTACCCTGGCGCAGAACAACCCCGACAAGGTTCGGGCGCTGCTGCCGGCGTTCATGAAGATGCCGGAGGCGGTGGCAAAGAACCTGCGGCTGGAGGCGTTCAACGGCCAGATCGATGAACCGACCCTGAACAAGCTCGGCGACCTGATGACCAAGTACGGGCTGGTGCCCTCCAAGCCTGACGTGGCCGGCACGATCCTGAAGTAGCGGCTACGCGGATTCGGGGCCCGGCTCTGCAAACCAGAGCCGGGTTTCGCCGTACTTCTTCTCGGCGAACCGTTCCAGTCCCTCGGGCCAGGAGGGCTCCGGGGTGCGGGCGGAGCGTTCCACCACCACGACGGCGCCCTCGTTCAGGTGCGGCAGCAGCTTGGTGAGCACGGCCCCCAGCGCCACCTCGTCCAGCGGATAGGGCGGGTCCAGGAACACCAGGTCCCAGCGGGTTCCTTCTGCGGTCCGGTCCAGGAACGATTCGACCTTGGAACGGTGCACCGAGACGATCTTGTGGCGTGCCACCGTGTTCACCAGGTCCGCATTGCGCTGGCAGATCTCGCTGGCCTTGGGCGCGAACTCCACCAGGTCCACGCTCAGCGCCCCGCGGCTGGCGCTTTCCACGCCGAGGGAACCCGAGCCGGCGTAGAGATCCAGCACCCGGGCGTCGGCGATAACCTCGAAGGCGTCCAGCCGTGAGAAGAGCGCCTCTTTGACCCGGTCCGTGGTGGGCCGGGTCAAAGATCCGGGGACGCTGGCCAGGGTCGTGCCGCCCGCCGTACCGGCAATGATCCGGCTCATAATGCAGTCCGTTCCGCCGGTGCAGTCCCGTTCGTTTTAGCCGCGTTCAAGGAACGCCTCCTTTTCCGGGTTGAGGTAATCCTCGATGGCGGCGGCGAGGGCCGACTGGCGGGCCAGCTCCGGGTCCGCGCCGACGATCGCCTGGGCGTCCTGCCGGGCCCTGGCGATGATGTCCTCGTGTTCGAGAACCCGCAACAGCTTCAGCGTTGACCGGCCGCCGGATTGGGACGCGCCCAGGATGTCGCCCTCGCGGCGGAGTTTGAGGTCTTCCTGTGAGAGTGCGAAGCCGTCGGTGGTGGCAGCCACTGCGTCCAGCCGCCGCCGGCTGGGATGCCCGGGCTCAAGGGTGGTGACCAGCAGGCACGTTCCGGGGAGGCCGCCGCGGCCCACCCGGCCGCGGAGCTGGTGGAGCTGGGAGATGCCGAACCGGTCAGCGTCCAGGATGACCATCAGGGTGGCGTTGTGCACGTCCACCCCGACTTCGATCACCGTGGTGGAGACCAGCAGCTTGGTCTGGTTGGCGGTGAAGGAGGCCATGGTTTCGGACTTCAGCGCGGGGTCCTGGCGGCCGTGCAGCGGCGCCACCGGCACGCCGGCAAGTGCCGGTTCGTCCCGGAGCAGTTCGACGACGCCGGTCACCGAGGCGAGTTCGCGGGCGCCGGTCTCGGCGAGGTCCGCGTCCGTGGGCTCGGCCTCGCCGGGGCTGAAGTCGCCGTCGTCGTCGGCGCCGATCTTGGGGCAGACCACGTACACCTGGTGGCCGGCCTTGATTTCCTCACGGGAGCGGGACCAGATCCGGGTGGCCCAGGCGGGGTGCTCGGCGAGTCCCACCACGTGCGTGGAGATCGGGGCGCGGCCGGCGGGCAGTTCGTCCAGCACCGAGGTTTCCAGGTCGCCGAAGACCGTCATGGCCACGGTCCGCGGGATGGGAGTGGCGGTCATGACCAGCAGGTGGGGCGGCCTGCTGGCCTTGGCCCGGAGCGCGTCGCGCTGTTCGACGCCGAAACGGTGCTGTTCGTCCACCACAATCAGGCCGAGGTCGTAGAACGACACGTTCTCGCTGAGCAGGGCGTGGGTGCCGATGACGATCCCGGCTGTGCCGGACGCGGCGTCCAGCATCGCCTGTTTCCGGGCGGCGGTGGGCATGGAGCCGGTCAGCAGCGTGACCTGGACGGAGTCCGGTCCGAGCCCGCCGAGCAGCCCGTCGCGGGAGAGCGGGCCGAGCGTGCGCCGGATCGACTCGAAGTGCTGGGCGGCGAGGACCTCGGTGGGGGCCAGCAGCGCGGCCTGTCCCCCGGCGTCGACCACTTGCAGCATCGCCCGCAGGGCCACGATGGTCTTACCGGAGCCGACCTCGCCCTGCAGCAGCCGGTTCATTGGGGAATCCAGCGCCAGTTCCTCGGCTAGGGTCTTCCCGACGGCGGCCTGGCCGGCCGTCAGGGTGAAGGGCAGCTGCTGGTCGAAGGCGGCCAGCAGGCCCTCGGCCACCGGGCGGCGGGCGGTGGCGTCCTCGGCGGCCAGCTGGGCACGGCGGCGGGCCAGGGCAGACTGCAGCACCAGGGCTTCCTGGTAGCGGAAGCGGTCCCGGGCGCGCCGCCAGTCCGCCGGCGATTCCGGGGCGTGGATCAGCCGGTACGCATCGGCGACGGAGAGGAACTTCTCCCGGGCAGCAATGGCGTCCGGGAGCGGGTCCGGCACGGCGGCCAGGTCCGCTGTTTCCAGGAGTGCGGCGATGACCTTCCGGATGGCCCAGCTGGTCAGCTTGGCGGTGGCCGGGTACACGGGGATGGGCATGGCGGCGAGCTTTTCCGGGTCCTTGCCGGGGATGTCCGGGTCCTCGTCCAGCAGCTCGTATTGGGGGTTGGTGAGGCTCAGGGCGTTGTTGTAGCGGGTGATCTTGCCGGAGAACAGGGCACGCCGGCCCGGTAACAGCTCGGCCCTGGCGCGGTGGCCGTTGAAAAAGCTGACCTTGAGGGTACCGGGCACGCCGGAGCCGGGGGCCGCGACGTCGTCCGAGATCACGACATCGGTCAGCGAACCCTTGCGGGCACGCATGGGGCGGGTGCTGCTCGAGACCACCCGGGCGATCAGGGTAACTTCCTCATCCAGCGGGACCTCGCTGATGGGGGTCAGCTCCCCGCGGTTCATGTAGCGGCGCGGGAAGTGGTTCAGCAGCCCGCCGACAGTGGTGATGCCGAGGTGCTTTTCGATGACGGCCGCGGAGCGCTTACCGATCCGGCGCTCGAGGCCTACTTCAAGTTCAGCGTCCATGTCCGTCGAGGTCTGTGCTGAGGCCGGCATCGGAAGCGTCCGAGGGGTCTTGGGGCTCCCTGGGCAGGGCCAGGTCGCTGACGTTGATGTCCGAAGGCTCGCCCAGGGACCGGATCAGCGCGACGGCGGGGGCGGCGTCGGGCACGTGGACATGGACCCGCCAGCGGTAGGCGCCGTCGGCGTCCGCGGTGCCGCCGACCTGGCTCATGATGACGGACTCCCCCAGCTCGTCGAGCCGCTGCCGCATGGTGGCGGCATCCAGCGGAGACAGCGCGATGGTGCACATGACCTCCACGCCCTCATCCCGCGGCATGCCGGTGTGGATGTGCGGGGCCTGGACGTCGTAGCCGTGCAGGCCGTCCAGCAGCTGGTCCTGGAGCTCCTCGCCGAGCACGGCCGAGCGCAGGCAGTCCAGGACCAGGAGCATGCCGACGCCGCCGGCGTCCACCACGTGGGCGGTGTTCAGCGCTTCGAGCTGGTCCTCGGTGTGCACCACCGCGGCCAGGGCGGCATCGACGGCCGCGTCGAGGGCCAGGCCCAGCGTGTGGTTGCTGTCGTCGCCGTTGTGCTCGGCGTCCACGGCGGCGGCGGCGCGGGCGGCCGCCTCCATGACCGAGAGCATGGTGCCGGGCACCGGGTCACTTAGCGCGGACCAGGCCCGGATCTGCGCACGGTTCAGGGCCGCGGCGAGCAGCGGCGAGCTAAGCCGGGGGTGGCCTGCCAGGGGTTCGGCGACTGCGCACAGGAACACGGCGAAGAGCGTGCCGGAGTTGCCGCGGGCCTGCTCGATCGCGGCTTGGCCTGCCCTTGCCAGTAGCGCGCCGACGTCGTTCTGCGCGGGCGCGGGCGGGTCCACCTCGTGCAGTTGCATGCCCGGGGTCAACTGGGGAAGGACAGTGGTGTCGGTGGGAACGTCCTGGAGCGCCCGGGCGGCAGCGCGGACCGTGAGGTACAGGTTCGTGCCGGTGTCGCCGTCTGCAACGGGGAAAATGTTGATGGCGTTCAGGCGGTCGCTGTGGTTTCCGAGCGTCGTTTCTGCCTTGCCCAACCACCGCTTCATCGCTTGCGCGTTGGCGGCAATTTTAGTCTGCAAAGTGATCCCATCCGACAGTGTCAGCGGGCTGGCCCGCTATCGTCACGCCCGTGCTGTCCGTTGGTGCAAGGGCCTCTACCGAGCCTATCGCAGTGAACCCGGATGGCAGCTGAACGTCCGGCGGAAAGGCCGCGAGCAGGCCGTGGTCCTCACCACCGCCGAGCACCCAGCCCAGCGGATCCGTGCCCAGCAGGGAGGCGGCCGGCTGCAGCGGCGCGCCGAGGTCCTTGAGCGCAGCCGGGTCCAGGTTGAGCACAGCTCGGCTGGCCGCGGCCATCCGTTTCCCGTCCCGGACCAGGCCGTCGGAGATGTCCATCAGGGCGGTGGCGCCGGCGTCGCGGGCCAGCGGACCGGCGGCGAGCGGCGGCCGGGGCCGGCACTGGGTGTCCATCAGGTCCCGCTGTTCTTTGCTGAGCGAGGCCACCGGGGTGGCGGATTCCAGCAGGGCCAGTCCGGCGGCCGCGCGCCCGACGGTGCCGGCGAGGGCCAGGGTGTCCCCGGGGCGGGCGCCGGAGCGCAGCACCGGGTCGTGCCCGTCGAGGGTGCCGAGGATGGCGACACTGACGGCCAGTTCACGGCCGCGGCCCAAGTCCCCGCCGGCAACGGCGCAGTTGGGCGCGCCGAGCTCGCGGATGCCGGCGCCGAGCCCGTCGGCGAAGCCCTCCACCCAGGACACGGGGGTTTCCGGCGGCATCGTCAGGCTGACGACCAGGGAGGTGGCGCGGGCACCCATGGCGTTGATGTCGCTGAGGTTCTGGGCGGCGGCTTTCCAGCCAACGTCGTAGCCGGAGGTCCGGTAGCCGTTGTTCCACTCCAGCCGGAAGTCCTGGTCCGCCACCTGCGTGTCGATGCTGATCACGGTGCGGCCGTCGGGCGCCGCGACGATGGCAGCGTCGTCGCCGGGGCCGAGCAGCAGCGTGCTCTTCTCCCCGCCGTGCAGCCGGGGGAAGATGCGTTCGAGCAGCTCACCTTCGGACAGCTCGGCGACGGTGAGCGGGGCTCGGTTTTGCGGCGAGGGGTCCTGCGGTTTGGGGGTTCCGGGTTCAAGCACAGCCCTACGCTACCGCCCAAGGCTGACAGCGGCGACGAGGATGACGGCGGCGTCCGGCCGCGCGCTCCCGCCGGGATAGGCTGGATGGATGCAGCAGCACCGCCCCACCGGTTTCCTCCGCCCGCTTCGCTTAGGTGCCGCCGCAGCTGCCGTCGGGCTCGCGCTCAGCGGCTGCTCCCCCGCCGTTGACGTCCCGCCCGCCAAGGATGCGGCGAACGCGGCGTGCGCGCCGATGATGGTCGCGCTGCCGGACAGCATCGGCGAAGCCAAACTGCGCAAAACCAACAGCCAAGCGACGGCGGCATGGGGTGATCCCTCGCTGGTGGTGTTGCGGTGCGGCGTCAATGTGCCCGGCCCCACAACAGACCGCTGCGTCAGCGTCAACGGCGTCGACTGGGTGATCAAGGAGGGCGACCCGGTGTGGACGCTGACCACCTATGGGCGCGAACCGGCCACGGAGATCCTGATGGACCCCAACAAGATCAGTTCGGCAACGGTCCTCGCCGAACTCGCCAATGCCGCCGGCAAGGTGAAGGCCGTGCGGAACTGCGTAGGCCTGTCGGACGCCGCAACCCTGCCGACGGGCCAGTAGGCCGGGTTCCCTGGCCGAAGCGGAGCGAGGTTAGGGTGCCGGTGGGGACTAGCGCAGACCGGTCCTGCGGTGCAGGGCCAGATAGATCAGTTCGTCGATCAGGTCCGCGTAGCCCAGCCCGGAGGCCTTCCACATCTGCGGGTACATGCTCTTGGGCGTAAATCCGGGCATGGTGTTGATCTCGTTGATGATCAGCTCGCCCTCGGGCGTGTAGAAGAAGTCCACCCGGCTCAGGCCCTCGGCGCCGACTGCGTCAAAAGCGACCGCGGCGAGCTCGCGGACCCGGATGATGGCCTCTTCGGGGAGGTCGGCCGGGCAGCTCAGCGCCGCGGCGTCGTCCTCGACATATTTGGCGTTGAAGTCGTAGAAGACGTGGCCCCCGCCGGCGACGGAAATCTCGCCCGGCATTGAGGTGCGCGGAGCGTCCGTTCCCCGGCCCTCCAGCACGGCGCATTCGATTTCCCGGCCGACGATGCCTGCCTCGATGACGAGTTTAGGGTCGTGCTGCCGGGCGGCCTCGATGGCGGCGTCCAACTGCTCGAGCGAATCCACCTTGGAGATGCCCATGGAGGAACCGGCCCGCGCCGGCTTGACGAAGACCGGGAAGCCCAAGGCGTCCACGCGCTTGCGGACCAGCTCCGGATCGGTGAGCCACTGCCGGTCGGTTACCGCAATGTACGGGCCGACCCGGAGCCCGGCGGACTCGAAAACGACCTTCATGTAGTGCTTGTCCATGCCGACGGCGGAGGCCAGGACGCCTGCACCGACGTAGCGGGTGTCGGAGAGTTCCAGGAGGCCCTGGATGGTCCCGTCCTCGCCGAACGGTCCGTGCAGCAGGGGGAAGACGACGTCGACGGTGCCGAGCTCCTGCGGGACCTGGTTGGGCGCGGCCACGATCAGCTGGTGCTCGCCGCCGATCTCGGCCAGGGTCACGGTCTGATCCGACGGCGCAACCTCGGGAAGTGACGAGGCGGACAGGGACCATTCCCGGGTGTCCCCGGAGGCCAGAACCCACTGGCCGGTCTTGGCGATCCCGATCGGGATCACCTCATACTTCGCCTGGTCGATCGCGCCGAGCACGCCGGCAGCCGTGACGCAGCTGACCGCGTGCTCGCTGGAGCGGCCGCCAAAGAGCACCGCAACCCGGGGCCGGGCTCGGCCGGACTGGGGCTCTGGAGTCAAGTTCTTTTCCGACACTGTTAGTAATCGCCTTCGGATTTCAGGTCCCGGGACAGCAGCAGCGGCCCCAGTTGGTCTACGGACAGTTTTCCGGCCAGCACGGCGACGACGGCGGCGGTGATGGGCATTTCCACGCCCAGCTTGCCAGCGAGCTCATGCACGGCCTGCGCCGATTTGATGCCTTCGGCGGTCTGCGTCATTTTGGCGGTGACCTGGTCCAGGCTCAGCCCGGTACCGAACAGCCGGCCGGCGGTGTGGTTGCGTGACAGTGCCGAGGAACAGGTGGCGACCAGGTCGCCGAGACCCGCCAGCCCTGCCATGGTGCGGGCCTCCCCGCCGAGGGCGAGGGTCAGCCGGGAAGTCTCCGCGAGGCCCCGGGTGATCACGGAGGCCTTGGTGTTGTCGCCCATTTCCTTGCCTTCGCAGATGCCGACGGCGAGGGCGATGATGTTCTTGACGATGCCACCGATTTCGACGCCCACCACGTCCGACGTCGTGTAGGGGCGGAAGTAGGGGGCGGTGCAGCTGCGTGCCATCCAGCCCGCCGCGACAGCGTCCGAGCAGGCCACCACGGAGGCAGTCGGCTCCTCGCGCGCAATTTCCATCGCGAGATTGGGCCCCGAGACCACGGCCACGCGGTCGGCGGGGATGACCAGCTCCTCACAGATGACTTCACTCATCCGCGCGTCGGAGTGCAGTTCAAGGCCCTTCATCAGGGACGCGACGAGCGCGTCCGGCCCGATCAGGCCCTTCCACTCGCGCAGCTGCGGCCGCAGGGTCTGGGCGGGAACCGCCAGGACCACCAGGTCGGCGCCGTCAAGGACTTCAGCCACGTCAGTGGAAGCGGTGATGCTTTCCGGCAGAGCGATACCTTTGAGGTACTGCTCGTTGCGGTGCTCGGCATTAATCTGGTCCACGACGGCGGCGCGGCGGCCCCAGACGCGGATGCTCCGCTCAACCCCGGACGCAGTTGCTGCGTCGGCGAGGATCCTCGCGAAGGTGGTCCCCCAGGAGCCGGCGCCGAGCACGGCAACGCGCAGCGCCGAGCCGGTGGCGTCCGGACCCGCGGGTCCAGCCGTCACTTGGCGCCGTCCGGCGCGCCGTCAACCGGACCGCCGTCGAAAACCCCGCCGGGGGCCCTGTCGGCGCCACCGCCGGGAGCACTGCCACCGCGCTCCATGAAGCGACCGTGGGTGGACTGGTTGTGCGCTGCCGGATCCCACCGCAAGAGCGGCGGCTGCTCCCCGCGCAGGGTCGCCAGCAGCTCCGTGATGGCTTCCATGATGACGTTCGTCGCCTCTGCCAGCGTCGCCCGGTCCAGCGGCCGGCCGGCGAAGGCGCTCAGGTCCACCGGATCACCGACGAGCACGCGTGAGGTCTTCCGGGGAAAGACGTGGAACCGCTTGGCGTAGCGCGGGAAGACCTCATGCGCTCCCCAGTGGGCCATCGGGACGACCGGGATACCGCTCTCCAGCGCCATCCGGGCCGCCCCGGTGTGGCCCTTCATCGGCCACAGCTCCGGATCGCGGGTCAGCGTTCCCTCGGGGTAGATGATGATGGCGCCGCCTTCATCCACGACTTCCTTGGCGACCTGCAACGAACGGTTGGCTCCCGCCGTCGAGCGTTCCACCGGAATCTGCTTGGTGTTACGCAGCACAGACCGGAGGACCGGGACCTTGAAGAGGCTGCCCTTGGCCAGGAAGTGCGGCATCCGCTGCTGGTTGTAGAGCATGTGCCCGATCACCAGCGGGTCGATCTCCGTGCAATGGTTGGGCACCGCGATGAACCCGCCGGCGGGGAGCTTTTCCAGGCCTTCCCACTTCTTGTTCATCAGCAGGTTCATCACCGGCCGGACGATGCCGGCGACGATGACAAAGGTGACGTGGCTCTTGGCCGTTTCCTTCACGTCGTCCCCGCTACCGCGCCGACGTAATGTCGAAATCGGCGCCCAGGCCGGCGAGCTTTTCAGTGAACCGCTCGTAGCCGCGGTTGATGATGTCGATACCGGTGACACGCGAGGTGCCCGTGGCGGCCAGGGCTGCGATCAGGTGGCTGAAGCCGCCGCGCAGGTCCGGGACGTCGATGTCGGTGCCTTTGAGCTGGGTAGGGCCGGAGATGACCGCCGAGTGCAGGAAGTTCCGCTGGCCAAAGCGGCACGGGACACTGCCAAGGCACTCGCGGTGGACCTGAATGTTGGCCCCCATGCGGATCAGGGCGTCGGTAAAGCCGAAGCGGTTTTCGTAGACGGTCTCGTGCACGATCGACACGCCCTCCGCCTGCGTCAGAGCCACGACGAGCGGCTGCTGCCAGTCGGTCATGAACCCGGGGTGCACATCCGTTTCGAGGACCAGCGGGCTGAGTTTGCCGCCCGGGTGGTAGAAGCGGATGCCATCGTCGCGGATGTCCATGCCGCCGCCCACCTTGCGGTAGGTGTTCAGGAACGTCATCATGTCGCGCTGGGTGGCGCCTTCTACGAAGATGTCGCCGCGGGTCACCAGGGCTGCGGAGGCCCAGGACGCCGACTCGTTGCGGTCGGACAGGGCCCGGTGGTTGTAGCCGCCCAGGTCCTGGACGCCCTCGATGCGGATAGTGCGGTCGGTCTGGACGCTGATGATGGCGCCCATCTTCTGCAGCACGGCGATGAGGTCGACGATTTCCGGTTCGGTGGCCGCGCCGGACAGTTCCGTGATTCCCTCGGCGCGGGTGGCGCTGAGCAGGACCTGCTCGGTCGCGCCGACGGACGGGTAGGGCAGGGCGATCTTGGCACCCTTGAGGCCGCCGGGCGCGGAAATGTGGATCCCGCCCGGGCGCTTCTCCACGACGGCGCCGAACTGGCGCAGCACGTTGAGGTGGTAGTCGATCGGGCGGTCACCGATCTTGCAGCCACCGAGGTCCGGGATGAACGCTTCACCGATGGCGTGGATCAAGGGTCCGCACAACAGGATCGGGATGCGCGAATCGCCGGCGTGCGCGTCAATGGCCGTGTGCGAGGCGGTCTTCGCATTCGTGGGGTCCAGGGTCAGGTCCCCGGTGACCGGGTCCTTGTCCACCGTCACGCCGTGCAGCTGGAGCAGGCTGGTGACAACCTCAACGTCCTTGATCTCAGGAACGTTGCGCAACACGGACGGTTCGTTGCCCAGCAGGGCGGCGACCATCGCCTTGGGGACAAGATTCTTGGCCCCGCGGACGGTGACGCGGCCGGTCAGCGGGACGCCTCCGCGGATTGTCAGAACACTACTCATTTACCAGTTTCCTCACGACTACTCGCCCCCAAATCCTTACAAAGGCTCCCGCTAAGCATAGGAGGTCGCGTTACCGATCTGAAATACGGGACGCGCCGGGGCGCCTGCCGATTGCGTCACAGCGGCAGGTCAGGGCCGCTGTGCGCGTTGTCCTGCTACTGCCCGACGGCGGGCGCTGCGCCGAAGCATCCGGTGGCCCAGCCAGACCGACGCAGCCATAAGACCCAGAACGTCAGCAAACCCCAGAATCGACTCCCAGGGCAGCTCAATCTCTCCGCCGTTGAGGTTGTTGAAGAACGATCCGAGCGGGGTGAGCAGGGGCCAGAGCACGAGGAAGTTGCGCGTCAGAGCGTAGGCGACAGCGTAAATGACGCCCAATCCGAAGAGGAAGACCATTCCTTCGCCGCCCATGCCGTAGCCGACGTGATAGACGGCATAGAGTGTCGCGGCGGCACCCACGCCGGGAACCTGGCCAAGGCTGGCACTCAGACGGGTTTGGACGAATCCGCGGAAGAATATGGTCTCAAAGGCACCCACCGTTAAGGACATGACCAGCAGCGGCACCCAATCAACCGGCGTCGGCAACGGGTAGCCCAAAAGCGTGACGGCAAACTGAATCGCCGCCAACACCAGCCCAAGGCCCACGGCCTGTTTCCAGTTACCCAGCCACAATCCCAAATCGGACAAGTGCCTGCCGCGCCGGACCGTGTAGAACACCGGACCCGCGACTCCCAGGGTCAATCCTGTGCCGAAGCATAGGAATAGGCCCAGCACGTTCGTGGCCGTGAAGACCGTGAAGGCGACCCGAAAGAGGACGACGACGGCAACGTACAGCACCGCCACGACGGTGAGATCAAGTTTGTCGAACTTTTGCCTCCGCCATCCGGCGGGCCCAGATACCGCGGCCAGCACCAGCGCCGTCGAACTGACGACCACCGCATGGACCGTTAGGTCAAGGAACGCCAATAACAGCATCGCGGCTACCAACCACGTAATCCAGGCCCAGGTGCGCCAGTGTGAAACAGCATTCGCGTCCATCTCAGCTGCCCTTCCTCCGCTGCTATGGCCTCCCCTCAGCTGCCTCCAGTTCCATATTCTTCTCGTTGCACCGTTAGGGGAAGACGGCCGCGGCTCGCAGCTTCGGACGCGGTAAAGCGGCAACGTCAATCCCTTGGGGCCTCTTACGGCTTTGTCGCAGCCTGCGGCCTTATATTGTCGGACCCCGCTGGTTTAGTTGAATCATGGACGGCAAGCAGAAGCCCGAAGTGGGCGGGACGAAAGAGATGACGGTCGCGGACGTGACCCGCATTCTCGCCGAGCTCCCTGCACCGGGCAGTGCCGCCGGGTTCATTGACGAAACTCGCCAGCTGGAGGATCTAAAGTCGGCCTTGGCTGCGCGTCAGGCCCGGCTCGCGGTCGCGTTTGACCTGGCCCAGCGGCGTGAACAAGCCGCCGCCGGGGTACCGGCCGACCAGCTCGGGGCCGGGGTCGCGGCCCAGATCGCCCTGGCCCGGCGGGAATCCCCGGCCAAAGGCGGCCGGCTCCTCGGCCTGGCGAAAGCCCTCGTCACCGAAATGCCGCACACCCTCACCGCCCTCGAAACCGGGCAGTTGAATGAATGGCGTGCGACCCTCCTGGTCCGGGAAACCGCCTGCCTGCCCGCCGCCGACCGGACCGCCGTGGACGAAGAACTCGCCCCCCGACACCGGCACCTTCGACGGCGCCGGGGACCGGGCCATCACCGCCGCAGCCCGCGCCGCCGCCTACCGCCGCGACCCCCGCTCCGTCACCCAGCGCGCCGCGCACGCCGCGACCGAACGCCACGTCAGTCTCCGCCCCGCCCCGGACACCATGTGCTACCTCACCGCCCTGCTGCCCGTGGGCCAGGGCGTCGCCCTGTACGCGGCCCTCACCCGGCACTCCGACACCCTCCGCTCCGGCGGAGACCCCCGCACCCGCGGCCAGCTCATGGCCGACACCCTCGTCGAACGCACCACCGGCACACCCGGCGGGATCAACGGAGTCGAAATCCAACTCGTCATGACCGACCGCACCCTCCTCCAAGCCGACAGCGAACCCGCCCGGCTCCCCGGCTACGGCATCGTCCCCGCCGGCTGGGCCCGCGAACTCCTCAAC